>NZ_JBLFFN010000020.1:0-96974 GCF_051400855.1 Variovorax stachyos | reverse complement strand
CCAAGGCCGAGGGACGCTTCGACAAGAGCGACTTCATCTACATCGCGAAGGCTGACGAGTATCAGTGCCCTGCGGGCGAGCGGGCCATCTACAGGTTCACCACGTTCGAGAAGAACGGCAACAAGCTTCGCGTCTACTGGACCAGCGCCTGCCCCACGTGCCCACTCAAAGGGCAGTGCACGACCGCTGACTACCGTCGCATCCGCCGATGGGAGCACGAAGAGGTGCTTGAGCGCGTCCAGCAACGCCTGGACCGCAAGCCTGTCGCGATGACGCTGCGAAGGTGCACGGTGGAGCACGTGTTCGGGACATTGAAGTACTGGATGGGTTCAACCCACTTCCTGACGAAGAAGCTGGAGCATGTGAACACCGAAATTTGCCTGCACGTGCTGGCTTACAACATGAAGAGGGTCATCGCGGTCCTTGGCATAACCAGGACGATGAAGGCGATGAGATTGATGGGGGCGTGAGCCTCTCACGCCTCTTCAAAGGCTCGGTCCGAGCACGCGAAGCGCATCTGCAGTGATGCGCCTACTGGATAGCGCGCTCATCGCGTCGCGGTCGCATTCGAGCCATGTCCTGCATACTGGAGCGCAGACCGTTTGCACACGGCCTCGGCCGACTGCCGAAGTCTAGTCGGCAACCCGGAGGGTTGGTACTTCGGCTAGACGGGGCAAGGCCACAAGATTGCACCCCCCAGGCGGCGCATCCCGACCGCCCAGGCGCCGCCCAAGTCGCGGCTTGCCTGGTCGGAGGGCAACCCAGCGGCACGCCGCACGGCGTCGGGGTTCCGCGAGTCACCTCCCTTGTTTTCCACGGGCTGGTCCCCCGAGGGGGTGAACAAATCGTCAACTCCGGCCTGGGCAACCGAATTGGGAAAAACGGCCCCGGCTGTCAACCCCAGTTCTGAGCTTGAACTCCATCCAGCTACGCCTACACTTTCGCCACCACGGGCATGTCCATCTCGACGACCGCCGTCGTCGTACGGCCAGCAGCGTGCGCCCCGGCTCGACTTCCGCCGCACATTCGAGTCGTCCGCCCTGCGGCACCTCAGTTGGAGATCGAGCCATGAAAGAGCTTGTTCCCTCAGCCGCGCGCGGCACCGGCCGCCGGCTTGCGCATCGGGTGGCCGCCTGCGCCGCGGCTGCCCTCGGCTTGATGGCGGCATCGATTCCCGCATCGGCCGACCAGAACGAACGCGCAGATGACGACCGCAGATCGCGCAGGAAGCCCCCGACGCTCCTGGCGACGCCGCCGCTGTACTGGAACAACCTCCAGAGCTTCGTCTGTTCGGTCACGAACGTGGGCACGGCGCCTCAGCAAGTCACCGTGACCATGCACACGGAGTTCAGGCTCATCGGCGGCGGAGGGCCCTTTCCGGACATTGTCGAAACCATCACGCTGCCGCCGGGGCCCATCCGGTCCTTTACCTTCAGCGTCCCGAGGGTGGTGCCTTTTCCGACGGGGAACTGGTGCGTTTTTGAATCGGCAGACACCAGCGTGCTCCGGGCGAGCGCCGCGATCCGGGACGGCAATCGGGTTCTCAGCACCATCGTGGCCCAGTGAAGCCCGCAGATGGAGACATAGTCATGAACACCTTGATTTCCCCGGCAGCACGACGCACAACGCGCGGGTTCGCTCATCGGGCGGCGGCCGCATGCATCTTGGCAGCCATCGCATCGATGGCGACATCGATTCCTGCATCGGCCGACCAGAACGAGGGCCATCACGAACGCTCCGGCGGCGCGGGCCGACGGGCGCCGACGGTCCTGGCGACGCCACCCTTCTTCCTGGAGACCAATCAAACTGGCGCGTGTACGCTCTTGAACCTGGGCACTGTCGCGAGGGAAGTGACCGTCACCTATCACACCGAGGAAACTCAGCCGGACGGCACCCCCACTCCGGACGCCGTGACCATCGTCACGATCGAGCCGAATCAGGAGCGCGCCATGAAATTCGGCTTCGGCATAAGCAGGTCTCTCGCGCCGGTGCCGGCCTACTGCAAGTTCCAATCGAACGATACCAGCCTGCTCAGGGGTGCCGGCTATGCCGCCTCGGACTCCATCATTCAACATACATTCCGAGCCGTAGCGGCAGAGTGAAGCGGCTAGCCGGTCCGCGGCGCAGGGCGGGAGCCGGCCTGTTTGCCATGCGCCCGCGCATGCGGGGGCCGCGGCGCTGAGTGCACGCTCTTCAGGCCAAGCGCTCACAGAACCAGAAGAAGTTGTTGTGCGCGCGCGGCGAAGGTCGGAATCAGGCCGAATGAGCCTTGTGAACGAATGGCCGGTGCTGGCCGCTTGGAGTCAGTAGGGCGGTCGGCCCATGACCGCCGCATCTACCTCTTCCAAGAAGCCACTCAGCCTGCGCGGACGGGCGGAGTCAATGAAGGCTCGTGCGACCTCGAATGGGTCCAGCATCGTTCCGCTGTTCGGCCCCCGGGCAAGCTGATGCAGGACGAAGACGGGGTTTTGGAGAGACGACAGGCGGAGCTTGAGGACTTCTACAAATTCCAGCGGCGGCGTTGGCAACGATTGCCGCTACCGCGAGTGCAAGGAGGTACCAGGCAAAGGCTCGGTCGGCGGCCCGAGTGCCCCGGCGCTGAAGTGCGCGCCGAACAGCTACGCGGTCTTCGATGACCAGGCTCGCCGCGCCAGCTTGCGAGCAGCGCTTGAGAGAAGAAGGGCCCGCGTCGGGAGAAATCAAAAAAGTTTAGTCAAAAATGACCACAACTTTTGCAAACTTACGCATGAGCAATTGTCTTTCGGTGAAAAGGGCTACTTGCGCCTGCGACCGACCGGCGCCGGTCCTTGTGGAGATCACCATTGACCGAAGGCAAGCGCTAGAAGATCGGAAGCGCCCACCATGCGAATGCCCCAGCCTCACGCGTTGCGATCTTTCATCCTCCTCTATGCGTTGCTGTACGCGTCATTCGGCGTGGCCTCGCCATTCTGGCCACGTCTTTTCGAAACGCGCGGGATGTCACCCGAGCAGATCGGGCTTCTGCTGGGACTGGGGACCATCGTACGGCTGGTCGCCGGACCGGTTGCAGGGCGCCTCGCAGATCGTTTGCAGCGATTGCGTCACGTCCTGGCCGCGGCTGCCGCCCTTGCTGCCTGCCTCGCATTCGGCCTTACTTGGATAGCTGGGTTCTGGGTCTTCCTGATCGTGCGCCTTTGCCATGAAGCGGCACTTACACCAACCACGTCACTTGCCGACGCCTTGGCGTTGGATGCTTCGAAGTCCGCGACCTCGGCCGGGGCGAGGTTCGAATATGGCTGGGTACGAGGTTCGGCTTCGGCTGCCTTCGTGTTCGGAACGCTGGCAGCGGGCCAAGTGATCGGCTGGACGGCACTTACCTCGATCGCATGGATGCATGGCGCCCTGCTTCTGGTCGCAGCAGCAAGCACCATGCTGCTGCCACCGGCCGGTAGTCGGACCTGCGCCGCCCCTGAACCATCATCCGTCAAGGCTATCGGGGAACTGATGGGGATCGTCGTGTTCCGGCGCATGGTCCTCGTCGCCGCCCTGGTCTACGGCAGCCATGCCATGCATGACGCATTCGCAGTCATCCGATGGAACGCGGCCGGCATCAGCCAGACCACGATCAGCATCCTGTGGTCGGAGGCCGTCGTTGCGGAGGTCGTGGTCTTCGTCCTGATCGGACCTCGTTTGGTCGATGCCTTCGGTCCGAGCGGTGCAGCCGCAATTGCTTCGGTAGCGGCTATCGTGCGGTGGCTTGTGGTGGCTTCGTCGACCGATCCCATAGCGCTTGCACTCGTACAGCCCTTGCACGGAATGACGTTTGCACTTTTGCATCTCGCTTGCATGCGCCTCATGGGCGCTACCGTGCCTCGGCATCTTGCCGCTACCGGCCAAGCCATCTACGCACTCGGACCAGGACTGGTGACAGCGCTGCTGACATTGTCATCCGGAGTTCTGTACGCACGGCTCGGAGCCACCGGCTTCCTGGGGATGGCGCTGCTGTCCGCCCTTGCCTTGCCGCTTTGCTTGGGATTGAAGCTGCCAGCCCGGCGTTAGAGCCAGGGGGCTGGGCTGGCGTGGGCTGCCAAGACAATGCGGGTGCCCTGGCCAAGCAGGGCCACTTCGATTGGGATGATTTTCGCCAGCACCCTGCTATTGCTTCGCAAGCCCGAGCTTGCGGATGATGTCGCCCCACTGTTCGTAGGTCGCGCGCGTGAGTTCGGCCAGTTGCGCGGGGCTCGACGACTCGGCCTCGTAGGCGCCCTGGCGGAAGAAGTCGCGCGTGGCGGGCATCGCGAGCACCTGCGCGAGCGCGGCATTGAGTTTTGCGACCACCGGCGCGGGCATGCGCGCGGGGCCATAGAAACCCAGCCAGCTCGGCATGTCTACGCCGCTCACGCCCTGCTCGTTCATCGTGGGCACGTCGGGCAGCATCGCGCTGCGCGCGGGTGCCGCCACCGCGAGCATGCGGACCTTGCCGGTGGCGGTGTTCTGGATCGCGTTGGGCGCGGCGTCGAAGTAGTACTGCACGCGGCCCGCGAGGAAGTCTTTCGCGGCATCGGCGCCGCCTTTGTACGGCACGTGCACCACGTCCAGCCCCGCCTGCTTCGCAAAGGCCTCGCCGTAGATGTGCGAGGAGGTGCCGGTGCCGAAGGAGGCATAGCTCATCTTCCCCGGGTTGGCCTTGACGTAGGCCACCAGCTCCTGCACCGTGCGCGCGGGCACGCTCGCGTGCACCGTGAGAACCAGCGGGCCGCGCGCGCCGAGCGAAATCGGCGTCAGGTCCTTGAACGGGTCGTAGCGCACCTGCGCCAGCGTTTGCGGGTTCTGCGCCACCACGGAAGAGGGCGCGTACATCATCGTGTAGCCGTCGGGCGCGGCGCGAATGACTTCCTCGGTGGCAAGGATGAAGCTTGCGCCCGGCCGGTTCTCCACGATGACGGGCGTCTGCAGCACTTCGCCGAGCTTGTTCGCGACAAAGCGCACCTGCGCATCCGAGGCGCCGCCCGCCGCAAGGCCGAGCACGATGCGGATGCTGCGGCCCTTCTCGGGAAAGGGCGCGGGATCGGCCGCGAGCGCGGCACACGGCAGCGCGACTGTGCCCAGTGCGAGCCCGAGCCCGAGCCATGCGGCAATGCGCCGGCGGCCGATGAAGTGCGGCCGGGCGTTCATTGCTTCGCCAGCCCGACCTGCTGCACCATTGCGCCCCAGCGTTCGTAGGTCGAGCGCGTGACGCCGGCGAATTCCTCGGGCGTGCTTGCCCCGGCCTCGTAGCCGCCGCTGCGGTAGAACTCGCGTACCTGCGGCATCGCCAGCACCTGCGTGAGCGCCGCATTGAGCTTCGCGACCACCGGCGCAGGCATGTGGGCCGGCCCGTAGAAGCCGAGCCAGCTCGGCAGGTCGAGGCCGGTCACGCCTTGCTCGGCGAAGGTCGGCACGTCGGGCAGCGCGGCAATGCGCGCGTTCGCGGCAATCGCGAGGATCTTCACCTTGCCGGTGCCCGAGGTGATGACCGCCGAGGAGGCCGAATCGAACATGTACTGCACGCGGCCGCCGATCAGGTCCTTGGCCGCGTCCGAGCCGCCCTTGTAGGGAATGTGCACCGCGTCGAGACCGGCCTTCCTCACGAAGGCCTCGCCGTAGATGTGCGACGAGGTGCCTGCACCGAACGAGGCGTAGCTCACCGTGCCGGGATTCGCCTTCACGTAGGCGATGAGTTCCTTCACGTTGCTGGCCGGCACGGTGGTGCTCACCGACAGCACCAGCGGCCCGCGGCCGCCCATCGAGATGGCGGTGAAGTCCTTGAACGGGTCGTAGGGCACCTGCGAGAAGGTGTGGGGGTTCTGCGCCATGGTGGACGAGGGCGCGTAGAGCAGGGTGTAGCCGTCGGGCAGCGCGCGCGCCACCTCGCTCGCAGCCAGCATGGTGCTGGCGCCGGGCTTGTTGTCGACGATCACGCTGGTGCCCAGCACCTCGCCGAGCTTCTGCGCCACGATGCGCGCCTGGGCATCGGTACCGCCGCCGGCCGTGAAGCCCACCACGATGCGTATCGGCTTGCCGCCGCGCACGGGAAAGTCTTGCGCCAGCGCCAGGGGCGCCACGCCCAGGAGGGCCGCCGCGCCGAGCGCCGCGCTGAGTGCGCGGCGGGTGCCGCAGGGTTTCTTCATCGATGTCTCCGTTTGGAATGTTCTTCTTATAGTGATCTGGAAAGTCATAAAAATCCAGATCTGCTAGGGAATACCCCGAAGAAACTCGATTTTCAATCCATTGTGTTTGACAAAATGAACATTGAAATCAAAATGCGAAGCAATCGCCCATCCAAGACACGCATCCATGAAAACTGTCGTCCGCACCGACGAGCGCATCCTGTCCTCCGACATCTTCGACCGCGACAGCCGCGTCAAGCGGCCTGACCACGGCACCTGGGCCGAGCCCGGCAAGGACATTCCGGTCTATCACCGCTGCGGCGTGCTGGTCGTGGGCGGCGGGCCGTCGGGCACCGCGGCCGCCGCGGCCGCCGCGCGCGCCGGCGCCGACGTGGCGCTGCTCGAGCGCTACAACCACCTGGGCGGGCTTTCCACCGGCGGCCTCGTGATCTGGATCGACCGCATGACCGACTGGGAAGGCCAGCTGGTGATCCGCGGCTTTGCCGAAGAGCTGTTCGACCGCCTGCCGGCCGACGCCATTGCCGGCCCGGCGCGCGAGGACTGGGGCTCGCAGGACGTGGCCAAAGCCGCGCACTGGTCGCAACGCACAGCCGCCTACCATGGCGTGGTCACGTGGTCGCCCACCATCGACCCGGAGCGCCTCAAGCTGCTGTCGCAGGAGATCGTGCTGGAGCGCAAGGTCAAGCTCATCTACCACTCGTGGGCCGCGATTCCGATCGTGCAGGACGGCGCGGTGAAGGGCGTGGTGTTCGAGAGCAAGGAAGGCCGCATGGCGATCATGGCCGACGTGGTGGTCGACGCCACCGGCGACGGCGACCTGTTCGCGCGCGCCGGCGCGGCTTACGTGAACGACATCGAGGAGGCCGACGTGCACCACTGCATGAACACCTCGTGGCTGTTCGGCGGCGTGGACATGAACCGCTGGATCGAATTCAAGGCCGGCCAGCCCGAGGCGTTCAGCGCCTTCATGGCGCGCGGGCGCGAAGCGTGCGGCCTGTTCGAGCGGCCCTTCGTCTCTTGGCGCAACGACGTGGCGCTGTTCATGGGCCCGCGGCAGTCGGGCTATTCGGCGCTCGACGTGGACGACCTCACGGCCGTGGAAGTGCGCTCGCACCGCGCGATGGCCGCTCACCTGGACTACTTCAAGGGGCATGCGCCGGGCTTCGAGCAGGCCTTCCTGATGCTGAGCGCACCGCAGATCGGCGTGCGCCATGCGCGGCGCCTCTCCGGCGTCGGAGCGGTGCTGCGCAGCCAATGGCCCGAGGGCGTGGCGCTGGCTGACGAGATCGGCGTGACGCCCGCAGTGTCGCCCAAGTTCCCGAACATCTCCATTCCCTACGGCGCGCTGGTGCCGCAGCAGCTCGATGGCCTGCTGGCGTGCGGCCGGCACATCTCGTGCGACCGCAACTCGCACGGCTTCATGCGCGAGATTCCCCAGTGCTGGATCACCGGCCAGGCCGCTGGCGTGGCGGCGGCGCTGGCGTCGCGGGGCGGCATCGAACCGCGCTTTGTCGACGTGAACGCGCTGCAGTCGGCGCTGCTCGCGCAGGGCGTGTACCTGCGCGCCGGCGCCGCCGGCCAGGGCGTGCAGGCGCGGGCCGCGGCCGAAGCCGGGATCTGAATCGCATGAACCCGGCCGACGCGCATTCGCCAGCCTCTACATTGCAGAGTCTTGCAAAGGGTTCCTCCATGTCCACCGACAAGAACGACACCTCTTCCTCCGCGGCCGATGCCGCTGATGCGCGCGGCGACCGCGCCGACACCGTGAGCGCGCTGGAGCGCGGCATCTCGGTGCTGCGCTGCTTCAGCGAGGCGCGCCCCGTGCTGGGCCATGCCGACATCGCGCGCATGACCGGCATTCCGCGGCCGACCGTCAACCGGCTCGTCGCGACGCTGCTCTCGCTGGGCATGCTCAAGGCCGCGCAGGTGCCCGACCGCTTCATGCTCGGCCCGGGCGTGGTGTCGCTGTCGCGCGTGTTCCTCGGCAGCCTCGACGTGCGCGCCGCCGCGCGGCCCAGCATGCAGGCGATGGCGGAGGAGGTGGGCGCCTCGGTCTACCTGGCGATACGCGACGGCATGGAGATGGTGCTGATCGAGGCCTGCCGGCCGCGCTCGTCGATGCTGTCGGCGCGGCTCGACGTGGGCTCGCGCGCGCCGCTGGCCAACTCGGCGTTGGGCCGCGCCTATCTTTCAGCGCTGCCCGAGGCGCAGCGCAACCAGCTGATCGATTCGATGCGCCTCTTGCGCGGCCCCGAGTGGGACAGCATTGCGCCCGGCATGACGCGCGCCATCGGCGAGGCCCGGCGGCTGGGCTACTGCCTTTCGCTCGGCGAGTTCCACCGCGAGATCAATTCGGTGTCGGTGCCGCTCATCGGGCCCGACGGCGAAGTGATGGCGCTCAACGGCGGCGGCGCGGCCTTCGTCTTCACCGAGGAGCGCCTGCGCAACGAACTTGCACCGCGCCTGCACGACATCGCGCTCACCATCGCGCGCGACATCGGCGGGCACGTGCCCACGCCCTCGCCGGGCTAGCCGCCGCTACCGGCCGACCCCACGACAACACAAGAACGGAGACACAGGGCCATGCACCTGAGCGACGAAGAAAAAGCCATGATGGACGGCCGTGACGGACCGGCCGTGCAGAAGGCAATGGACCTCTTGATGCGCTACGGCGAAGCGCTGGGCGCCGAGCGGCTGGTGGAAACGCGCAACGTCTGCGCCACCATCACCTCGACCACGCCCTTCCAGCGCGACTTTGCGCTTGCCAAGGGCGGCGGCATGGACGCGGTGTTTTCCGAGTTCAGCCTCGACAGCCAGGAGACCGTCGAGATCCCGAAATTCAAGGTATTCACGAGCCACCTGCAGCTGGGCTTCGACCCGGGCCAGCCCGAGCGCATGGGTGTGAGCGAAGAGATCGTGCAGTTCTACAACAAGAGCGAGCGCCATGCCGCGGGCCTGGGCGCGCAGATCATGAACACCTGCACGCCTTATCAGGTGGGCAACATTCCCACGCGCGGCGAGCACTGCGCGTGGAT
Source organism: Variovorax stachyos (assembly GCF_051400855.1). Classification (NCBI taxonomy): domain Bacteria; kingdom Pseudomonadati; phylum Pseudomonadota; class Betaproteobacteria; order Burkholderiales; family Comamonadaceae; genus Variovorax; species Variovorax stachyos. Next base: position 87,790 of record NZ_JBLFFN010000020.1, on the reverse strand, counting down.
GGAATCGTCGGCCGTGGTGTATTGCAACTCGGTGCTCGGCGCGCGCACCAACACCGAAGGGCGCGAGAGCACCGGCGCGGCCATGCTCACCGGGCGCATTCCGTACTGGGGCTATCACCTCGACGAGAACCGCCATGCGACGCACGTGGTCGAGCTCGACGTCGAGGTCGAATCGGTGCAGGACTGGGGCTTGCTCGGCTACTACATCGGCGAGCATGTGCAGGAGCGCGTGCCGGTGGTGCACAGCAAGAGTGGCATCGGCCGCGTGCCCAACCTGCCGCGGCTCAAGCACTTCGGCGCAGCGGCGTCCTCTTCAGGCGGCGTGGAGATGTATCACATCGCAGGTGTCACGCCCGAGGCGCTGACGCTCGAGCAGGCGCTCGGCGGCCGTGCGCCGGTGGAGGTGCTGCGCTACGGGGAGGCCGAGCGCCGTGCCACCTACGAGAAGATCAATGCGACGGGCAAGGACGCCGAGGTGCAGTACGTGATGCTGGGCTGCCCGCACTACACCATCGAGCAGATCTGGGAAGCCGCGCAGCTCATCGAAGGCCGCAAGGTGCACCCCGATTGCGAGCTGTGGATCTTCACGCCGCGCGCCATCAAGTCGCTGGCCGACCGCAACGGCTACACGAAGATCATCGAGGACGCGGGCGGCATCATCATGTCCGACAGCTGCTCCGCCATGAGCCGCGCAGTGCCCAAGGGCACGAAGACCGTGGCGCTCGACTCGGCCAAGCAGGCGCACTACCTGCCCGCCATCCTCGGCGTGCAGGCGTGGTTCGGCAGCACGGCGGAATGCATCGATGCGGCATGCACGGGACGGTGGAAGGGAGGCTACGCATGAACGATGCAGTCGTGACTGAAGAGAAAACCATCGTGATTCGCGGCCGCAAGGTGGTCGGCGGCACGGCTCAAGGCGAGGCGTTGGTCACCCGCGACCGTATCTCGGGCTGGGGCGGCATCGATCCACGCACCGGCACCGTCATCGAAACGAGGCACGAACTGCGCGGCCAGAGCTTCGCGGGCAAGGTGCTGGTGTTTCCGGGGGCCAAGGGCTCGTCCGGCTGGTCGGCCATGTTCCACATGACGCGGCTCATGAACTCCGCGCCCGCGGCGTTCCTGTTCAACGAGATGACCACCAAGATGGCGCTCGGCGCCGTGGTCACGCACTCGCCCTCGATGACCGACTTCGAGCGCGACCCTCTCGAGTGCATCGAAACCGGCGACTGGGTGCGCGTGGACGCCGACCGCGGCGTGATCGAGATCACCAAGAAGAACAAGCCTGGAGACCGCCCATGACCACCCGCCCACTGCGCAGCAACTTTCCGCGCGGCTCGTATCTTTGGTCGGTGCGCAATGCGCATTGGCGCGCACTTGGCATCGCTGAAGAAGACTGCGAAAAGCCGAAGATCGCCATCGTCAACAGCTCGTCGGAACTCGCGGCCTGCTTCAGCCACCTCGACCGCGTGGCGGTGGAAGTGAAGGCCGCGATCCGCGCCGCGGGCGGCGTGCCCTTCGAAATTCGCACTGCGGCGCCCAGCGACTTCATCACGGGCGCGGGCGCGCGCGGCGCTTACATGCTCGGTGCGCGCGACCTGGTCACCAACGACATCGAAGTGGCCGTCGAGGGCGCGCAGCTCGACGGCATGGTGTGCCTCACTTCCTGCGACAAGACCGTGCCGGGCCAGCTCATGGCGGCGGCGCGGCTCAACATTCCGACATTGCTTGTGCCCTGCGGCTACCAGCCCAGCGGTGAATACCGCGGCAAGCACATGGACATCGAGGAAGTGTTCATTGGCGCGATGCACGCCGTCACAGGCAATTTGCCGGTCGAAGAACTCGTGGGCATGAGCCGCGAGGCGATCCGCGGGCCGGGCGTGTGCTCGGGCCTGGGCACGGCCAACTCGATGCATATCGTCTGCGAAGCCCTCGGCATGGCGCTGCCCGGCAGCGCGCCCGTGGCGGCGCTGAGCCCGAAAATGATGGCCGACGTGCGCGCGGCCGGCACACGCATCGTGCAGATGGTGTGGGACGACCTGAAGCCGCGCGACATCCTCACACCCGGCGCCTTCGCCAATGCGGTGCGCGCGGTGCTGGCCATCGGCGGCTCGCTGAACACGGCCAAGCATCTGCAGGCGGTGTCGACCGAAGGGGAGTGCGGCGTCGATGTGTACGGCCTCTTCGAAAGTCTCGGCCCCACAACGCCGGTGCTGGCCGGCGTGCGGCCGATCGGCGATCACAGCATCGAAGCCTTCGAAGCGGCCGGCGGTTGCCGTGCGCTGATGAAGCAGCTTGCGCCCTTGCTCGACACGAGCGCGCCCACCGTCACGGGCGGTACCGTGGCGGACAACCTGCGCAACGCCGAAGTCGCCGACGCAGAGGTGATCCGCCCCGTCGATCGCCCGGTCGCGCCGCTGCCCGCCATCGTGCTGTTGCGCGGCAACCTCGCACCCGAGTCGGGTCTCATCAAGACCGGCATCGTGGAGCGCAAGGTGCGCAGCTTCACAGGTCCGGCGGTGTGCTTCTGGACCTCGGATGCTGCCATTGCCGCGCTGAAGAATGGCGAGATCGTGTCGGGCCAGGTGGTCGTGATGCGCGGCGCCGGTGCCTGCGGCGGCCCGGCGATGGGCGGCGGCGCCTCCCGCGTGGTGTTCGCCATCGACGGTGCGGGCCTGGGCGACCAGGTCGCGATCCTGACCGACGGACACCTTTCGGGCCTGGTCTGCAAGGGGCTCGTGGTGGCCGAGGTGTCGCCCGAAGCCGCGCTCGGCGGGCCGCTGGGGCTGGTGCGCGATGGCGACGTGATCACCATCGATCTGGACGCACGCCGCCTCGACATTGCATTGACCGACGCCGAACTCCAGGCGCGCCGCGCCGACTGGCAGGCACCGCCGCCGGCCTTCGATACCGGCTGGCTGCAGCAGTACCGGCGCAATGTGAGCCCGCTGTCCAAGGGCGCCGTGCTCGTGCGCACCGAACGGCCCCAGCCTTCGGGCTAGCAAGACCTTTTTACCCCGGCTTTCGCCGACCGGTGTGCACCGCGCACCCGGTGGCGCAGCCCTGCGTGCGTTCCCGAGTTTTTCAACCAAGAGAAGAAGCAGGAGACAAGAAACCATGAGAGAAATCTTGATGTGCTCGGCGCTGGCACTGGCCAGCAGCGGCGCGGCACATGCGCAGTCGAGCGTCACCGTGTTCGGTGTGATGGACCTCGGCATCCAGTACACCAAGGGTGAGGGCGGTGCCTCCGTCAAGGCGCTGTCCAACGGCGGGCTGTCGACCAGTCGGCTTGGATTTCGCGGCACCGAAGACCTGGGCGGCGGCCTGCGCGCGGGCTTCTGGCTCGAAGGCAGCCTGAACCCCGACACCGGGACCGGCCGTGCGAGCAACAGCAACAACCAGACCAGCGGCGCGGGAGTGGCGGGGCCGATCACCTTCGACCGCATGTCCTTCGTGAGCCTGTCGCACGAGAAGGTGGGTGAACTGCGCCTGGGCCGCGACTTCATTCCCACGCACTACAACAGCATCTTCTTCGATCCCTTCAACGCCAACGGCGTGGCGCGCGCGGGCAACCTCACGTTCGCGGGTGCAGGTACGGGGCCGCTGCCCACCGGCATCACGGGCAGCAACACGGTGAGCTACTGGCTGCCGGCCAAGCTCGGCGGCTTCTATGGCATGGCGATGATCGGCACGGGTGAGAACGACTCCACCGCGCCGAACCGCGATGATGGCAACTTTGCCGGCGCGCGCCTCGGCTTTGCCTCGGGCGCGTTCGACATCGCCGCCGCCCTGACCCGTACCCACTACGACGCCACCGCCACCATCGGCAACTACACGCACGCCAACATTGGCGGCACTTGGGACGCAGGTTTTGCGAAGTTCTTCGCGCTCTACAACAAGGTGACTGTGAAGCTCGCGGCCGGCACGGTGCGCAAGAACACCGCCGAGATCGGCGCGCACATTCCGGCCTTCGAGGTTGGCCGCATTCGCGTGAGCTACGCCTACCTGGACGACCGCAGCGACGAGAGCCTGCGCAACGCCAACGGCATGCCGCGCAACCGCGACGATGCGCGCCAGTTCGGCATCGGCTATGTGCACAACCTCTCCAAGCGCACCGCGCTCTACGGTACCTATGCGCGGCTCATGAACAGCGGCCAGGCGCGCTATGTCGTCAGCGGCGGCGTGGCACCGGCCGGTGGCCGCCGCTCGTCGGGCTGGGAGCTCGGCATGCGGCATCTCTTCTGAACAAGGAGCAAAAAATGCGACGCAGGAACCTGACCCTGGCGGCCCTTGCGGCTGGCGGTTCGCTGGCAATGCTGCCTGGCGCGGCAGCCTGGAGCGCCGAGACCTATCCGGACAAGCCGCTGCGCCTGATCGTGGGCTTTGCACCCGGCGGCGGCGCCGACGCGCTCACCCGCATCATCGCGGAAGGGCTGTCGAAGCAGCTCGGCCAGCAGGTGATCGTGGAAAACCGCCCGGGCGCGGACGGCGTGCTCGCGGCGCAGGCCACGTCATCGGCCAAGCCCGACGGCTACACGCTGCTGATGGGCACCAACACCGCGATGGTGGCGGCGCCCACCCTTCGGCCGACGCCGCCCTACGACCCGTTCAAGGCTTTCACGCCGATCAGCTCGGCCGGCCAGTTCTCGATGTTCCTGGTGGTGCCGTCAAGCCTGCCGGTGAAAAGCGTGAACGAGCTGCTGGCCTTGGTGGCGGCAAAGCCGGGCGCCTACAACTCGGCATCGAGCAACAGCGCCTCGGAGCTGGCCATGCTGCAACTGCTGGGCGAACGCAAGGTGGTCAACGCGCGCTACAAGGGCGACATGCAAGCCATGACAGACCTGCTTGGCGGCCAGATCCACATGATGTTCACCACCGGCACCTTGGCGCCGGGCTTCGTGAAGGAAGGGCGAATTCGCGCGCTTGTCACACTGCTGCCGCAGCGCAGCGCCTTGCTGCCCGATGTGCCCACGGGCAGCGAGCTGGGGCTGGGCAAGCTCACCATCACGCCCTGGGCCGGCTTCTTCGGACCGCCGGGGCTGCCGCAAGCGATTACGGCCAAGCTGTCGCAGGAACTGCAGAACACGCTGAAGCGGCCGGACGTGCATGCACAGCTGGTGCAACAGGGCTTCGAGGGCTACGGCATGAGTCCGGCAAAGTTCGCTGAGTTCTTCCGCGCGCAGTACGACGCCTTCGGTGCCACCGTGCGGCAGCACAACGTGAAGTTCGAGTAGCCCAGGTCGCGGTGGCCTCATCGAAAGATTGGTACGGGTCGAAGACTTCGCCGGACCAGCTTCGGCTTTGGCATCGGGCAAAGCGTGCTCGGTACTGACAACGGCCAAAAAAAAACCGGCTCAGGAGAGCCGGTTTTCAGACGAGGTTGCTGGCCTCAGTAACGACCACCGCCGTAGCCACCGGTGCCATAGCCAATGTCCGAGCGTTTTGCCGTACTGTAGCCAGCGGCGCTGTAGCCACCTGAGCCGCTACCCTCTTCGCGGGGGCGGGCCAGGTTCACGACGATCGAGCGTCCATCGACGGACATGCCGTTCAGACCGTTGATGGCGGCTTGGGCGATTTCGGCGGAAGCCATTTCCACAAAGCCAAAGCCCTTGGAGCGCCCGGTTTCACGGTCCATCACGACCTTGGCCGAAGAGACGTTGCCAAATTCGGCAAAGTTGCTTTCCAGGCTGGAATCGGTCACGGAGTAGGGCAGGTTGCCCACGTAGATTTTGATGCTCATGGAAAGAGCCTTTCTGAACGAAGTGCGCGACGAATGTCGCGCCATTGGGATCCGAATGTGCGGATCGGGAAGTCCGCATCAAGCGGCAAGGGTGGATGGGATCTGCGGCAGCAGGTCATCGGCACGTAGGGGGTGCGGCATGCACGTTTGCAGCCAGCCCTGGGTGACTGCAAAAAGCCGGGCGGCTTCGCGCGAGCTAAAGGTTTTGTCGAAACGGAATACTCGACAGTAGCTGCCGTTGCCCTGGGAACGATGGACCGAGAAGGAGGCGCGAAAGCGGCCACAGTCGGTCTGCTGTGTCGCGGGCGAAACGACGTACTTGCCCATGGAAATGGCGATTTTTGGAATCTGATTCATTCAGGATCGCAGGCTTGAATCAACCTGCGCGAGCCATCTAGGAACTCGGTTGGCTGCAGCTCTACAGACCAACAGGGCGACAAAGGTCGCAAAGGACGGCCTGCATGGGGGCGGATTGCCGCCTCTGAGCAGGCGTTGCGGCAACGGACGAATCGAGCGCCGTGGCTGCAACGACCACTATTATATCACCGTCGTGCATACAAACGCCATCAATATTATCTGGACTTATAAAGGTGTGGCTTTCGGGAACAGTTCCCGCCTGCGCCATGCTGGGAGTGGCACGCGAGGGGTGCGTCACGGCCGATCGCCTCTTGCAGTCTTGCCCAGCGTGACGATTCGCGGCACCCTAACTCCCATGGCGACCCCCATCATCATTAGCGTTCCACATCAGCTCGGCCGCGCAGAGGCGCGACGCCGCATTGAGGCCGGTTTCGCGAAGATCATCAACCTGTTGCCGGGCAGTGGCGGGGCCTACAGCGAGCGCTGGGAGGGTGACCGGCTCATCTTCAGCGTCGCGGCGATGGGTCAGACGGTCTCCGGTGTCATCCAGGTGCTCGACGCCGCAGTGGTGATGGAAATTGAGTTGCCCGGTGTCCTCCGCGTGATCGCAGGCGGCCTCAAGGAAAGACTGCAGAAAATGGGACAACTGCTGCTGACAAGGAAATAGTCCCATTCCAGGCATGGCTCGGGAGCAGCTCGGGCATCCGGCGTTGCGCGGCCACACCGTGATCGTCGTCGATCTCTCGGGGCGCCATGGTGCCGAACGTTGACTATCGCTCCGGCTGTTCATCCAGCGCCAACTTCCCCGCGCATTGCAACGGCGCCGCCGCGGGTGCTCGGCCTCAATTCCTTGCGCAGAATCTTTCCTACTGCGGATTTGGGCAGAGCCTCCAGGAACGTAATGTGGCGGGGCACCTTGTAGGCCGCGAGGAGCCTGCGGCAGTGCGCTTCCAACTCGTCGGCCTGCAACCCCGGCGCGCGGGCGACGACGAACAGGTGGGGGGTCTCTGCCGTGCGCTCGTCCGGCACCCCGACGCAAGCGCATTCGAGCACGTCCGGGTGCATGGCCACGACACCCTCGATTTCGTTGGGATAGACGTTGAAGCCGGACACCAGAATCATGTCCTTCTTGCGGTCAACGATGTACATCAAGCCTTGCGCATCCATGGTGACCACATCGCCGGTGCGAAACCAGCCGTCCTGGGTGAACGACTTGCGTGTCTCGTCCTCGCGGTTCCAGTAGCCCGCAAAGAGCTGCGGGCCCTTGATCAGCAACTCGCCGGGCGTGCCGAGCGGCACCGGCTCGCCGGCATCGTCGACGATCAGAACGTCGGTGGAGGGCACCGGCGCACCGATCGTGCCGTTGCGGCCAGGCGCATTGAAAGTGACACTGGGCGATGTTTCAGTGAGCCCGTAGGCCTCCGTGATGGGCGGGCCGCCCGCTTCCACCCACTTGGCGGCGACGGCTGCCTGGATCGAGGCGCCGGCGCCGATGACCACGTTGCAGCGCGAGAAGTCGATGCCGGACAGTTCGGGCAATGTCACCATGGCATTGAACATCGTGTTGACGCCGATCAGCATGTCGAAGGGCGCCCTCTTGAGTTCGGCGCAAAGCGCCTGGGCATCGCGCGGATTGACCACCAGGCGGTTGTGAGCGCCGCTGGCAAGCGCCGTCAATGTCGTTCCGAGCGGAAAGATGTGATAAAGCGGAAGCGGCGTGACGATCTCGAAATTGTCGATGTCGAGTGCCAGTCCCAGCCATGACCGCATCTGCAGCGTGCTGGCGAGCACGCTGCGGTGCGTCAGGCACGCGCCCTTGGAAACCCCCGTGGTGCCGCCGGTGTACTGCAGAAAGGCCAGATCGGAGGGGCGGACATCCTCGCTGGCAAATTCGGCGTCTGCCAGCGCGGACGTTGCGTCGCGCAAACTCGCGACCTTGGGAGTAGGGCTCGCGGCCTCTGCATTCGGTCGGCCCGCCGTCGCGAACAGCGCCTGCTTTACCTCTCGCATTGGCACGGTGACGACATACCTGAGCTGTGTCTGTTCGACAACCTCGTTGACGAGGCCCATGAACGGCTCGGCAGCCACCAGCGCGGATGACCCGGAATCGGCCAGCTGGTACGCCAGCTCGCGCGCCGTGTAGAGCGGATTCATCGTCACACCCACCATGCCTGCCCGCAGGATCGCCGCCAACGCGACCGGGTAGACGAGGTTGTTGTGCAGCAGGAGGGCCACTCTGTCGCCTCGCTTCAGACCCGCAGCTTGCAGCGACCGCGCGAGCAGCGCCGACCCATGCTCCACCTGGGCGAAAGTCAGCGATTCGCCGGCGCAAGTCACGGCCGTTCTTGCGGCGTGCTTTGCGAACGCACGTTCCAGCAAGGTGACGAGGGTTTCATGTTCGTCGAGGACGACGTCGTGGGGAAGCCCTGCCGGATAGGAGGCATGCCAGAGTCGGTGTTCCATGTGATTTCCTTCGCGCGGGCGGGGACTCAGGAAAGGGCTTCGCGAACGAAGTCCATGCGGTCCTGGCCGAAGAACATCTGGTCGCCGACGAAGAGCGTGGGTGCGCCGAACACGCCGCGTTCGACCGCCTCTTGCGTGGTTGCCTTCAGCGCGGCCTTGGTTTCTGGATCCTGGGTCAGGCGCTCGATCTCGGCGGGATCGAATCCGCCTTCGGTCAGGATGTGGGCCGTGAGCTGCGCATCGTTCAGGTTGAGCGCGTCGATCCACAGGGCCTTGAACACGCAGCCGAGCAGTTGCTGCAGCTGCTCGGGCCGGCGCAACTGGATTCCGGTGATCGCACGCATGAGGAACAGCGTGATGATGGGAAAGTGCGGATTTCCCTTGAACGGAACGCCATACCGGCGCGCGTGGCGCTCGTAGTCCATCTGCGTATAGCGCCCCTTGGCTGGAATCGTCGCTGGCGACGAGTTGCCGGTGGCCTGGTAGACGCCGCCGAGCAGCATCGGCCGGTAGACGAGCTCGGCCCCATGGCTGGCGCACAGGTCCGGCAATTGCGTCCACGCCAGGTATGACGACGGGCTGCCGACATCGAAGAAGAAATCAACTGACTTGCGCATCGAATGGTTCCTTTGAGTTAACGGACGTTTGTTTAACTGAAGCTATGTGATTGCGGGACTCCCGTCAACAGGGTTTCACTCACTCTGGCTTGATTGACAAACGATCGTTGGATGATTAACGTGCAATGACTTAACGATCGTTTTTGTAAAGGAGAACGCATGGACAAATCAGCCAGCCACCGAGGCGGTGTGGCCCTCGTCGTCGGCGCCGGCGATGCCACCGGCAGCGCCATCGGCGCGCGCTTCGCCCGCGAGGGCTATGTCGCGTGCCTGACACGACGCTCTGCGGACAAGCTGCAGCCGGCGGTCGAGCGCATTCGCGCAGCGGGGGGCCAGGCGTTCGGCTACGGCAGCGATGCGCGCAAGGAGGACGATGTCGTTGCACTCATCGACCAGATCGAGAAGGAGCGCGGCTCTATCGAGGTGATGGTGTTCAACATCGGCGCCAATGTGCCCAGCAGCATCCTGGAGGAGACGGGGCGCAAGTACATGAAGATCTGGGAGATGGCCGCCTTCAGCGCATTCCTGAATGCGCGCGAGGTCGCCCGCAGGATGGTCACGCGAGGGCGCGGGACGATTCTCTTCACCGGCGCGACAGCCGGCATCCGCGGCTCGGCAAACTTTGCGGCCTTTGCCGGTGCCAAGCATTCCCTGCGCGCACTCGCCCAGAGCATGGCGCGCGAGCTCGGTCCACGCGGCATTCACGTGGCGCACATCGTGGTCGATGGAGCGATCGACACGGAGTTCATCCGCAGCAACTTTCCTGAGCGATATGCGCTGAAGGAGCAGGACGGCATCCTGAACCCCGAGCACATCGCGGAGAACTACTGGTACCTGCATACCCAGCCTCGGGACGCATGGACGTTCGAGATGGACCTGCGCCCTTACATGGAAACCTGGTGAAAGACACATGAAAACACGCATCACTGAACTCTTCGGCATCCGCCATCCGATCATCCAGGGTGGCATGCACTACGTCGGCTTCGCGGAACTCGCCGCGGCAGTCTCCAATGCCGGGGGCCTCGGGCTCATCACGGGCCTGACGCAAAAAACCCCCGAGCTCCTGGCCAAGGAAATCAGCCGCTGCCGCGAGATGACGGACCAGCCCTTCGGCGTGAACCTCACGTTCCTGCCGACCCTGTCTTCGCCGCCGTACCCCGAGTACATCGCGGCAATCACGGAGGGCGGCGTCCGCATCGTCGAGACGGCCGGTCGCAGTCCCGAGGCCTACATGCCGGCGCTCAAGAGGGCCGGCATCAAGGTGATCCACAAGTGCACCTCGGTGCGGCACGCGCTGAAGGCCGAAGCAATCGGATGCGATGCCGTCAGCGTGGACGGCTTCGAATGCGGCGGCCATCCGGGCGAGGACGACATGCCCAACATGATCCTGCTGCCCCGGGCCGCCGAGGAGTTGAAGATTCCGTTCGTGGCGTCCGGCGGAATGGCCGACGCACGCAGCCTGGTGGCGGCGCTTGCGCTCGGTGCCGAGGGAATGAACATGGGCACGCGCTTCGTGGCCACGCAGGAAGCACCGGTTCACCAGAACGTCAAGGACGCCATCGTGGCGGCCACCGAGCTCGATACACGGCTCGTGATGCGCGGCCTGCGCAACACCGAGCGCGTGCTGACCAATTCATCCGTGGAGCAACTGATCAGGATCGAGAAGGAAAAGGGAGCCGATCTCAAGTTCGACGACATCATCGACCAGGTCGCGGGCGTCTACCCGCGCGTGATGATGCACGGCGACATGGATGCGGGCGCCTGGAGCTGCGGCATGGTGGTCGGCCTGATCAACGACATTCCGACGGTGCAGGAGCTGATGGACCGCATCATGGATGAGGCCGAGCAGCTGATCACACGGCGGCTCGCAGGGTTCCTGGAGCCTGCCCTGGCCTAGCCTTTGGGCGTCGGCCGGCTCATTCCGCGGAGTGAGCCGGCTTCTCGAAGGGGCGAACCGCTGCTAGATGCGTTCGAGACACAGGGCAATGCCCTGGCCCCCGCCGATGCACAGCGACACCACGGCCTTGCGGCCACCGGTCCGCTGGAGCGCATGGGCAACCTTCGTGATCAGAATCGCACCCGTCGCACCGATGGGATGGCCGTGTGCGATGGCGCCGCCGTCGATATTGAAGCGTGAGGGCTCGATGTTCAGTTCGTCTCGCACGACGATCGCGATGGCCGCAAAGGCTTCGTTCACCTCGTAGCGGTCGACGTCTTGCACGTTCCATTCGGCGCGGCCGAGCGCCTGGCGGATGGCCGGCAGCGGCCCCAATCCGAAGAAGCCCGGCTCGACCCCGGCGACGGCGACGCTGCGAATGGCGAGCATCGGCGTGAGACCGGCTTCGCGCGCGACCGAAGCCTCGCAAACGATCATTGCGGCTGCCCCGCCGTTGATACCCGGGGCGTTGCCGGCGGTGATGGTGCCGTCCGGACGGAACGCGGGCTTGAGGCGCGCCAGCGTCTCGGCCGTGGTGTCGGGACGGCTTCCTTCGTCCGCGGCGAAGACCGTGGACCCCTTGCCGCCCCTGATCGTCAGCGGCTCGATCTCTTGCTTGAACCACCCGGCCTCCTGCGCGGCAGCAAACCGCTGCTGGCTCTGGGCCGCGAAGGCATCCTGCGCTTCGCGCGTCACGCCATATTTCTGCACCAGGTCTTCTGTGTGCCAGCCGGAATGCTTGCCCGAAAAGGCGTCGTTCAATCCGTCGAGCAGCAGGGAGTCCATGGCTTCGGCATTGCCCATGCGGGCACCGAAGCGCATGCCGGGCAGGAGGTACGGTGCGCGGTCCATGTTCTCCACGCCGCCGGCGATCACGATGCGCGACACCCCGGCAAGCACTTCCGAGTACGCGGTTGCGACCCCCTGCGCGCCCGATCCGCAGACGCGGTTCACGGTCATGGCGGGTGCATCCACGGGCAGCCCGCCCTGGACCGCGGCTTGCCTGGCCACGTTCATGCCATTGCCCGCCTGTACGACATTGCCCATCACCACGGAGTCGACGCGCGCCGGGTCCAGCCCGGAACGGCGCAGCACGGCGGCAATGGCGTGCGCGCCCAGCGCAGCGGTCGGCGTTGTCTTCAGCGACCCGCCGAAACTGGCGATCGCGCTTCGCGTTGGCGAACAGATGACGATTTCTTTGCTCATGGTGAACTCTCCTGTGTCAAGTAACGGTGTCCCCGTGGGTCTTGGTACATGCCGCCCCTCAGAACAGGTCGATTGCCGGTTCCATCAATGCGGACGACCCGGCCCGGATCTCGCGGCAGAGTGCCGCCGTCTGCGGCAGGAGCCGCTGGAAGTAGAAGCGAGCCGTGGCAATCTTCGATGTGTAGATCGGGTCGGTCGACTCGGAGTGCTCGAGCGCGACTTCGGCCATTCGCGCCCAGCTCCACGCAAGCGCCAAGTGCCCGACCAGGCGCAGATAGGGGGCGGCGGCCGCACCTGCGGCGTGCGGATCCTCGGCCGACGTGGCCACCAGCTCGCCGGTGATCTGCCTGATGTCGGCGACCAGCTCGGCGAGCGGCTCAGCGAACTCGCGCATCGCCGCGCGCGGCCTGCAGGTCTCGGCGAATGCGCCGGCCATGTCCAGGAAGGAGTCCATCTGCCGGCCCTGGTCCGCCAGCACCTTGCGCCCGAGCAAGTCCATGGCCTGCACTCCGTTCGTTCCCTCGTAGAGGCCCACGATGCGCACGTCGCGCAGGTGTTGCTCCACGCCGTTCTCGCGGATGTAGCCGTGTCCGCCGAACACCTGCATGGCCAGCAGCGTGCACTCCACCGCAAGGTCGCTCGACAGCGCCTTCACGAGCGGGGTCAGGAGGCCGAGCAGTTCAGCCGTCTCTTTGCGCCTGGCTGGGTCGGGATGAAGACGCTGGAGATCGCTCAGTTGCGCAGTCCATAGCGCCAATGCGCGTGCGCCCTCGATGTTCGCCTTTTGCGTGAGCAGCATGCGGCGCACGTCGGCATGCCCGATGATCGGGTCCGCGGCTTGGCCGGACGATCTTGCGCCGCTGACGCGGCCCTGCAGGCGTTCCTTGGCATAGGCCAGCGCCTTCTGGTAGGCCGCTTCCATCAGGCCGATGGCGATCATGCCGACCAGCACGCGCATGTGGTTCATCTGCACGAACATGCCCGCCAGGCCCTTGTTGGGCGCACCCAGCAGCCAGCCGGTTGCACCGTCGAAATTGATGGTGCAGGTCGAGTTTCCGTGGATGCCCAGCTTGTGCTCGATGGAGCCGCAGACCACCGCGTTGCGTGCCCCGGCAGCGCCGCTCGCATCGGGGATGAATTTCGGAACGATGAAAAGAGAGATGCCCTTCACGCCGGGCGGTGCGTCCGGCATGCGCGCGAGCACCAGGTGCATGATGTTGCCGGTCAGGTCCTGCTCGCCGCCGGAGATGAAGATCTTGCTGCCGGTGATGCTGTAGCTGCCATCGGGCTGCGGCACGGCGCGGGTCCGCATCAGGCCCAGGTCGGTGCCCGCGTTCGGCTCGGTCAGGCACATGGTGCCGGCCCATTCGCCCGAGGCGATCTTCGGCAGGTACAGCGCCTTCTGCTCCTCCGATCCGTTGGCCGCCACGTTCACGTAGGTGGCATGCGACATGCCGGGATAAGACGACCACGCCATGTTCGCCCCACCGAAGACCTCATAGACCGCGTTGGCCACGACCGAAGGAAAGCCCTGGCCGCCGAACTCGGGACTGCACGCCAGTCCGGCCCACCCGTTCTTCGTGAACTCGTCATAGGCCTTCTTGAAGCCGGGCGGGGTCTGCACCACGCCGGCGGAAGGCATGCTGCACCCGTGTTCGTCGCCGGGCCCGTTGAGCGGCGCAATCACCTCGGACGCGAACTGGCCGGCCGCGGTGAGCACCTGGTCGATGGTCTCGGCGTCGAGCTCCGGCTGGCCGCAAGCCTGCAGCATCGCGGGTACCTGGAGCAGCTCGTGCAGCACGAACCGAATGTCCCGCATGGGGGCCTGATAGGTCATCGTGATGTTCCTTCCCTCAAGCCACTTCGAACAGGCCCGCCGCGCCCATGCCCCCGCCGATGCACATCGTCACGACGACAAAGCGCGCGCCGCGCCGCTTGCCCTCGATGAGCGCATGCCCCACCAGCCGCGAGCCGGTCATGCCGTAGGGGTGGCCGATCGTGATGCCGCCGCCGTTGACGTTCAGCTGCTCCGGATCGATGCCCAGGCGGTCGCGCGAGTACAGCACCTGGCAAGCAAAGGCCTCGTTCAATTCCCACAGGCCGATGTCGCTCACCTTGAGCCCATGGGTTTTCAGCAGCTTCGGCACCGCCAGGACCGGGCCGATGCCCATCTCTTCGGGCGCCAGGCCGGCCACCGCGATGCCGCGGTACGTGCCCAGAACCTTGAGCCCGCGGCGCTCGGCAACCGCGCGCTCCACCAGCACGCAGGCCGATGCACCATCCGAAAGCTGGCTCGAATTGCCGGCCGTGATGACACCGCCTTCGATGACCGGCTTGAGATTGGAAAGGCCCTCCAAGGTCGTGTCGGGGCGGTTGCCTTCATCGCGGTTCAGCGTGACGTCGCGGTAGCTGATCGCGCCCGTCTGCTTGTCGGCCACGGCCATGCGCGTCGCGATAGGCACGATCTCGTCGTCAAACAGGTGGCGCTCCTGCGCCAAGGCGGTGCGGCGTTGCGCTTCCGCGGAATACGCGTCCTGCGCCTCGCGCGAAATGCCGTACTTCTTCGCCACGATCTCGGCCGTGTTCAGCATCGGGATGTAGGCGTGCTGCACGCGCGCGACAAGCTGGGGGTCGGCCTCTTCGCCCACCCACTTGACGAACGGGTTCTGGACGGCGGAAATGTTCTCCTGGCCCCCACCGACGGTCACGTCCATGCCGTCGACGACGATCTGCTTGGCCGCCGTCGCAATGGCCATCAAGCCCGAGGCGCATTGCCGGTCCATGGTCTGACCTGGAACGGATTGCGGCAGTCCCGCCGCGAGCGCAGCAAGGCGTCCGATGTTCATGCCCGCGGTGCCGGCGGCCAGCGCGGTGCCGATGACCACGTCCTCCACTTCGCCGGGATCGATGCCCGCCCGCTGCACGGCGTGGTGGATCGCGTGGCCCATCAGGGTGGGCGACTTGATGTTGTTCAAAGCGCCGCGAAAGGCGCGGCCGATGCCCGTGCGTGCGGTGGAAACGATGACGGCTTCTCTCATGATTCAGACTCCGAGGGGTTCGGTCAAAAGGTTGGCGTAGCGGCGCGCGACAACCGGGCGGTTCAGGCGCAGCGCGGGGGTGAGTTCTTCGTCGCCCTGGTGCAGCGAACGTGGGATGACGCGAATGGTGCGCACGCGATGGTTCTCGGGCAGGCGCCCGTTCGCGATCTCCACTTGCGCCGCGATGAGTGCAGTGATCTCGGGCAGGCCGAGCAGGCTGGCGTAGTCGGTGAAGGGCAGCCGCTGCTGCTGCGCATGCTTCCTGATGCGCTCCTCGTCGAGCGCGAGCAGTGCCGCCGAATGCCCCCCTTCCGCCGGCACGACGATCGCATCGGCGATGTAGGGGCTGAGCCGGAACGCATCCTCCGCAATCTCCGGGCTGATGGGTTCTCCTCGTGTTCCGATGGCGCGCGCGCGCAAGCGGCCGAGCAGTTGCACGCGGCCGAGTTCATCGACACGGCCCAGGTCGCCGGTACGCAGCCACCCGTCCGCCAAGGTCTCGGCGGCGCTCGATGTTCCGCGGACCCAGTAGCCCGGCCGCTGGACCGCGCCGCGCACCAGCACTTCGCCATCGGGTGCCAGCTTGAGCTGGGTGCCGGTCTCGAACGGTGCGGATGCGGTCTCCATCGAGCGGCTGGCAGGAACGATCCTGCAGAAGCCGGCCTCGGCCATGCCGTAGCAGTCGAGCATGGAAACGCCGATGGCGTCGAACCAGTCGGCCACTTGCGCGGGGCTGGAGGCTCCGCCCGTCAGGGCGACCCGGACGTTTCGCAAACCCAGGGCGGAACGTATGCGCTCCCGCGTCCTGCGCTGCAGCCAGCCAGGTCTGCGCGTTGAAAGGCAGGAGGCGTATGCGGTGCGCGCGGCGGACACGGCTTCCTGCATGAACAGCTCGGTCATGCCTTGCAGCTTCTCGAAAAAGCGCGGGGCTGCGAACAGGAAGTGCGGCTCGACCTCGCCCATGTCGTTGAACACCGTGGCCCCGTTCTCCGGCAGGTGGAGCAGGGCTTCGTGCATGAGCATGGCCTTCTGGGCCAGCATGCGTTCGCCGTAGTGCGCGAGCGACATGATCGACAGGGCCCGGTCTCCCGGGCGCAGTTGCAGCCAATGGCTCACGGCGCGCACTTCCCGCAAGAACTCGTGCTGTCGCCAGGCCACCAGCCGCGCCGGGCCGGTGCTGCCTGCGGTGGCCGCCAGGAACGCGATCTGTTCCCCCGAGCCCGCGTCGATGCGGCTGTCGAACAGCGCCGGTTCCCGGGCAGCGGCTTGCGCACCACGGGCATGCCATTCGTCGTAGGCGCTGACCTGCGGGTCCGTGAAGCGCAGCAGCCCGCGCGTGTCGAGCACCACGATGTGGCGCAGGTCGGGACAGGTGTCGCGTACCGCAAGCACCTTCATGAGCTGGTCGGCGTCCTCCACGAAGATCACCCGCGTTCCCGCCTCCACGAGCGCATGCCCGACCTGCGCGGCCGTGCTGCACGGGTACATGCCGTGGGACACGTAACCCATGGCCTGCGCGGCCATGTCGACGACCAGCCACCGGGGCCGGTTGTCCGAAAGGATGGAGACCACCTCGCCGGCCTGCAGCCCGGCCTCGGCCATCGCGAGTCCCACGGCCCGTGCCTCCGTGAAATAGCCGCTCCAGGACAGCCCCTGCCAGATGCCGCGCTCCTTGTGGCGGAGTGCGGGCCGATCGCCCCATTGGGTGCATCGGCGCCGCCACAACTGCGGCAGCGTCGCGAGGCGCGCCTCGTCCGCGGCCAGGGATGCCGACACGTGGATCACAGGGCGCCCTTGGCCGGATCGACCACGTTCGACCGTGCAGTCCATCGGCCCTGCACGACCTGCTCGACCCGCGTCCATTCGGGGTCGATGTGGTTGTTGGCGAAGCGCTGCGTGTCGTAGGACGACACGCCCATGAAGGTGGATGCCTGCAGCGCCTTCACCAGCTTGTCGGTCGTCAGGTCGCGGCCCGCGTTGCGCACTTCCTGCAGGAACCAGCTGGTGTAGTCGTAGAAGGCAGCGGCCACGTCGTCCGGCTCGGCCTTGAAACGCTTGCGGTAGTTCTCGGCCCATTCCTTCTCGGCAGGGGTGGCCTGGTCGGGCGTGGCGATGCGCCAGGTGCCGACGCCGTACACGCCCTCCATCGCGTCCTTCCCGAGGGCCACGGTGAGGCCGGCACGGCCGGGACTGGCGGTCAGCACGTTGACGCCGGCCAGGCCGAGCTTCTTCACTTCGGCTGCCACCGCGATGGTTTCGCGTGTGGTGGTCGCGCAGACGATGAGGTCCACGCCCGCCGCCTGCATGCGCGCGACGTGCGAGGAGAAGTCGAGATCGCCGACCTTGTAGCTGGCTTCTGCCGCCAGCGGCGCGCCCTTGGCGGCGAGCGCCGCCTTCACACCCTTGCCGACCAGGTCGCCGAACGGACCTTCCTGGTAGATGAAGCCGACCTTCTTGCTGCCCAGGTTGCCCGTGGCCCACTTGACGGCGGCCGAGGTCGTGCTGTCGTAGTTCAGGTTGGTCGTGAAAAGCAGCGGCGTCTTGCCGGCCGCCTGGCGCACGAGCCCCGAGGCAGCATAAGGCGCGAAACAGACCACGCCGGCATCCACCGCCTTCTTGACCGTGGCCACGTTCGGTCCGGAGCCGAAGGGGCAGAGCAGGGCGAAGACCTCGTCCTTGCGGATCAGCTTGTCCACGGCGCGCACCGCCTGCGACGGCTGGCTCGCGTTGTCCTCGATGACCAGCCGGAGCTTGCGGCCGTTGATGCCGCCGGCCTCGTTGGCCTCGTCAATGCGCATCTGGATGCCGTTGCGGATCACGGGCATGGCAATGGCCACCGGTCCGGAAAGATCCAGGTGCGTGCCGAGGACGAGTTCCTTGTCGGCCACGCCCGCTGCGCGCGCGGATGGGGTCCACAGGGCGCCGGGTGCCACGGCGGCCAGGCTTGTCTTCAGAAGGGTTCGGCGATCGAGTGTCATGGCTATGTCCTTTTCTCAGTTCCAGGAAGGGCGTCGTCGTGCCGGCCGAATCCCGCCAGCGACACCTTGCGGCAGGTGGTGCGATGCGCCACCCAGGTAAAACTCCTTGATGTCTTCGCGCTGGGAGAGGGCCTCGCAGCTTCCGGCCGCAGCCACGCGTCCCAGTTCGATGACGTAGCCGTGGTCGGCGGTGGCCAGCGCGATCGCCGCGTTCTGCTCCACGACCAGAACGGCCGTCCTGGTCTGCTCGCGGATGCGCTTGATGATGGCGAAGATGTCCTTGGTGAACAGCGGCGAGAGGCCCAGCGAAGGCTCGTCGAGCAGCAGCAGGCGCGGCCGTCCCATCAGCGCGCGGCTGATCGCCAGCATCTGCTGCTCGCCGCCGGAAAGCAGGCCCGCCTGCTGGCGCTGTCGTTCCCGCAGGCGCGGGAACCAGTCGTACATCTGCTCCATGTCGCGCGTGATCTCCGAGTCTTTCCGGGCGAACGCACCCATGCGCAGGTTCTCCGCGACGGTGAGAAACGGGAATATCTGGCGTCCTTCGGGCACCAGCACGACGCCGCCGCGCGCGACGTCATCGGCGTCCTTGCCTGCGATGGGACGGCCCTCGAACTCGACCGTTCCGTTGGAAGGCGCGAGCACGCCGGCAATGGTGTTGAGGAGGGTCGTCTTGCCGGCGCCGTTGGCGCCCAGCACCGTGACGATCTGCGCGGCATGCACTTCGAGGCTCACGCCGTGCAGCGCTCGCACGGGGCCATACCATGTCTCGAGATTGCGGACGGACAGCAGAGCGGTCATAGGAGTGCCTCGGCGCTACGCGCTGCGGTGCGAGTTCCTTCGGGCGGCACGGCGGAACTCATTCAGGTCCCCAGGTAAGCCGCGATCACGCGCGGATCGGCTTGCACCTGCGCCGGCGTGCCGTCGGTCAGGACCTGGCCCTGGTCCATCACGACCACGCGATCGGCCACGGCGGCGACCAGCGACATGTCGTGTTCCACCATCACCACCGTGACGCCCAGTTCGGCCTGGATGTCTTCGAGCCAATACGCAAGCCTGCGTGTCTCCTCGGGATTGAGCCCGGAGGCGGGCTCGTCCAGCAGCAGCAACCGGGGCTCTGCAGCGAGGGCACGGCCGAGCTCGACGACCTTGCGCACGCCGTAAGGCAGTTCCGCCACGGGCCGATGCCGGAACGCGGCGAGGTCCAGCAGGCGCACGACGTCTTCGACGCGTTCGCGCGAGAGGGCTTCTGCCCGCTGCACGGACGGCAGGTTGAACATCTGCGAAAAGAAGTTGCCGTGGTCCGCACGATGGCGGCCGAGCAGCAGGTTCTCCAGCACCGTCGCGCCTTCGAACAGCTCGATGTTCTGGAACGTGCGGGCAATGCCCTGGCGCACCACGTCGTGCCGCGCCAGGCGCGAGATCTCGTGGCCATTGAAGCGGATGCTGCCGCTGCTCGCGTCGAACACGCGTGTGATGAGATTCAAGAGCGAAGTCTTGCCCGCGCCGTTCGGACCGATCACCGCGAGGATCTCTCCTTCGCCGACCGAGAAGTTCACGTCGCGCACGGCCTTGACGCCGCCGAAGGAGAGGCTCAGTTGCTCGACCTCGAAGAATGCGGCACTCAATGGGGCCCCCACGCTTGTCGCTTCGTGTACTGCGCGGCCTCCAGAGGAAGCCTTCGCGCCTTCGGGCGGTCGTACGGCGCTCATCGGTAGCGCTCCGATTTCATGTAGACCTTGGTCTGGTGAACGCTGCTCTTGCGCACCCATGGGAACTCGGCCATGACCTTGCGGATGCGAACCCAGCGTGCGTTGAGGCCGCCCGGCTCGAGCAGGACGAAGAAGGTCAGCACGGCGCCGTAGACGAAAAGCTCCAGACCGAACTGCGCGCCGAGCCTCGCAGGCAGCGCCTCCTTCAGCGAGGAGATGAACGAGGGCAAGAGGCCGATCAGGATCGCGCCCAGGATGGCCCCGCGCAGGCTTCCGAGTCCACCGATGAACACCATCAACACGAGCTGCAGCGACAGCGCCAGGCCAAAGGCTTCCGGCGTGATGTGCTGCATCTGGTGCGCGAGCAATGCACCGGCCAGGCCCGAGCACGCCGCCGAAAGGCTGAACGCAAGTACCTTGGTGCGCGCGACGTCGATGCCCAGGCCCTGCGCAGCGGCTTCGGAGTCGCGAATGCCGATGAAGGCGCGGCCGGTGGCGGAGCGCATCAGGTTGACCAGCAGGAGCAGAACCACCGCCAGCACCACCAGGCAGAGGAAGTAGAAGGCGCGCGGACCGCCGAGGCTCAGCCCGAAAAGGGTCGGGTCCGGCACGGCCATCCCGCCGTGGCCCCCGGTGACGCTCTTCCACCGGCCGATCACATGCTCGGAGACGATGGCAAAGGCCATGGTCACCATGGCCAGGTGCAGCCCCGACACGCGAATGGCCGGCATGCCGACGAGCAGCCCGCCGAGTGCCGCGCCCCCTGTGGTGAGGAGCAGCGACACGGGCAGCGGCACGCCCTGCGTCAAGAGAATGGTGTGGATGTACGCGCCGATGCCGACGAATGCCGATTGGCCGAGCGACACCTGCCCGGTGAAGCCGGTCAGCATCATGAGCCCGAGGCTCGCGACGCACATGATGAGGATGAATGTCGCCTCGCCGATGTGATAGGCCGGCAGCACCCAGGGTGCGGCCACCAGGGCCAATGCGAGCAAGCCGTACGCAAGCCGCTCGGGCCTGCCGCGCAGCAGCCGGCGCCCGTCCTCGAATACCGTTTCGTAGCGTGCCATTGCGTCAGACCCTCCGGCCGTGGCTTTCGCCAAGGATCCCGCGCGGATACAGGATGAGAACCGCGATGAGCACGAGGTAGGGCGCCACGTCCTTCACGCCATCGGGCAGGTAGACGCCGGCGAACTGCTCGATGAGGCCGATGAGGAGCCCGCCGACGATGGCGCCCGGCGCGCTGCCGAAGCCGCCGAGAACCAAGGCCGCCAGCGCCTTGAGCATGACGAACCACAAGCCCAGGTCGACCAGCGTGATGGGCGCGAGCAGCAGCCCGCACAGCGCGGCGATCGCGCCGGAGATGGCCCACACCAGCGAGTTGAGGCGCTTCACGCGCACCCCGCAGAGATAGGCCGCGAGCTGGTTCTGCGATGTCGCGTGGATCGCGATGCCCAGCGTGGTGCGGCGCAGGAAGTAATAGAGGAGCGCTGTCACGCCCATTGCGGCGCCGACGATCACCAGGTTGAGTTCGGCCACGACGCTGCCGCCGATCTGCATGGACTGCCCTGTCCACGGCGTGGGATAGCTGCGCGACTCCGGCCCGAAGAACATGCTGACGCCACCGCGGATCATGAAGCCGATCCCGATGGTGAGCATGACGCCCGAGAACTGGGGGCGGCCGACGATCCTGCGCATGATCTTCGCTTCCAGGAGAAAGCAAAACGCGGCCGAGATGCACAGCACGACGACCAAGCTGAGCCAGAACGGAAGGCCGGCAGCGACGATGAGGCCCCATCCGAGGAACGCGGAAAGCATCACCACGTCGCCTTGCGCGAAGTTGAGCACCTCGGTCGCCTTGTAGCTCAGAACGAGGCCGAGCGCGACGAGCCCGTAGATCGCACCGCTGGAGATGCCTTGCGCGATCAGCTGGGTCAGTTGCGTCATCACATCCTCCGCCTGAAGTTACATAACGGCCGTTTGTTGAACGGTCGTGAACTATAGGTTTGCAATGGAGGCATCGTCAACACGGCAGAGCGGGTTTGCCGCAGGGGAAAACCCTCGGCAGCCAGCAGCGTGCCCTGATGGAGGTGATACGTTTAGCAAACGATCGGCATGCTATGATGGCTGCTCCACGTTCTGCCGAGGCCGATGCATGCGCTATCCGAAGACCCACAAAGAGGAAACCCGCAAGAAGCTGCTGGCGAATGCCCGTGCCATCGCCAAGAAAGGCGGCTTCGGAACCACCGGCGTCGATGACTTGATGGCGAGCATCGGCCTGACCGGGGGAGCGTTCTATGGACATTTCCCGTCCAAGGAAGCGCTGTTCGCCGAGCTCGTCGAACACGAGATCTCGAACAGCACCGAGATGCTGGCCGGGGACCGGGACTCACCGCCCGACCATGTCGCGAAGCGGTTGCGCAGCTATCTGAGTTCCTATCACGCGCTGCACCCGGAAACCGGATGCGTCTTGCCGGCCTTGGGGCCGGAGATCGCGAGGGCGGGGCCTGAGGTTCGTGCATCGGTCGAAGAGGGCTTGAAGCGCTTGCAGAAGAGCTGGAGCTCGCGCATCGGCGATCCGGATGCAGCATGGGCGCTGATTGCCCAATGTGTTGGCGCACTGGTCTTGTCTCGCGCAGTCGAATCCGAGCGCACCCGCAAGGAAATCCTGGCCTCCAGCCGACGTTTCATCGACCAGACGCACGCACTGGACGATGCCCCGGCGAAGCCCGCCAAAGGATCCTGACAGCAAGGGCTGACCTTGCCCTGGCGCGCCACTCATGCAAATGCGCTTGTGCGTGCGCCATCTACGCCGCATGCGCGGGCGGCTGGGGCCGAAGGGTCAGCGAAAGTTGGTGCTGGGCCATTGCAGTGCACTAGCACCAAGTTGCGCGATCTTTCGCGACTCGTCACGCAGCACTACGACGCGGAACTCATCAAGGCCGGTCTCACAACCACCCAATACTGGCTGCTGACGGAAGTTCTGGCACATGGGCCAGTGCGTCCCTGTGACCTGGCCGAGACAACGTCGCTCGACCCGTCCACGCTGACGCGCAATCTGAGAACCTTGATCTCCGCCGGATGGCTGGAGCTTGGCCCCGGGCTCGACGGGCGCACACGCAGCGTGCGCCTCACCGTCTCGGGCCGCAGAAAGTGTGCTGAAGGCCAGCCTCACTGGACCACGGCGCAGGCCAGAGTGCATCGGTTGATCGGGAGTCGAAACGCAAGCGCGTTGCATTCACTCGCCGAGGACTGCCTGGCAAGCATGACAGCAGCGAATGGATGATGTGGCAGCCGGATCAAGCCACGAAGCCGAAAATATCCATGCTCCTACGGGGATAGGGGGCGGGGTGCGCGAAAGTGCGGCGCATGGATCTCGCCTCGCTGCTCATCCTTGCGGCGGCCGGCGCTTTGGCGTCGCCGATAGGTGGCGCGCTGGCGCTATGGAAGCGGCCGACGACGCTCGGGCTGTCGATCGCGGTCGGCTTCGCGGCCGGTGCACTGCTCGGCGCGTTTGCTTTCGAGATGCTGCCGCACGCCGTCGAGGTGGCGTCGCTCCCGACTGCAGTGGCGGGATTCGCGCTCGGCTTCGGCTTCGTGTATGCGCTCGATCTGTTCGTCCATCGCGGAGCGAGTGCGGGCGAGAAGGCTTCTCAGCGCGACCGGGTCCTGACGATGCGACGACTCCGCCGTATGCGGGGCGACAAGGTGACCGTATTGGCTGGTGGAACGAGCGCCGAGGAACTAATCGAAGGCCTGACGATTGGCGTCAGCGCCGCGACCGATCCGTCGCTGGGAATGATCGTGGGATTGGCGATCGTCGTCGACAACATTTCCGAGTCCATGAGCATCGGTGATCTCATCCGAGAAAAAGGCGGCGATCACCAGGCGCGCCGCATCTTGGGATGGACCAGCCTGATCGGAGTGGCGCTGTTCTCCTCGGCGATGGCGGGCTGGTTCCTGCTGCGAGACCTGGCGCCCGCGACGCTTGGTCTGCTGCTCGCGGCTGGTGCCGGTGCGATGTTCTATCTTTGCGCCACCGAGCTCGTGCCGGAGGCCGAAAGTCACCAGTACCAGCAATCGTCAGCCATCGCGATGGGCGCGGGTCTGCTGGTGATCTTCAGCCTGTCGAATGTGTCCTGAGCACCAGTTGGGATTTCTCAAACATCATTGAATTCACCGGCAAGGAAGAGCGGATCAGCGGCATCGACCGCCTCGCCTGGATAACCAGCTGCCTTTACGGCAGCCCGCAGCTCGGCTTCGGTGCAGCACAAGCTCATAGCCCAATCGCAGATTTCATCGCTGCGCTCGAGCGAGATGAGGTTCGCGACGGCCTTGACTGCCTCGCGCAGTTCGGCTTCGGTGCAGCCCAGGCTCCTCGCGCGTTGGCGGATCTCAGTGTCTTCGTAGAAAAATTCGGCCTTGTGGATGTCTGTCATTCAGTACTCCCTGTTGTTCCAGACACTTTTTGGGCGAACGGCAGGCAAACCGGGTAGCTTTCGACCGCGTTCTTCTGAGGTCGGCAACCTACAGCTGGAGCCTGATTCATCGGTCCGCATGGCTACGCAGCCATGCCGCCACCGCTGCCGCACTTCGAAAATCGTCGCAGGCGCGAGCCGGGACCGTGGGCCAGCGCTGATTCCACATGCGCGCCAGGGCTTGGCCAGGACCTATCTCCAGCACGCAGCGCACCTGCCGGGCCATGACGTTCTCCATGCATTCGTCCCAACGAACCGTCTGAGCGATCTGAGCAGCCAGCGCAGCCTTGGCGGAACTTGCGCTCCGGATTCGGTCCGCCGCGTTGCTGAACAGCACGACGCGCGGCGGCTGGAACGGAACTGTTGCAAGCGTTCGCGAAAAGCTCTCGGCGGCCCCGCGCATCCACGATGTGTGCGATGCCACATTGACGCGCAAGCGCGCGCATTGCGCGCCGGCAGCGACGGCCATGCGTTCGGCGTCTTCCAGCGCATCGAGCGGCCCGCCGACGATCACGTTCAGGCCGCTGTTGCGTATGGCGACTTCAACGCCGGCCTCGGCGCGCAGCCGGTCGAGCTCCCGCTCGGAGATGCCGGTGACGGCCAGCAGCCCGCCGGGGGCACGCGCCGCACATGCATCCATCGCGTGCGCCCGCTGCCGTGCAAGCTCGATGCTCGAGTCGGCAGCGAGCACGCCTGCCGCGCTGAAGGCCGCCAGTTCCCCGACGCTGTAGCCGGCGATCGCATCCGGCGGCGGAACCATGGGCGCCAGCTGGGCCCAGGCCGCCAGGGCGAGGCAGGTCAGCAGCGTCTGTGCGTGGTCGTTGCGCTCGGCCCATTGCGGGTCGGCGAGGGCGTGGCGCCAGTCGTCGACACCGAGCCGGGCGCGCATGTCGCGCACGATCCCGTCGTCGGCCAGCCACGGCAGCATCGCCGGATGCTGGTTGCCCTGGCCGGAAAAGAGCAGTGCGAAGCTCATGGCACCGGGCACACGCGGCCGATCCAGCAGGCGGCAGCGAGCGTGTCGGCCGCACCGCCGGGCGACAGGCGCCGCAGCACGAAATCGTCGGCAATGCCTTGCGCCTCCTGGAGCCCGCGAGGTCTTGCGATGCCGCCGCGGTCGAGGAAGTCCCGCGCGGCACGCTGCGCCCAGCGCAGGCCGTCGAGCCCGCCGCGATGCGCGAGGTTGCTGTCGTCCAGCACGGCGACGATGTGGAAGAGGGTGTCGATCCGGGTCTGCGAAGGCGTCAGGCCGCGGGCGATGCCTCGCCGCATCGCGGGGAGGGCGGTCTCGAACAGCACCGGAAACGCCAGCGCCGCCTCTTCGGATGCGCCGCGCAGATGGTGCCGCCGCGCGGCAATGCCGCCCGGCAGCACCGGCGCACGCCGTGCGCGGCTGGCGAGCGCATCGCCCCAATGCTGGCGCAAGGCATCTCGCAGCTGCTCCGGATGCGGCGCGGCGCCATGCTCTCGGCAGGCGGCGCCCGCCGCGGCGCACAAGAGGCCGAGCATGAAGATCGCACCGCGATGCGTGTTGACGCCGCCGGTGGCAGCGAGCATGCGCGCCTCTGCCGCGATGCCGTAGCGCTCGAGCACATCGAACTCTGCGCCGCGTGCGCCGGCTTCGGCGATCCCGACGAAGTACCTGCGCAGCGAGAACAGGCTGCGCATGAAGGTGTGCGCGTCCATGTCCTCGTGGCTGCCGGAGTCGATCAATGTCACGAGGCCGGGTTTTGGCGCCAGTGAAAGTTCGTCATGCAGCGCGAGCGTGGCCGCGCGCCCGATCGCCGCCGGCGTGAGTGGCGGGTCCGATCGCAGCGAGAGCGCGCCCTTCTTCATCCTGCCGCCAGCCCCAGGCCCAACCCCATGCCCTGAGCGCGCTCGCATGGCGCGGCATCCATCTGAAGGCTCGCGCCCTGCAGCCGCTTGACCAGAAGCGCCCGCGCGCGTCCGGCGCGCCAATCGATCCATTCCCGCCACGCAACAGCGGCGCCATCGAGGAATACGAGCTCGCCGTCCAGCCGCAGCCGTGCCGTGCCGAAGGACTGGAGGACACGTGCCGCAGCATCCGCATGCGTCGGCCCATCGACGCCGATCGCCAGATCGAGGTCGGAGTCCGGGCGCACGTGGTCGAGACCGCTGATCGCTTGCCACCCGTAGCTGCCGAATACCCGCGTTGTCGCCTGCTGCTCATCGAGTCTCGCAAGCAGCTCACGAACCGCGGCTCGCGCAGATTGCGGCAGCATCCATCGCACATCGGCAAGGCGCGGGAACTCGTCGAAGAAAAGCACTGCAGTGCGCGGCACCTGCAGCGCGAGCCGGCGCCGATCCCAGCGCTTTGGGCAGGACAGTCCGAGCGCGATCCAGGCCCCCGCAGCCGCATCGACCGGCTGACGCGTCACCACCAATGGCAGCCGATGCGTCGCCCAGTGATCCAGGCAGTCGCGCGCCACCGCATCCCACGGCCGGGCGAGTACGGTGCTCCAGCCGGCCTCCGACAGGCGGGCGAGCTGGTGGCGGCGCAAAGGAACCATGGGGGTCATGCGGCGGTCATGCGGTGTTCATGCGGCTTCCAGGACGCGCTGCACGACGCCTGCGGCAAGCCGTCGTCCACCCCGTTCGGCGCCGTCCTGGGCGCGCTGGTCCTGGGGCGGCGTCTCGGCCAGCGCGCTACGCAGGCAGGCCTGCAGGTCACCGCGCCACAGCGCGCGCACGCCTCCCATGGCCACGTAGTTCTGCACGCCCGGCGCGAAGACCGGGTTGGATTCGGAGAGCGCTCTGAGTTTGTCCTCCGGCAGCTTGGTCACGCGTGCCATGGCAGGAATGCCCATGACGCGGATCTCGGCATCGGGCAGGGCGTAGCAGGCGTCCGCGATCAAGCCCGAGGTGATGAAGCCGCCGGACAAGGCCTGGTCGTACACCAGCCCGATCACGCGATGACCGCGGCGCCGCGCCAGGTCGATGCACGTGCCGAGGTGCGCCATCGCGCGATTGATGCCGAGCAGTTCATCGCGGCGGCGAAGCTGCTGGCCCTGCGTGTCGATCAGCAGCAGGATCGGGCGGCCTGGATGGCGCGTGAGGGTGTCCAGCACCACGCGGGCCTGCGCCAGCGCGAGCCGGACTCCGATCGGCGCATGGTTGGTGGTGCCGATCACCGTGAGCGGTTCGCCTTCGAAGATCACTTCGCCCTGCAGAAAGTCGTCCGCGGCGCGCATGCCGTGATAGGGACCGAAGAGCTCGGTGACAAGGGAATTCCATTGCATTCGATGACTCCTCGACTAGTTGGTGCGCAGGGCGCGCACGGCTTCCACCGGAAGATCAGGGACACGCTCCGCGTCGGCGATGCCGAGCGCGCGCCAAAGCTGCGTGGCCTCGTCGCGGCCGGCGAGGTCGCCCGGCAGGGCATGCAGGCGGGCGGTGAGCAGCGTGTGCTCCTCCTCCAGAGCCTCCAGGGTGAGTGGCTTCGACGCACCGATCGCCGCGACGGCGGCCGCGCGAAACTCCTCGACGTCGTCTTCGACCAGCGCGTCGCAGTCGCGCATCAGCCAGCGGTGCTTGCCGCCGGTCGTGCGCCAGACCAGCGCACGGTCGCGCGAATCGAACTCCTCCACGCCGTGGGATGCTTCGATCACCTCGGGCCCCGACATCGCCAGCCGCCCTGCATCGCTCATCACGATGAAGTCGGCACAGCGTGCCACGATGCCCATGCCGCCGAAGCAGCCGTTGGCCCCACCGATCAAGACGATCACCGGGATGCCGGCCGCGCGCACATCGAGCAGTGCGCGCATGACCTCCGACACCGCGATCAGCCCCGCGTTGGCCTCGTGCAAGCGCACGCCGCCCGATTCGGCCAGCAACAGCACGGCCGCAGGCCGGTCGCGCAGCGCGCGCCGCAGCAGGCCAACCAGCTTGGCGCCATGCACCTCGCCGACGCCGCCGCCCATGAATGCGCCTTCCTGGGCGGCAACGAACACCTGGCGGCCATCCAGCGTCGCGCGTCCGATGGCCACGCCATCGTCGAAGGCCGAGGGCACGCCGAGCTGCGCCAGGTGCGGGCTGGTGACGCGCTCGGCGGGCGCCAGCCATTCGTGAAAGCTGCCGGTGTCGAGCAGCAGCGCCAGTCGCTCGCGCGCCGAGCATTCGGCATAGCTGATCATGGCTGTCCTCCGGTGATCTCCGCCACCGCCTGGTCGAGCCGCAGGCTCACCACCGCGGGCGTGGCGCCCATGTCGTTGATCGAGACGCGAACGCCGGCCAGCGGATGGCGCGCATGGAAGTCGTTCATCACGGCCTGCCAGATGGGACTGAAGCCGCGTGCCGAAGTCTCGACGCGCACCGCGCAGTCGTTGCCGTCGGCCGGCTCGAGCATGACTTCGAGATTGCCGGAGCCGACGACGCCGACCAGCACCGGCGCAAAGGCGCCGGCGGGCCGGCCGCCGGAGAAAGAGAAGTCCAGGGTTTCGAGGCCTGCGGGGACGTCACTCATGGTCGAATCTCCTGTCACCAGTTTCTGAAGCGCTTGGGCGGCTGGTACAACCCGCCCGAGGCACGCACCAGGTCGCGCATGCTGCGTGCGGCCAGCAGGTTGCGCGTGGCCTGTCGAGGGTCGATCCCGAGGTCCTGCGGCCGGCGGATGACGCCGCGGTCGCGCAGGTTCTCCACCGCGCGGCGGTCGCGCGCCAGGCCCACGGCGGTGTAGCCGGCAACGCCGCGGATGGCCTGCTCGCGCTCCGCGTCGCTGCGGCACAGCAGAAGGTTGGCAATGCCTTCCTCGGTGAGGATGTGCGAGACGTCGTCGCCGTAGATCATGATCGGCGGCAGGTCCATGCCCGCCTGCTCCTGCAGCGTCCAGGCGTCGAGCCGGTCGACGAAGGCCGGCTGCATGTGCTCGCGGAAGGTCTCGACCATCTGCACGACCAGCTTCTGCCCACGTGGCGTGCCGGCCGCGCCGCTGCGCCCGGCACGCGCCTCGCGCCCTGCCTTGAGCCAGGCCGGGCTGCCATGGCGCCGCCCGCGCGCATCGGCGCCCATGTTGGGGGCGCCGCCGAAGCCGGCGATACGGCCCAGCGTCGCGGTGGAGCTGTTGCCGTCGAGGTCGATCTGCAAGGTCGAGCCGATGAACATGTCGCAGGCGTAGTGGCCGGCTGCCTGGCAGAAGGCACGGTTGCTGCGCAGGCTGCCGTCGGGGCCGGTGAAGAACACGTCCGAGCGCGCGCGGATGTAGTCCTCCATGCCGAGCTCGGAGCCGAAGGAGTGCACCGATTCGACCCATCCCGCCTCGATGGCGGGGATGAGTGCCGGATGCGGATTCAACGCCCAGTGCTTGCCGATCCTGCCCTTGAGGCCGAGCGACTCGGCATAGGTCGGCAGCAGCAGCTCGATAGCGGCCGTGTCGAAGCCGATGCCGTGGTTCAGGCGCTGCACGCCGTACTCGGCATAAATGCCCTTGATCGCCATCATCGCCATCAGGATCTGCACCTCGCTGATCTGCGCCGGGTCGCGCGTGAACAGCGGCTCGATGAAATTGGGGCGCGGCGCCTTCACCACGAAGTTCACCCAGCCGGCCGGGATGTCGATGCGCGGCAGCGTGGTGGTCTTCCCGTCCACCATTTCGTTGACCTGCGCAATCACGATGCCACCCGAGAACGCCGTCGCCTCGACGATGGCCGGCGTGTCCTCGGTGTTGGGGCCGGTGTAGAGATTGCCTTCGGCGTCGGCCGCCTGCGCGGCGACCAGCGCGACCTTGGGCGTCAGGTCGATGAAGTAGCGCGCGAACAGCTCGAGGTAGGTGTGGATCGCCCCGATCTCGATACCGCCGGCCGACACCAGCTTGGCCAGGCGCGCGCCCTGCGGCCCCGAGAAGCTGAAGTCGAGCCTGGCGGCCACCCCGTTCTCGAAGATGTCCAGGTGTTCGGGCAGCGACAGCACCGACTGCACCATGTGCAGGCCATGCACGCGCTGCGGATCGACCTGCACCAGCGCCTGCGCCAGGAAGTCGGCCTGCTTCTGGTTGTTGCCTTCGAGGCAGACGCGATCGCCGGGCGAGAGCACCGCTTCGAGCAAGGTGGCGATCGCTTCGGTGTCGACGCGCTTGCCTGCGAGTCGCGTCCCGAGTGCTTCGGCGGCACGCGCCAGGCGGGCGGCGCGGTCGTCAGCCTTCGCGGTCCAGGATCTGGGGTTCATTGGAGTCCGTTGAAATGAATGGAGTGGAATCGAAACGCTGGCGCGGCCTCACAGCACCACGAAGAGCAGCCACACCACCACCGGTGCGACCACGGTCACGATGGCGCCATACACCATCAGCTGCCGGAAGAACACGTCGCGGTCCACGCCCTTGGCGTTGGCGAGCACCAGCGCGCCGTTGGTGGAGAACGGACTGACGTCGACAATGGTCGAGGACACGGCCATCGCCGCGATGAAGCCGACTGCGCTGACGCCGGCGTCGCCCTGCAGGAAGGGCACCGCCAGCGGGATGAGCGAGCCGAGCACCGCCGTCGACGATGCGAAGGCCGACACCACGGCGCCGACGAAGCACAGCAGCAGCGCGGCCATCATGGGGGAGGTGAGGCCGGCCACGCTGTGGCCGACGAAGTCGATCGTGCCCATCTTGTCCATCACGCCCACGTAGGTGCTCACGCCGACGATCAGCATGATCTCCGGCCAGGACACCTGGCCCAGGGCGCGCTTCTGCAGGTTGGGCGCCATCAACGTGAGCAGCAACCCGATGGTGATCGAGACGAAGCCGATGTCCAGCTTGAAGAACAGCGTGAGCACGGCCAGCGCCAGCAGGCCCAGCACGGTGACGACCTGGTAGGGGCGCGAACCCTGGTCGGCCGGGGCCGCCGGCGCCGCGTCCATGAGCGACTCGCCAGCCGCAGTCGCGACGCGCCGCTCTTCGGCGAACGATTCGGCCTCCGCGCCGCCGAACACTTGCGCTCCGCCCTGTGCATGCGCCGTGCGGCGCGTGGCCGGCGGCCGGCACTGCGCCGCTCACGTCGGCCTTCTGGCGCAGCAACTTCATGCCGCCCATGAGGAAGAACAGCAGCAGCGACACCGACAGGTTGACCGCCAGGCTGGAGAACATGGTCGCCAGCTCGTTGAGCGGCAAGCCGGCCTTGGCGACGATCTTGTTGGTGATGCCGCCATAGATGCTGATGGGCGAGAAGCCGCCGCCCTGCGCGCCGTGCACGACCATCAAGCCCATGAGCAGCGGATTGATGCCGTACTTGGCGGCAAAGCCCAGCGCAATCGGCGCGATGATGGCCACGGCGGCAGGGCTGACCGCCCCCACCGCCGTGAGCAGCGCTGCGATGAAGAACATGATCCACGGAATGGCCGCAATGCGCCCGCGCACCGCACGCACCGCCAGCTTGACGAGCCAGTCGATGGTGCCGTTGTTCTGCGCCAGCGCAAACAGGTAGGTGATGCCCACCAGCGTGAGGAACAGGTCGGCGGGAAAGCCGCCCATGATGGCCTTTGCGTTCATGCCGGCGACCAGCGTGCCGACCAGGAACGCGCCGACGAAGGCGATCACGCCCATGTTGATCGGCAGCACCGTGGCGAGCACGAACATGCCGACCAGTGCGTAGATCGAGATCCAATGTGAACTCATCGAGGCGTCTCCGGTGTTGTGGGCGCGACGCAGATGCTCCGTGCGTCTGGGTGCGTACGGTACGCACCCCCTCCGGGACGATCAATGAAGCGGGACCGTCGACCTTTACGCCTTCTGAAACGATCGAGGGTTAACCCGCGTACCCCAGCCGGCCGAGCGCGCTCAGGCGAGCGACGCTCTTGCCATGCGGCACACCGACAGCAGTGCGAGCAGGTTGGGGTCGCGCTCGCGCGTGCGCAGGAAGTTGAGCGCGATGGTCTGTCGCATCAGGTACCTGGGCTGCAACGGGATCAACTGCACCTTCTGAGGCATGGCGCCGCGCACGCGCCCCGGCAGCAGGGTGTAGCCGACGCCGCCGCCGACCAGGTTCATCAACGAGAAGATGTCGCCGGTCTTCATCACCACGTTCGGCGTGAAGCCGGCCACGCGGAACGACTCCATGAAACCGCTGTAGGTGACGAAGCCTTCGCTCAGGCTCACGAAGCGTTCGCCGGCGCAGGCGCTCAAGTCGATCTCCTTTTGCGCCGAGTAGGGAGAATCCACCGGTGCGGCGAAATAGATGTCGTCCTGGAAGAGCGGCTCCGATTCGACGTCCGAGGCATCCTCGGGGATCGCCATGACGGCAGCATCGATCGCCCCGTCCCTCAGCTTCTGCAGCAGGTGCGCATTGGACCCGAGCACGAGCTCCGTGTGCAGGTCCGGCATGCGCAGCTTCATTCCCATGATCAGTTGCGGCACCGTGCGACTGGTCAGGGAATAGAGCGAACCGATGCGGATCCGGTCGGCCGAGTAGCCGGCGACTTCCCGCGTGGCGCGGATACCCTCGGACATGCTGCGAAGCACCTCGCGCGCGACCTCCGCCAGCGCGTGCGCGGCTTCGGTCGGATGCAGGTTGCGGCCTTCATGCCGGAACAACGCGCAGCGCAGCCCGGTTTCAAGCGCATGCAAGGCACGGTGCACGCTGACGGCGCTGATCTCGAGCTTCTCTGCCGCGCGGGCAAGATTGCCGGTCTCCAGGAAGACCAGCAGGATCTCGAGTCTCCTGAAGGTGATCTCGTCGTCGACGTGAAGATGCATGGTGGGCCTGCGGATGGATGCGAATCGTAAGGCAGCCAGGCGCGGGCCGGCATCGTCAGAACCCGATGGCTGCCTGCAGGTACACCGTTCGTGGCTGGCCGACGTACTTGCCGCCGTTGTTGTCCACCGAGCGGTTGAAGTAGCGGCGGTCGAACAGGTTCTTCACGCCCAGGGCCAGCTTCAGGTTTCTCATCGACGGGCCGAAGGCATAGCCCACGCGCAGATTCATCACTGCATAGCCGGGGATGTCGCCGAGCCGGCCGGTGCTGTCCTCGAGCGTGACGTACTGGGCGCCGGGGTCGGGCGAGCCCGGCGAGCGCTGCTTCGACTGCGCATACACGTCGGCGTTGAAAGTCCATGGCCCGCGCTCGTAGCGCGCCCCCAGCGTGGCCACCTGGCGCGAGTAGAACGGCAGGTCGCGGCCGGCGAAGGCGCCGGCCTTCGCCGTGGCCTGCGTGTAGGTGTAGGTCGCCGAGAGCGACAGCCCCTTGAGCGACGGGCTCAGGTCACCCAGCTCGTAGCGCAGCGCAGACTCCAGCCCGCGGTGCCGGGTGGCACCCAGGTCGGTCCACTGGCCGACGTCGCCCGTGATGGAGCGCACCAGCTGCAGTTCCTTGTCGAAGTCGATGTTGAACAGCGTGAGCTCCGCGCCCCAGGCCTCGCCCTTGTAGTGGGTGCCGATCTCGTAGGTCTTGGCTTTCTCGGGGTGCAGTCCTTCGGTCGATTGCGCGAGCTGCGCGTACTGCTGCGGGCCGAAGGACACGCCCGCGTTCGCGAACAGCGACCAGCGCTCGTTCATGCGGTACATCACCGACACCGTCGGCAGAACTTCGTTGGAGTCGATCTTCGGAGCGATCACGCTCGCGATGCGCCCGCCGGTGAGGCCGACGACGTCGTTGTGCGAGCGGATCGATTCGTAGCGCACGCCAGGGGTGACGGTCCAGTTCCCGAAGTCGATGCGGTCATCGATGTAGAACGCGTGCGCGGTCGTGCCGCCGGCGCTGGTCTGGTAGGCCGGCTGGGCGAGCCTCGTCGCGTCGAAGCCCGGGCGTGGCCGGTAGTAGCTGCTGCGCGTGGCCACTTCCGAGCTCGCTTCCTTGAGATAGCGGTAGCCGATGCTGACTTCCTGCACCACGCTGCCCGAGTCGAACAGGCGCGAGAAGCGCGGTTCGATGGCCATGGTGTGGTACTCGCGCGGTGCCGCGGTCAGCCGGCGCTGGCCGGCGCTGGAGCCCGAGCCTTCCTGCTCGAGGTGGCTTCCGCGGAACGAGTCGGTGTAGTAGCTCAGCAGCTCGAACTTGTTGATGCCGTCGTTGTGCGTGTAGCGCACGGAGCCGTCCGTGCGCCGGCCGGTGAACTCGTCGAAGGGGCGGTCCGACTGGAACGGGTTGAGCGCGTACTGCGCGCTCGTCAGGCCACCGGGCATGCGCCCCTGACCCTCGAAGTGGTGCAGCGAGACGGCGACGTCGTCGGTTTTCGAGAAGCGATAGCTGCCCTTGAGCATCACGTCGTCCAGGCGAATGTGGTCGTTGCCCTGGCGCCATCCGTCGCCGTGCGTGCCCGAATACAGCAGCGCCATGCCCAGGCCCTTGTCGTTGGTGCCGCCGACGAACAGTGTCGGCGTCGACTTGGTGCCGCCGCCGTGGCTCGCGCTCTCCACGCCGACACCGGCCTCGGCCGCGAACGTCGCAGGGATCGCGCGCGTCACGAAGTTGATGATGCCGCCCACGTTCTGAGGGCCGTAGCGCACCGAGCCGGCACCGCGCACCACGTCCACCATCTCGATGTTGCCCAGCGCCAAGGGCGCCAGCGAAAGCTGCGGCTGGCCATAGGGCGCGTAGGCCAGCGGCACGCCGTCCATCAGGATGGTGGAACGCGGCGACAGGCGGGAGGTGAGGCCACGCACGCCGACGTTGAGCGAGATGTCGCTGCCGCCGGTGCCATTGCTCTCCTGCACTTGAACGCCCGGCACCTGGCGCAAGACTTCGCGCACGCTGCTGGCGCCGCTTTCGCGGATCTGGCGCTGCTCGATGATCGTCCGCGCGCCGGGGTGCTCGAGCACCTTGCTCTCGCTGGAGCTGCCGAGCCAGTCGCCAGTGACGGTGATGGCGCCGAGCGCCTTGTCCCCGGTGGGTTCGGACGCGTCGCCCTCGGCAGCGAAGCCCGGCAGGCCGATGGGAAGCAACGCCATCGCGATGGCTGTGCGCTGGAAAGGGGACACTGAAACTCCTTGAATGCTCTGAATGGTTGAAAAGAGGACGGAAGAAAAAGCAGGCCGAACCGGAAGCGTGCCGGGGCCGAGCGGCGCGGTGCGGCCTCGATGAGTCCGGCTGCGCCAGCCTCGCTGTTGCGAGACCTGGACGTCATGCGCCCGCAATGGCGTTGCCGCGCGCCGCACGCGCCGCCGAGCGGCGGCGCCACCACAGCCAGACGCCGCTCAGGCCCAGGCCAGCCAGCGCGAGGCCGAGCAGCGCCGTGATGGCCTCGTGGACCAGCCCGCCCAATTGACCTGTGTGCAGCGGAAAGATCACTGCCACCGCGCCGTTGCCGGGATCCAGGTCCTGCCACTTGCGCACGGCAAGCACTTCGCCGCTCACCGGGTTCAGCCACACCGAGCTGATGCCATTCGGGTGCGGGTCGTCCGCAAGCCGGAAACGCACGCGCACCGGCTGATCCGCCTTGCCCGGCACCAGCACGAAGCCGATCGGTTGGCCCGGGTAGACCTGTCGGGCGCGCGCCACGAGTGCGTCGAGCGTCAGGCGCGCGCCGATGGCGCTGCCCTTGGCGATCACCGGCGGCTTGAACGGCTGCTGCCCGAGGCTCCGGGAGATGGCATCTCCCAGTGGGCGCCACGCCATGTACGCGCCGGTGGCGACAGAAACCGCAATCAGCAGGCCCAGCACCGCGCCGCCCGTGCGATGCAGGTCGAACAGCCCGCGGACCAGGCCTCGATCCAGCACGATGCGCAGCGACGGTGGCCAGCGCACCGGCCACCACAGCACCAGACCCGTGACGAGCAG
Organism: Variovorax stachyos; assembly: GCF_051400855.1. Lineage (NCBI taxonomy): Bacteria > Pseudomonadati > Pseudomonadota > Betaproteobacteria > Burkholderiales > Comamonadaceae > Variovorax > Variovorax stachyos. Next base: position 51,565 of record NZ_JBLFFN010000020.1, on the reverse strand, counting down.
GAACAGGTAGGCCAGCGCCACGAAGGCGAGGATGCCCTTGCCGGTGCTGCCGAGCAGGAGGCTGCTGTGGATCTTGAAGATCAGGTTGTAGGCACCCTCCTGCGCGCCGCGGCGGCCTTGCTCTGCGCCGGTCACGGGGTCGAGATACACCGTGCCTTCCCACTTGCCGCGCACCAGGACCCAGATCGTCTCGCCGGGCTGGCGTGGCGGGCGCAGCGTGAAGTTGGTGTCAGGGCCGAACTCCGCGAGCAGGCGTCGGCGCAAGGGCTCCAGCGGCACAGCGGAGGCCGCGGACGCGGCGGGGAGCTCAGCGCCAGAGCGGGCGACGAAGAGGGTGGGGTGGGCCAGGCGATCCAGCGGCTGCGCCACGACCAGCACCGCGCCGAGCAGGGCGATGAAAGCGAGGACGGGTCCGAGCGTCAGCCCGATCCAGCGGTGAATCCGAAGCCAGAGTCTTCTCAACGGCGCACGCAGCATGACACTTCAGGGGCAAGCCTGCCCCGGGATTGTTGGCTGGTGCGCACGGGAGGCGCATTGGCTCGTTGGGGACACGCGCGCTCGGCGCATGTACATGGAAATTCTTTGGAGCCCTCGAGCCTAACATTGAAATCGTGGGCGTGACGGGCCTAGAACATGTCGAAGTACTCGCGGTGTTCCCACTCGCTGACCTCGAGGTTGAAGCGGGCGATCTCCGCCTGCTTGATGTGGCAGAAGTAGTCGACGAAGGACTTGCCCATCTGCTCGTTCAGCATCGCGTCGCCGCGCAGGCAGGCCAGCGCTTCGTCGAGCGAACGGGGCAATTGCTCGGCAGGTGTCTCGTAGGGCGCATCCGCGGACGAACCGGGATTCGTCTTCTTGCGCATTCCATCCAGGCCCGAGAACAGTTGCGACGCCAGATAGAGATAGGGATTGGCGGTCGGCTCCCCCACGCGGTTTTCGATGCGGGTCGCGCTCTGGCCCGGTCCGCCGAGCACGCGCAGCATCGCGCCGCGGTTGTCGCGCGCCCAGATCGCCCGGTCGGGTGCGAGGGAGAAGGGGCGGTAGCGGCGGTAGCCGTTGATGGTCGGGCTCGCCAGCGCCGCGGCACCGCGGGCGTGCTCCTTCAGTCCACCGAGGTAGTGCAGACCCAGGTCGCTCAGGTCCTGGCCGGGCGCTTCGGGCATGAAGGCGTTGACGCCGTCGGCCTTGCGCTGGAGCGACTGGTGCAGGTGCCAGCCGCTGGACATCACATTGGGGATGCGCGGGCGGCACATGAAGGTGGCGTGGTAGCCGTGGCGCTGGCAGATCTGCTTGATCGCGCTGCGCAGCAGCACCATCGTGTCGGCCGGCAGCACGCCGGCCGTGGGGCCGAAGGTGAGCTCGAACTGGCTCGGCCCGAATTCGATCTCGAGCGAGCGCAACGGCAGGCCCAGCGCGACCAGCTGCGAGCGCAGCAGTTCCATCACCGGATCGACGCGGTCGTAGCGCAGCTCGGTCAGGTACTGGTGCCCATGGGACAGCAAGGAAACGTGCGGCGGCTCGCCGGGCTGGCCCGAATCGGCCAGCCCCATTCGCTCGTCGTCCAGCTTGAAGACGTGGAACTCCACTTCGAGCCCGGCGATGAATTCCAGCCCTTGGGTGTCGAGCTGGCGCAAGGCGCGCTGAAGGATCTGCCGCGTCGCATAGGGGCAGGGGCTCCCGTCACCCATGTAGGCGTCGCACAGCACCCAGCCGGTGCGCGGCGTCCACGGCAGCACCTTGAAGGTCGACGGATCGGCCACGATGGTGAAGTCCGCGCCACCCTGGAAGCCCTCGATGGCGAAGCCGCCGCCTGTCGAGAAAACCGGGAACACCGTCTTGTGCGAGGTGTCCTTGGCGAGCAGGGTCGAGGTGAGGTTGACACCCTCCCACAGCGCCGCCCGGGCTTCGCTCGCGACCAGCGTCTTGCCGCGCAGCAGTCCGTGCTGGTCGGGCCACGCAAAGCGCACGACGTCGAACTCGCCGGCATCGATGCGGCGGACCAGTTCCTGCGCCTGCTTCAGTTGGTCATCGGTCCACAGGCCGTGACGATCGACGAATGAGCTCATCGCGCGCCGCCGTGCTCAAGCCGAAAGACGGGCGCAAGCCCAGTCCGATTTGAGCCGGCGCTCGCGGTCGGCGCTCTGCCAGTAGCCATCGGTGTCGCCCGCCTGGCCAATGCCGTCGATGGACGGCGGCCCCGTCATCGTGCGCGCCTGGGCCGCATCGATGAGCATGGGGGCGCCCTCGCCGGCCAGGGAGCTTTCGATGGCCCTCATCAGCATGCGCCGGTAGGCAATGATTCCCTTGTCGGTCGAACCCAGGTGCTCGCGCGTGCGGTCCTGGATCGGGCCCTGCGATTCCACCGCCCACTGGTCGTGCACGTTGATGTCGTCGCCCATGCCGGTGTAGGTCTGGGTGAGCTGCTCTTCGACGCTGAAGCCGTAGTTGTTGCGCTTGTTCTTGCGCGAGGTGTAGTCGGGCAGTTCATAGAGCTTGAGCCGCTGCTCCCGCATCTGCTGCTTGTCCACGGGTCCGGTGAAGCTGGTGAAGATGGCGTACCAGTAGCAATGGGTGTCGTCGACGGGCACATGCCATTGCGAGATGGTCATCTCTGCGCTCATCGGGATCACGAAGGCCTGTGGGAACACCACGTTGGTCACGCGCACATGCGTGCTCGACTCGTCGAGCTTGCGCAGCGCAGTGAGCCGCAGTCCGTAGTCCGTCGGCTCGACGCTGATCTCCGGGCGGTCGTACTCGCGCAGCACCTTGGTGATCGGCAGGTCGGAGTCTGCCGAGGCGCCCCGGAATTGCCTGCCGTAGCTCTCGGAGGTGTCGGCGTCCTCGAAGAAGCGGTGCAGGTAGGAAGCGTGGGCCGGATCGATGCCGACCTCCAGTGCCTGCAGCCAGTTGCATTCGAACAGGCCCTTGAAGGCGAAGGTGTGGCTCTCGGGCGCGACGAAGCAGTCGAAGTCCGCAAAGGCGGGCGGCTCGCCTTCTCCGAGGTAGGCGAAGACAGTGCCTGCGCGTTCGACCACCGGATAGGCCGACTGCTTGATGCGCGTGCACAGCTTGCTGGTCGCTGGCTCCGCCGGCGTTTCAAGGCAGTTGCCGTCGGCGTCGAACAGCCAGCCATGAAAGGCGCAGCGGATGCCGCCATCCTCGAGCCGCCCGAACGCCAGGTCGGCGCCGCGGTGCGGGCAGTCCCGGTCCAGCATGCCGAGTCGGCCCTTGTCATCCCGGAAGAGCACGAAGTGCTGGCCCATCAGCTGGACAGGCCGGATGGGACGCGGCCCCGCCAGGTCATCCGACAGCGCGACGGGCTGCCAGTAGCGGCGCAGCAGCCTTCCTGCGGGCGTGCCCGGGCTTACGCGGGTCATGAGATCGTTCTGTTCGGCGCTGATCATGGGTGCTCCATCGGGGTCGGGTTGTTGCATGCAGTGGCATACATTGTTACGGCACTGCAGCGCGTGAAGCCAGGGCCTGGGCAGGCGAACAATGCGCCTACCATCGGCGCATGTCGCCCCGAACAAGGATTCGACCCAAGCTTCGACCCGTGCTGCGCGCCCGAGTTGGACAACTGCTTTGGCGTTTGCTGGCGATCCTGTTCCTTGCCTTGGGGGTGCTGGGGGTCGTTCTTCCGATCGTCCCGACAGTGCCCTTTCTGCTGGCGGCCGCCTGGGCCGCCGGGCATGGCTGGCCTGCCCTGGAGCAGTGGCTCCTCGGTCATCCCCGCTACGGCGAACCCATCCGTCAATGGCGCAGTGCTGGCGTGGTCCCACGCCGCGCCAAGTGGGCTGCGACGCTGATGATGGCCTGCAGCGCCATCATGCTGCTCTTTACGCCGGTACCGTGGGCGCTCAAGGCCGGAGTGCCGATACTCATGGGAATGGTGGCCATCTGGCTGTGGAGCCGACCTGAAGGATAGGCATCGGGCGATGGGCCTCGCATGGCAGGCTGCGCCATCCGATCGCTTGCCGCTCACAGAACGTGGGAATTTTCCGCGCGCTTCTATCGGAATTGGACGACCGTCCCTGGTTTGGGAATGCGACAGGCTCCGCCCGAAAGCATCCCGCACTACAACCAGAAAGCACGAGATGAAAAAATCCATCTGGCACCGGTACGGCTATGGCTGGGTCACCCTCGGCTTCTTCATTCTGTCCCTGGTGGGGCATTGGGTGTTCGCGTGGTTCGCCTACGTGGATGAGCAAAATGCACTCGGTGCTTCGGTGGAGGTGTCGGGCTACTTGGTCCAGGTGTCGAGGGACACCTTGGAAAACTGGCAGTCGGAGTTCCTGCAGCTGCTATGGCAAATCGGGGGCTTGGCCTTCCTGCTTTATGTCGGCTCTCCGCAGTCCAAGGAGGGCGACGACCGGATGGAGGCCAAGATCGACGCGATCCTGGCAGCGGTGGATCCGAAGAATGCAGATGCCCTGATCCACCAGATCGACCAGGCGTACGAGGGAAGACATACTGACTTCCGATGGACGGAAACAGCCAGGAAGGACTCGGCGCAAAACCCGCAGAGCGCAACGGCCGGAGCTCCGAAGTAGCAGTCGACCTCACGCGGCCAGGGCCGGCTTCGCAATCATGAGCCAGAACAAGGCCAGGAAGAGGAAGAAGGCCGGCACGCCGAGCGCGACCCACCACTTGAAGAAGCTCCAGTAACGCGGCGGCAGGGCCTGGCCACTGTTCGCTGCTTCCGAGGCGAGATCGCGCAGCCGGATCTGCAGCCAGACCACTGGCAGCCAGCAGAGTATTGCGAGCACATAGCAGATGATCGACACCTTGATCCAGGGCGTCTGCCACGGCAGTCCGGCCAGATGCATCAGCCAGAAGCCCGTCAGCGGTTGCAGCACTGCGGTGGTTGCCGTGAAGAGCCAGTCGGCGCGCACCACCATCCGCGTCACCACGGCCAGGGCGCGCACATCGCGCGAGAGCGTCGTCGCGAGAAGATAAAAGGCGGAGCCGACCCCGGTGCCGAAGAGCACGGTCGACGAGATCACGTGCAGCCATTTGACCAAGAGATATTCCATGGCAGGCCTTCGCTGTTCAGCGGCGAGCGCCCCGGCGCCCACTGTCCAGCGCCCAGAGCAGGAGGATGGCCGCGCACATGGGCAGGTTCTTGGACAGCGGCCCGAAGGGATGCAGCCAGAACTCCGGCATCGCGATGGTGATGGCGGCGGTGTAGAAGGCGATCAGCGCCAACTGCAACGGCCACAGCCATTTCGCGCGGCCAGGTGCGCCCATCAGCAGCGTGGCGATGCCGAGCGCCAGGTCGAAAACGGCCGCGCCGACGAGCGCGAGCTGCGCCCAGCCACCCTCGATACCGACGCGTGCCAGCAGCTCGAGGCTCTGGTCGCGCGGGTAGAGGCCGATCGAGACGACGAAGGTCCAGATCCAGACGAAGGCGATCGTGAGCCGCAGCGCCGGCAGCATCCACGTCAGCCAGGATGCACGGCGCAGGGCCTCCGACTGCGAGGGCGCGACGAAGTGCTCGGGAGCGCGCGGCGGCCGGCCGAGCAGGGCGGCGAAATCGTCCACCGCTGCCACATTGCCGGCCAGCAGCATGCGCGCGGTGTCGTGGTCGAGAAAGCTCTGGCGCGAGTGCCCGGCGAGCTTTGCCATCGAGAGAAAAATGCTTTCGGGCAGCGGGACGACCCACTGCCGGCGCCCGTGCCCGAGCTGCGAACGCAGCTCGCCCAGGTACTCCCTGAAGCTCAGTGGCCGCGGGCCGACGAAGGCCAGCGTTCGGGTGCCCGGCGGGCGCTGCGCCACCAGGGCCGCCACGCCCGCGACCACATCGTCGACGTGCACGGGCTGCAGGGCCTGCCGCCCGCCGCCCGGAAGCGCCAGCATCGGCAGCACGGCGAGTGCCGCGAAAAGACGCGCGCTCGCGCCTTCGTCGCCCCATACGAGCGAAGGCTGGACGATGGCCGACGCCAGCGGAAGGCCGCGCAGATGAGCATCCGCGGCTGCCTTGCTGCGGTGGTAGCCAGTGGCAGCTTCCTCGTTCGCGCCGAGCGCCGAGATCTGCACGACGAAGGCCACGCCGGAGGATGCACAGGCGTCGAACATGCGCGCGGGACCCTCGTGATGCACGGCCGCGAAGGCGCCCGGGCGGCTTTCCCGCAGCACGCCGGCCGCGTTGATCACCACGTCGCCGGGCAGCAGATGGGCAAGCCAGAACGAGAGCGGCGGCGCGGCATCGAAATCGACTGCAAGCCATCGCGTGCGCGCTTGCGACCAGCCCGCTGCGCGCGCGGCTGCAATCGGATCGCGCGCAGTGCACAGCAGTTCGTGACCGCGGCGCGCGAACTCGGCGGCGAGCGTCCCGCCGAGAAAGCCGCCAGCGCCCGCGATCACGATTCTCACGGCGAGCTGCGTTTGTTGGCCATCAGGCATCCGGCCGCGAGGCCGACGGCGAAGGCACCGTACACCAGCGCCATGGCGCCGGTGGACAAGCGGTGCTCGAATCCCGGCGTGAGCCGCTTCGGTGTGGCTTTGTAGTCGACAAGGCAGGCCATCGCGGCAGCGACCGTGGCGCCCGCCAGGGCCTTCGGCACGGTCTGCGCTTCCTGGCGATTGCCGTGCAGCCATGCATAGAGCACGGCCCAGAAGGTGGAACTGAGGTGGTGGATCGCATACCCCACCACCGTATGGCGCAGCGTCGGCCGGTCGACCGCCAAGGCTTCGCCGCGCCAGAGCCAATGGCTGATCGCGTTGGTCGGAGCGACGGCGCTGCCGGCCTGTCGCCGTCCGGCGAGCGCCAGCGCGAGGGTGGAGACCACGCTGGCCACGGCGCCCGCGATCAGGCCGGTGCGCAGAGCGGCGCGCAGTGCCGCTTTCGCACTCTTCTCGACAGGCGCCGCACCGGCGGGCGCGCTCTCAGGCGGTCGGTCGTGGTGGTCGGCAGTCGGAAAGGGGAGGGGCGCGGAGTAAGGGGGCTGGACCATGGCGAGGCTCCTCTTCGTTCAGCATGGCAGTGGCGAAGCTTCAGGACCCACCAGGCGCCTTGCAGGTCCAACGACTGCAACCTACGGGTGAACGGGTCGCGCCCATGTAGGAAGCAACGCATTTCTTGGACAAGCGCCGGATCGGAGATTGCCGATGGCGCCATGCCGTGGCAGATGCGCGCGTGCAGCCAGCCGCTGTGCCCGCCTGGAGCGCGCGACGCTGGCGACGAGGCGTCGTCAGACTACAGCCAGTTCACATGTAGGCCGACGCACGCAGCTCATGCGTCGATGGTGCGTCGGCAGTTGAACCATGGCACATTTTCTGGTTCGCGCTCAACCCATTCCCGTATGCGCGGCTGCTCGTGCCAGAAGGACTTTGATGAACTATTCGAAATACGCGACAACGGTGGTGGGGGCGCACAGCGTGCCCGACTGGTATGAGGCGCTCGATCGGCTGGTGGCCGTGGGGCAGCTGGCGATGGGCACGATGGCCGACGCTCAATACCGCTGCACGCAGGCGGCGGTTCTCGACCAGGAACTCGCGGCCATCGATGTCATTACGGGCGGAGAGATGCACCGGCGGACTCACAACCGCCACTCGCCTCCGAATGCGATGCTCAATCACTTCTGGCAGAAGATCCCGGCGTTCCAGGGCGCGACACGGCCCAAGCCGATCACCCAGCACGATCCCGACGTGTTCCATCCGGCCGCAACCTGCAGGACCGTCATCGGCCACGGGATCGACCTGGGGCTTGTCGACGAGTTCCGGATGGTGTCTGCGCTCACCGCCAAGCCGGTCAAGATCACGATGACCGGACCGCTGATGCTCGCGAAGATTGCCTATGACGAGCACTACGGGGACCTTGGCGCGATGATGCTCGACCTCGGCAAGCTGCTCAACCACAACTTCAGGCTGCTGGCGGAAGCCGGATGCAAGAACATCCAGATCGACGAGCCGCTGTTCACCGTCGCCGACGAAGCCGAGGTGGATGCGGCGATCACCGCCATCAACCTCGCGATCGAAGGGCTCCCGGCGGACATCCATATCTCGGTCCATGTCTGCCAGGGCAACTACGCGGTCGGCAAGGAATACGACGGCCAGATCGGCCACAGGTACTTCGACCACGGCCGCTACAAGGCGGACAAGATCTGCGCCATCGAGTGCGCCTCCCTTCTGGTGGAGCACGACATGATGCCTCACTACGAAGGCCTGATCGCCAACAAGCAGATCGGTGTCGGCGCGGTCGACGTGCAGGATCCGAAGGTCGAAACCGGCGAGCTGGTGGCGCAACGCATCCTCGCCTACGGCTGGCTGGCGCCGGAACAGACGATCATCACCAGTTCCTGCGGAATGAACCACCTGCCTCGCAAGACCGCGTTCGGAAAGTTGAAGGCAATGACCGAGGCCAAGCGCGCGCTGGGGGGCTGATGGGCTACCTGGATGCAGCACGCTCCGCCGGCAACGATCTCGCGGCGAGACTCCAAGAGACGGAGGAGCTGCTCGCGTATGCCCAGGAGGCTGGCCGGCTGGGCATCTTCGAGTGGAACATCCCCAGCGGCACGGTGCATTTGTCTCCACGCTTTCTCTCGCTCTACGGATTGACCCAGTTCGACGGCAGGCTCGAGACCTGGCGCGAATGCATCTTCCGCGAAGACCGCATCCGGGTTGCGAACCTGATCGACGAGGCGTTCGCGGAAGGCGCTCGCGAGATCAATACCGAGTTCCGCATCACCTGCGGCACGGACGATGCCCTGCGCTGGATGCAGGCCCGGTACATGGTGTTCTACGACCGCGACGGGCGTGCGCAGCGCGCTGTCGGCATCAACGTCGATGTGACCGAGCAGAAGCGCGCCATCGTCCAGTTGCGGGCCTTCACCGAGAGCCTGGAAGACCGCGTGCGGGAGAGAACGCGGGAGCTCGAGGCAGAGTACCTCGCAAGACAGAAGGCCGAGGAGTCGCTGCGCCAGTCGCAGAAGATGGATGCAGTCGGCCGTCTCACGGGCGGCATCGCGCATGACTTCAACAACCTGTTGACGGTCATTCTCGGCGGGCTGGAGGTCATCGGGCGTCACGCGGCCACCCTGCAGCCCTCGCCGGCGAGCCTGCGCATCGGCAAGGCGCGGGAGATGGCGGTTCAAGGCGCTCGCCGGGCCGCATCGCTCGTCAGCCGGCTCATGGCGTTCTCGCGCCAGCAGCCGCTCGCTCCCACAGCCGTCGATGCCAACAGGCTCGTCGCGGGCATGTCCGACATGCTGCGCCGAACCCTTGGGGAGCCCGTCGCGCTCGAGGCCGTGCTCGCAGCCGATCTGTGGACGACCTTCGCCGACGAGAACCAGATCGAGAACGCCATCCTCAACCTCGCCATCAATGCGCGAGACTCGATGCCGGGCGGCGGCAAGCTGACCATCGAGACCGCGAACTGCCACCTGGACGATGCTTACGTCGGAACGCTCACCGAGCCCGTGGCTGCGGGCCAGTACGTCATGATCGCGGTGACCGACACAGGCATCGGCATGAACGCCGCCACGATCGAACGGGCCTTCGAGCCCTTCTTCACGACCAAGGAGGTCGGCAAGGGCACCGGTCTGGGCCTCAGCCAGGTCTACGGCTTCGTGCGGCAGTCTTCGGGCCATATCAGGATCTACAGCGAGCCCGGCCAAGGCACGACAGTCAAGATGTACCTTCCGCGGCTCTTCGGCGCCGCCGAGAAAAAGCCTGCCGCCGCCGCCGCGTCCCGGGTTGCGCCCACCGCGATCGGCGCCGAATGCCTCCTGGTCGTGGAAGACGACGAAGCGCTCAGGAGCCACGCGACCGAAATCCTCGTCGAGCTCGGCTACCGCGTGCTTGCCGCGACCAACGGCGAGTCCGCGCTCAAGGTGCTCGATGCGCATCCAGAAATCGCGCTCCTGTTCACCGACGTGGTGATGCCGGGCGAGCTCAACGGACGCCAGTTGGCGGAACTCGCCGTCAGGCGCAGACCGGACATCAAGGTGCTGTTCACAACGGGGTACACGCGCAATGCCATCATTCACCATGGACGCCTGGATCCGGGCATCCACCTGATCACGAAGCCGTATTCGTTCGAAGACCTCGCCTTGCAGGTCAGGCTCCTGCTGGACTCCTAGGCAGACCTCACGCGGCGAGCCCCGCGACATGGCGCCTCAGCCTCCTTCAGCCGCAGAACCACAGCGGTGTCTTCTCGCGATGCGGTACAAAGACCCATGACCGTCCCACTCGCGGCTTCCCTCCTCGATCTCGTGCTCGGCTTGGAACTCGGGTCTTCCGACAAGGCGGCTCCCAATCGCTGCTCGCTCGAGGGTGCCACGTGGGAATCCAGGCAGCAGGGCGTGATCGATTTCCGGATCCGCAAGCTCGAGGCGGCAGCGCTTCGGCTGGCGTCCGGCGCGCTCGTGCTGGAGGTCGGCCGCATTGCCGTGCATGAACTGGCGGGCGAGGTGCGGATCGAGTCCGGCGTACCGGGCCTGTCTGCTCTCCGGGCGGCCCAGGCCGAGTTCTCGGGGGTGAAGCTGCACGGCCCCTTGAGCCTGTCGCCGCAGCTCCAGGAGGCGTGGGGTGCCTTGCTCGGGTCGGGCAGGGCGGCAGTACCTGCCGACATCACGGCGCGCCAGGCCGCCACCGAAGCCTGGTGCCTCGGCCCGCTCGGGGAGGCCGACGGCACCATCCGCGGGGAGATCACCGACGCGCACCTGCTGTTCGACGCCGAGGTGACGGTGCCGGTACGGCACGGGCAGATCGATTTCAACGATGCGACCGTCGAGCACGTGGGGCCGGATTCGCGCATGGGCGTGAGTCGACTGGGCTTCTATGTCGATGCGCCGAACGGGCGCAGCTATCTGTACCAGTTCGCGTCGGCACCGCTCGCGGGTGTGGAATTCGAGCGCCGCGGCGCCTTGCTGAGCCCGTGGGTCTCCGAGCGCGGCAAGCTGCGGCTGCAGGCTTTCGCCGAGTCGATGCTGCGCCAGGGGCTCGGCGGCCATGACCACGGCCAGGGACTGACGGAGCAGGCCCGCCTGTTGCTGGGCCGCACCGCGTTGTCGGGCGAAGTGCAGCTCGGCGATGGGCGCTTTGCCGTGCCGGGCCTGCAAGTGCAGATGGAGGGACGCAGCGAAGGCCGCAACGCCGTCGAGCTGTGCTCCGAGGCGGTCGGACGCGGCCTCACCCTCGAGATGGCTTCGCTGTCGGCCCGCGACGCAGTGGCGAAGTGGAAGGGCGTGCAGCTGGCCTGCGACCAGATCACGGCGCGTTTCAAGCTCCAGCTTTTCGTCGAAGGCCGGCAGATGCGCTTCGTCCTCGAACTCGAGAACGGCAAGCTGGCCGGACCGCGGCTGGATCTTCGTCGCCCGGAAAGTGTGTAACACCCCGGAACGCGAACTTTCTCCGGACTTGCTTTGTAGGAAACATCCTACTAATCTTCGTTTCGGTTTCTCCCGGGTGGGCATCAAGGACCAACCCCTTCAGGCCCGCCTCGTGCGGGCCTTTTTTCGAGCTCGTCGGCCGTACCGGCTGCGGGGCAAGCGGGAACGCAGAAGCTTGGCATGATCGGAGGCGGCGTGGTCCTCACGCATGCCTCGATACGTTCCAGCTTTCTCATGCTCCCGCAGCTCTTGTCCTCCCCGTCCTCCGCCCGCGTCAACGGGCGCGCCATCGCCATGATGATCGGCGCCATGAGCTGCTTCGTGCTCAACGACGCGCTGGTCAAGCACGTCAGCGAATCCATGCCCTCGGCGCAGCTGATCTTCGTGCGCGGGTTGATGGCCTCGGCGCTGGTGCTGCTGGTCGCCCAGCGCCTGGGCGCGCTGCGTCACGCGAGTGCGGTGCTGAATCCCCGGGTGGCGCTTCGCGGCGCGGTCGATGCCTGCGCGACCATGATGTACCTGCTGTCGCTCTTCCGCTTGCCGATCGGCAACGCCACGGCCATCAACCTCGCTGCGCCGCTCTTCATGACCGTATTCGCGGTGTTCTTCCTCGGCGAGCGCGCCGGCCTGGCGCGGTGGTCCGCCGTGGTGCTGGGCTTCGTGGGCGTGCTCTGCGTGGTGCAGCCCAGCGGGGAAGGCTTCAACGCATGGGCGCTGCTGTGCCTGGCGGGCACGCTGTTCCACGCCATGCGCGACCTGATGACGCGGCGTATCGATCCGGCCATCCCGTCGGTCATCATCACCCTTGCCACTGCCTTGGCCGTCACCCTGCTGTCCGGTTGCCTGACCCTGCTGAGCGGCTGGCAGGCATTCGCACTGCGGGACCTGGCCTTGCTCGGCGTTGCGGCGGCCTTCCTGGCATCCGGCTATTTCCTGCTGGTGCAATGCATGCGCACCGGCGAGGTGTCGCTCACCGCGCCTTTCCGCTACACGGCGGTTCTCTTCGCCATGCTGCTGGGCTACGCGATATGGAACGAGGTCCCCAACGGATGGGCCTGGCTGGGGATCGCGCTGCTCGTCGGATCGGGCCTCTACATGCTGCACAGCGAGCGGGGCCGGACCCGTGCGGCGGCGCTGGACGCGCAGCCGGAATGAGAAATGGCCCCCCAGCTTCATCACTTCGTTTGGTCGCTGCCCCCCGTGGGGGCGTTTTTCATCTTGGGGCGGCCCCGCGATGAGAAAAGGTCGCGGCCCGTCGCGTCACCGCTTGGACATGTGCGGGCAGACGGCCGGTGAATCAGGCGGCGGATCACCCATGAAGGTGCGAGCCGACCATAGCTCCGGGAACGGGATCTCGTCCATCGTGGGCGCCAGCCATGCGATGCCTTCGATGCCGAAGTACGCAGGCCTGGCGCCAAAGGTCCGGCGCGTTGCCATCAGGTGGCGATACTTCCAGTGCGTAAAGCCCTCTGCGATGTCGGCCAGTGTTTCGCCAAGCTGCTGTAGTTCGATGTTGGTGTTCGGGTCTGCATAGATGTTGCGCCAGACTTGCTCGACCTCTTTGCTGGGGCTGTAGCGGGCGCTCAGGTCACGCTCCAGCCAGGCACGCGGCACATCCATGCCCCTGCGTGCGAAGCAGGCCAGCACGTCGTCGTAGAGACTCGGTTCGGCCAGCGCCTTGGTGAGCTGAGCCAGGCGCTGAGGCTGCGGAGCGAAGTGCTGCAAATGCTCCGCCTGCTTGATGCCCAGCAGATAGGCCATGTGCCGATAGGTCCATCCCTGCAGCGCCGTGTCCTTGCCGTGCGTCGCGGCCGCGCGCGAGAGGATGGCCAGCAGGTCATTGGGCGTCATCCACGCAATGGAACGCCAGATCGCGTCCAGGGGTTCCTGATGGGCGACGACCCGCAGCAAGGTTCGGTGGGCCTGGGCCAGGTTGTCGGCGCGGAGATAGGTCTGCGCCGTCTGGATCTCCTTGATGATGAGCATCCAGTAGAGTTCGGACACCTGCACGTGAACGATCCACGCATGCTCGCCCGGATGATCGCTGACCGTGCGCTGCAACGAATGGAGCGCGTCCGTCTGAATCCAGGCGCTGTAGGGTGTTTGACCGGCCGCCGTGCTCTCGTTCTGAAGGGTACTGCTCACTTTGTGCTCCTGTTCGTGTGGATGTTCTTCATGCGGCAGCCTCGGCCGCGCATTCCGCGATCGCGTGCATGTACATCGAGTGCGGCATCGAGACCACCGAGGCCTGGATCGCTTCCTTGCACAGGGAAGGCCGACGGGCGAGCGTCTCGAGGTAGCGCTCGACATGGGGAAGCTCGGCCCATAACGAGGACAGTCCGAGATAGTTCAGGCGAACAAGGTTGACGCCCCAGAGCACATCGGCGAGCGAGAAGGCGTTGCCGTTCAGGCAGGAGAACGACCCCGCAGCCAGATTGCGCTCGAGATCCTGCAAGAGATCGCTCACGTGAAGGCGGGCGGCGCGTTGGAATGCCGGGTCATGGCAGACCTTCTTGCCGCCGCTCTCCTTCACGATCTTCGCCCGGCAGGCGGCAACCAGCTCGGGGTCGTCGGCGTTGGCCGCCACCAAGCGCTCCAATGCCATGATCTTGTAGTCGTAGACCGTTTCCATCGATGCCTTGAGCGGGGCCGGGCGCGGGTCGGCGTCCGGATGGAAGCCATAGAGCAGCGCTCCATTCGGGATCCTGTCGACGATGCCGACCTGGCGCATTACCTCTGCGCGTGCCTCGGGATCTTCCGGCACGAGCTGGATGGGATCGCGTGATACTGCGTCCAGATGACGGCAGATCCGCTGCGAATCCGCGATCACCCGACCTGCCTCGAAGTCGACGAGCAGCGGCACCACGCAGGGGTCGAAGCCTTCCGTCTCGACCGAGGTCCTCCCGCTGTATCCGTTCACGTACGCCCGGCCCAGTTCGCGCGCAGCGACCAGCCGAAGACGGATATACGCGGCGCTGTAGTGTTCGGCGGGTATCAAGCCGTCATGCCCCATCGCGCTGAGGATGAGCATGTCGTTGGAGCGGTAGGGCAGCCCCTTCTCGAACAGCACCGTGCGCACCTTCTGGGAGCACAGCGAACTCGCCGCGTGGAACAGCTCGAAGCGCGGATGCGCTTCGTCGCCGACGATGGTGATGCGGCTTGGGTCAAGGATGGCCGCGCGAGCGGCGGCGGTCATTTTCATTAGCTGGTCACTAGGCGTCATCACACTTCCTTCAAGCTGCGGGACAGGTACGTCCACGATCGATGAAAAGGCGTTGGGGGCAAGCTGATGCGAGATGCGGATGCAGCAGCTGCTCCATCCGCCGCGCGATTCCCAGCAGCGCGGCGTCGTCGCCGGGGCGGCCCACGACCTGCAGGCCGACCGGCAGTGCGCCAACGCTCCGGCGCAACGGGATCGAAATCGCCGGGCAGCCCGCGAGGTTGAATGGAGCCGTATAGGTCATCAAGGCTTCCCGCACGCTACCGGTCCAGCGGCCGATAGTCAGTCTCGTGTCGCCGATGAGCGGTGCGGTGCATGGCGTGGCGGGCAGCACGATGAAGCGGTGCCTGGCCATGAGGCGCTCGAGTCCTGCGGCGAACTTTCGACGGGCTTGCTGTGCCAGCGCGTAATCTTCCACTCGCGTCGCCTTGGCATGAGAGAGCCGTTCGACCGTTTCCGCGCCGTAGTGCGCGGCTATCCAATCCGGGTCTCTTCTCGCGAAGTGGACGAGTCCGCCTTCGGCCAGCACGATGCGCGCAAAGGCGTGGAAGCTGTCGCTGAAGAGATCCTCCGTGTTCAACTCCTCGAGGTGGAGGGCGGACGCCAGCGCATCCGCCGCAACGGCGAATGCGCATGCGATGTCCGTGGCCGGAGGCAGCGAAGCGATGCCGCAAATTGCGCCGACACGTGCATCATCGACTTCATCCGCTGCGTCGCCGCTGCCGACAATGTCCAGCGCCTCGGCAAGAACGCTGACATCGCCGACGCTCGCTCCGAGCAGACCCGGATGATCGAGGCTGGCCGCCAAGGGAAAGATGCCCTGCGTCGGCAGCGCACCGTAGCTCGGCTTGAACCCGGTGACGCCGCAGAGCGCGGCGGGAATCCGCACCGATCCCCCGGTGTCCGTGCCCAGCCCCGCGGCCATGACGCCGTCGGCAATGGCCACGGCCGCGCCGCCGCTCGAGCCGCCCGGAATGCGGCGCGCGTCGAGCGGGTGGAGGGTATCGCCGAAAGCGGCGCTCGCCGTAGTCACGCCCCAGGCGAATTCGTGCGTGGTCGTCTTGCCGATCACGATCGCGCCCTGTTCCACGAGCGTGCGCACGACGGCGGCATCGGCGGAAGGGATGTTGCCGATGAAGGCAGGCGATCCGTAGCGCGTCTCGATCCCTTGGGTGTCGATCAGGTCCTTGACGCCGATGGGCAAGCCTTCGAGCGGACGCTGCGTCCCTTCGGCGTAGCGGCGATCGCTTGCGGCCGCGGCCGCCGTGGCCTGCTCGTGCGGGATGATGGCAAAGGCATTCAGCCTGCGCTGCGTGTCGTCGGCGCGCTGCAGCGTGTCCCGCACGAGTTCGCTCGCGCTCATCCGGCCAGCGGTGAGATCGTCCAGCGATTGCCGCAGCGATGGTGCGGCGCGTGGCGCGTGCAGGCTCACCACAGGCTTTCCAGCAGTGCATCGAGGCGCGCGGGCGCCTCGTCGCCGAGATCCGCAACCTCTTGGGGATAGTTGGCCTTGAGCAGTGCGGCCACTTCCGGCAGCTTTGCACGGTCGAGGTCGAAGTCGGACACGCGGCTCGGGAGGCCGAGCGCCGCGACGACGGCAGCGATGCGCCCGGCCAGCCGCGCTGCCGCTCCCGGCCCGCCTGGAGACAGCGCTTCGAGCTTGTCGCCGTAGAAGGCTGCGCATGCCTGGATGACGGGCGCGAGCGTGATGCACGAAGTCGCGCTGTGCGGCAGGCCGAAGCTGCCGCCCAGGATGTGGCCGATGCGGTGGCTCAATCCGTAGATCACCGACGCCGGAGAGAAGTAGCACTGCCAGGCGCCGAGCTGGAGTTGCAGCAGGTCATCGTCGGTCACGAGCCCTGCCTCGATAGCCTGGCGCGTCTCGAGCCTGGCGGGCCACTTCTCGAGCACCCGGAGAAAGCGGTCCACGCCGCTGGCGGCCATGATCGCGTGCGGATGGCTCGGCATGACCTTGCGCATGCCCTCGACCGCGTGGTCGATGCCCTTGATGGCGGACGACAGCAGCAGCGCCCGCGGTGTGCCGCGCACCAGCAGCGGATCGATGAGCACCACCTTCGGCGTGGTCTCGCGCACCGCGTAGCTGCGCTTGAACTTCTGCGGCCTGTCGGTTTCGGTGATGCCGAAATAGTGGGAGAACTCCGAGCCCGAGAGCGTCGTCGGCAGCGCGACGATCGGCAAGTGCCTGCCGGTCCGGCCGTGGTGCAGGTGAGAGACCGCCTTCGCGGCGTCGAGCACTGAGCCGCCGCCGAGTCCCACGATGGCGCGCGCATTCGAGCGCAGGCAAGCCTCCAGCGCTGCGTGCACCGCCACGTCGGGAACGTGTGCAGGGAGGTCGACGAAGCAGCCGGCAGTGCCCCTCAGGTGCGGTTCGACGTGCTGGCGAGCCAGTGCTTCGAGTGGTTCGACGGTGAAGAGGATCGGCCGCTCGATGCCGTAGTCACCGATGCGCGGGAGCGCGGCGGCCAGCGTGTTCTCGCCCCAGAACACCGCGTCTTGCGGCAGGCAGTTCAGATGGTTCATGTCGGCAGTCCTGATCCGGTGGAGTCGGTGACCGCGACGATAAGGCCGATGCGATCCCGCTGGAGCCACCCAGGCAAGGACTCTGCGTCCAAGCTTCTGGACGATCGCCGCGGACGGGCTTCAGTGGCCTGCGAAGCTGGTGACCTTCGGGATCTCGGCCGCCAGGAAGTCCACCAGCGATCGCACTGCGGGCAGCAGTCCGGTGCGATAGGGGATGAGTGCCGCAATGCGCGTATCGGCCGCGATCCAGCCGGGCAGGATCTGGCGAAGCGATCCCGCCTCAAGCTCACTGCGGCAGATATAGCCCGGCAATGCCGCGATGCCGACACCGGCGCAGGCGGCCTCCTTGAGGGACACCATGCTGTTGCTCTGGAAGCGCGGGGCCATGGCAACGACGAACTCCTTGCCGCCGGGGCCCTTCAGCTGCCACTGCACCGGGCCGTTTCGCACGATGGAGATGCTCGCGTGGTGCAGAAGGTCTTCCGGGCTCAGCGGTTCCTTCATCGTTGCAAGATAGGCCGGGCTGGCGAACAGGTACCACGGCACGCTCGCTATGGCGCGCTGCACGAGCGTCGAGTTCTGCAGCGGCGTCGTATGGCCGCGAATGGCGAGGTCGAAGCCCTCGCCCACGATGTCGACCAGCCTGTCGGTCGCGATCTCGACGATCTGGACCTTGGGGTGGCGGTTGAGGAAGACCGGCAGCAGGTCCCGCAATGCGAACTGCGCGATCTCGACTGCGGTCGTGATGCGGATGACTCCGCTGGGTTCGCCGAGACGCTGCCGAATGGCCTCCTCGGCGATCTCGGAACTGCGCAGCATCGCGACGGCGTACTGGTAGAACTCCTTGCCGATGTCGGTCGTGCCGAACTGGCGCGAAGTCCGGTTGAGCAGCCGCACGCCCAGCGATGCCTCGAGTTCCTGCACGCGATGGCTCAGTGTCGACTTGGGCAGGCGCAGCGCCTGGCCGGCCGAGGTAAAGCCGCCGCGGTCGACGACCTGCACGAAGTAGTAGACGTCCTTGAGGTCGAGCATCGGTGTGCCGTGTCGGGGGGATCGCGGCGAGCATAACGCCGCGGCGCCGCGAATCACCCATCGTCCAGGAATCCGCAACCTTGCGTTCAAGCCGCGCCGGCTTCTCAAGCGCGTTCGCGGTTCATACGATTTGCTCGCCCGGTCGACGCAGCCGCTCACGACCGCCACCACCCACGGATGGAGACACTTCAATGAACTCGCTCATCGACGAACTCATTTGCGAGCGCCGCACCAAGCGCGGCTTCCTCGACCGCCCCGTACCCCTCGAGACAGTGAGGGACATCCTGTCCGTCGCGAAGTACGCCCCCAGTTCGAGCAATACGCAGCCGTGGCGCTGCTACGTGGTCACGGGCGAGGCCCGCAATCGCGTGACCACGGCGGCCGTCGAGGCGTTCCGCGCCGGGCCCGAGAAGCTCGCCCCCGAGTACCCCTTCTTCCCGCAGCCGCTGCACGATCCCTACTCGTCGCGCTTCAACACCTTCCGCGGCCAACTCGGCGACGCGCAGGGCGTGCACCGCAGCGACAAGGTGGGCCGCATGCGGGACGTGGAGCGCCAGTTCCTCTTCTTCGACGCGCCGGTCGGGATCATCTTCACGATGGACCGGCGCCTGGAGTGGGCCAGCTTCATCTGCTACGGCTGCTTCCTGCAGAACATCATGCTCGCAGCCAAGGGGCGGGATTTGGACACCTGTCCGCAGCAGATCTGGTCGCTGCAGTACCCCGTGCTTCGCGCCGAGCTCGGAATTCCCGAGGACGAGATGGTCATCGCGGGAATGTCGCTCGGCTATGCAGACAACAGCATGCCGGAGAACCGCATGGCCCTGCACAAGTTGGAGGTCGAGGAGTTCGCGACCTTCATCGCCGCCTGAATGGCGCTCAGCACTTCACCCCATCCCAATCACTCAACAAGGAACCCGGATGTCGATCATCAAAGGCTTTCATCACCTGACCGCCTGCGTCAGCGGTGCTCAGGAGGACGTGGACTTCTACGTCAAGCTGCTCGGCCAGAGCCTGGTCAAGAAGACCGTGCTGCTGGACGGGGAAGACCCGATCTACCACCTCTACTACGGCAATCCGAAGGGCGATGCCGGTACGCTCGTCACTTCTTTTCCCTTCAGGCAGAAAGGCGTGAAGGGGCGGCGCGGCTCCGGCCAGATCCGGGTCATCAATTACTCCGTGCCCAAGGGTTCGCTGGACTTCTGGCGGGAGCGCTTTGCGGCCCGTGGGGTCGCCTTCGACAAGGACGTGGTCGAGCGGTTCGGCGAGCAGCGCCAGCGCTTCCATCATCCCTGCGGCATCGAGTTCGACCTGGTCGCTTCCGACCGCGACCGACGCGTGCCGTGCCGGGCCGATGACATTCCCGAAGCCTTCGCCATCCGTGGCGTGCACAGCATCACGCTGTCGCTGCGCGAGGTCGCCGAGTCGATCACCTTCATGCAGGAGGCCATCGACTTCCGCTATGCGGGCGAGGCAGGCCCGTACCACCGCTTCGAGACCCATGATGGCGCGCCCGGCGCCATCGTCGAATTCCTTCACGAGCCGGATCGGCTGCAGGGGTCGTCGATCTACGGCGAAGGCACCATCCACCATGTCGCCTTTGCGGTCGACAGCGAGGAGCAGCAGATGCGAATCAAGGACAAGCTGATGGGCATGGGCTACATCGATACCTCCGAGTCGGTCAACCGCAACTACTTTCGTTCCATGTATTTCAAGATGCCGGGGGGCGTGATCTTCGAGGCGGCCACCACCGACATCGGGTTTGCCATCGACGAGGAGCCGGGTCATCTCGGCGAGGAGTTCCAGTTGCCCCCATGGCTGCGGGATCGCAAGCAGGAACTGCTCGGCCGGCTGGAGCCCATCTCGGTATGAACGCGATCTTCAAACCCAAGGTCCTGGTCGCCTTCTACTCGCGCAACAGTTCGACGGAGCTGCTGGCCAAGGCCATCGCCGAAGGCGCAGCGGGAGAGGGTGCCGAGGTGAGGATGCGCCGGGCGCGAGAAGTGGTCAGTCCGGCAGTCATGCAGCAGTTGCCTGGCTGGACCGAGCGCGCGGAGCAGATGAACGCGCGGTACGAAGCTCCGACCGAAGCAGACGCCGAATGGGCCGATGCGATCGTGCTGGGCACGCCGACCCGATTCGGCTCCATCTCGTCGGAGCTCAAGGCCTACATCGACGGGCTCGGGCGTCTGTGGTTCCAGGGCAAGCTCAACGGCAAGGTGGGCTCGGTGTTCGGCGCGACCTCTTCGCTGCATGGCGGCAACGAGTCGACCCTGTTGTCGATGTACACGCCGATGGCGCACCTGGGCCTGATCATTGTTCCGCTCGGCTATGCCGATGCCGCGATGTTCAAGGCCGGTACGCCCTATGGTGCAACGCATGTCTCGAAGCTCGACACCGTCGAGCCCGATGCCGAGCACCTCGATGTGGCGCGCTTCCAGGGGCGGCGCGTCGCCACGGTCGCCAGGGCGTTGCGGGGCGGGTCGAACGTCGGCTCTGCCACCTGAGAAGCGGCTCATTCGCCGCTCAGCAGCGGAACCCAGCCGCGCTGCTCGCTCACGCGGCCCGTCCACGCCTGGATGGCCGGGTACCGGGCCATGTCGTAGCCGCCTTGCCCAGCCAGCGACACATAGCAGGAGACCGCCAGGTCGGCGAGCGTGTACCGCTCGCCGACCAGCCAGGCGTGCTCGTCCACCCATTGCTCGAGTTTCCCGAGGGCGGCGTTGCCGTCCCTCTGGAAGCGGGCGATGTCTTCCGCCTTGTCGGCAGCCAGCCCCCTCAGGTGAAAGACGCGCGGTATCGCGATCGGCTTCTGAAGATCCGCCTGCTCGAAGAACAGCCAGCTCAGCACTTCCGCGCGCAGGAAGGAATCCTCGGGGATGAATCGGGTGCCCTCCGCCAGGTAGAGCAGGATGGCTCCCGATTCGACCAGGGTCCGGCCGTCCTCGAGCTCGAGCGCCGGAACGCGCGCGAAGCGGCTCTTCTGCTGGAATGCCGCGTCCGCGGCTTCCCCTTTGGCGAGATCGAGGGTCACCCGCTCGAAAGGAATTTCGAGCTGGTTCAGCAGGATGCGGACTTTCCAGCAGTTGCCGGAAAAACGGCTGTCATAGAGGCGCAGCATGTGTGGACTCGCAGGAGGCAGGGTACGGGGGGAAGAGGCCGGATACGGATGATCCCGTTCCGGCCCGATGCTGGCAAGCCTCTGCGTTCTGCCGTGCGGCCGTCAGCAGAACGCGCCTCATCGCCGCCTCGCAGGCGGGCTCATGACTGCCGCAGGCATCAAGCCCGCGACGACCTGCCGGAGCCACGCGTTGCCGGCGTCCCGGTGAAAGCGCGCGTGCCAGTGCTGCTTGACCGTGTAGCGCGGCAGCTCGCAGGGAACGGACAGCTGGCGGATGGGCTCCCTCGCCAGCATCACGCGCGCATAGTGGCGCGGAACGGTGGCGAGCATTTCCGTCTCTCCCACGATTTGCGCCACGGCAAGAAAGCTCGGCACCCGCAAGGCGATGCTGCGCCGGATGCCGGCCGAGACGAGTGCTTTTTCCACCATCGCGGTATGGCCGGTGCCCGAGGTGCTCACTTCGACGTGGCGCTCGGTGCCATAGGCCTGCCTGCCCAGCCGCTTGCCGATGCGCGGATGGGAGACGCTCGCGATGCACAGGAAGTCCTGTTCGAAGAGCGACTGCTGGTAGAAGCCGGCGTCGAGTTGCGGCATGTAGCCCACGGCGAGGTCGACCGCGCCATCTTCAAGGCGCCTGGGTGTGTCGGCAGAGATCTTCTCGGCCTCGATGTCGATGCCGGGCGCGTGGGATTGCAGGTGGTTCAGCAGCCGGGGCAGCAGGGAAATCTCGCCCAGGTCCGTCATGCACACCCGGAACGAGCGCCGGGCAGTGGCCGGGTCGAAGGCAGGTGCGCCGGTCCTTGCGTTCTCGAGGCTCTCGCGCACCAGGCGCAGCACAGGGTGCAGCGCGTCGGCCCGGGGTGTCGGCCGCATGCCGCGCGATGTGCGGGTGAAGAGCGGATCGCCGTAATAGCTGCGCAGGCGGCCGAGCGCCGTGCTGGCCGCGCCCTGGCTGATGCCCAGGTTCTCAGCGGCGCGCGAAACGTTCAGGGCCTTGTAGATCTCGTCGAAGACCGAGATCCATTCCAGATCGAGCGACGCCATCGGGTGACTCCTCTGATATCGAAAATTTCGATGGACAGTATCCACGCACACGGTTGATCGGGATAGCACGCCGCTCAAGAATGCACGCATCCCACCCACCGAGGAGTCGATGTGATTTCAGGAGTCATGCGCACAGTCCTTGGCGCCCGCGGTATGGCCGCATTGCTTCTTGCGGCCGGGGCGTGCCTGCACGCGCCGGCCCAGGCGCAGGCGCAGCCGGCCTTCCCGTCCAAGCCGGTGACCATCATCACGACGTTTTCCGCCGGCAGCGGGCCGGACGCGATGATGCGTGCCGTCGGCGAGAAGCTCGCCGCCCAGTGGAAGACGCCCGTGGTCATCGACAACCGGCCGGGCGGCGCAGGCTTCATCGCCATCAATGCCGCGCGTGCCGCAGCGTCGGACGGCCATACGCTGCTGATGCACGAAGGCGATGCGATCAGTGCCTTGCCGCATCTCTTCAAGAGCCGCAGGTTCCGCGTGTTCGATGCGTTCGAGCCGGTCGGCGTGCTCTACGACACGCCCTTCTTCGTGGTGGTCTCGTCGAGCTCGCCGTGGAAGAACGTCGGGGACCTGCTGGCCGCGGCCAAGGCGAAGCCGGGCGCACTGACCTACGGCACCTGGGGCGTCGGGAGCACGGCGCACCTGCAATCCGCATTGTTCGAGAGCAAGGCGGGCGTGCGGATGCTGCACGTGCCCTACAAGGAGATGGGCCAGCTCTACACCGGGGTGAGCACGGGCGAGACCGACTGGGCGCTGGGCGCCATGGCGTCGACCCAGTTCGCCTACCAGGCCGGGCGGGTGAAGTACCTGGCGGTCACGCGCGCACGACGCCTGCCGGACATGCCGGACGTTCCCACGCTGGCCGAGGCCGGAGGGCCTGCGAACTACGAGGCCAGCGGCTTCGTCGCCCTGCTGGCGCCCAAGGGCACCCCGGAGTCGATCTGCGACAGGATCAACAAGGATCTGCTCGCCGCCGTCGGCAGCCCCGAGCTGCAGGCCCGCTTCAAGACCTTCAACTTCGAAGCCGCGCTCTGGTCACCGGCGCAGACACGTCGCGCGATCGAGGCGCGCACTGCAACCTATGAACAGGTCATCACGAGCAACGACATCAGGCTGGACTGAGGCGGGCTGCGCATGACCGGAACCACCAATCCCAGCGCACGAGTGGCCGCGGCCGGCTCGCTGCCCGGCGACGTGTGGCGGTGGGGAGCAGCGGACATCGCTGCCCGGATCCGCAAGGGCGACATCTCCAGCGTGGAAGTGACGCAGGCCTTTCACGACCGCATCGATGCCGTGAATCCCGGGCTCAACGCCATCGTCCACGCGGACCGCGAACGCGCCTTCCAGATGGCGCGCGATGCCGATGCGCTGCGGGCCCGCGCACCGCAAGAGATGGGTTGCCTTCATGGCGTGCCCGTCACGATCAAGCTCAACGTCGACGTGGCGGGCGAGGCGACGACCAACGGCGTGCCCGCTTTCGCCGACCGCATCGCGCCCGCGGACAGCGCCGTGGTGGCCAACCTGCGGCGCGCCGGCGCGGTGATCCTCGGCCGCACGAACGTGCCGCCTTTCTCCTTCCGGTGGTTCACCGAGAACCCGCTGCATGGGAGGACCTTGAATCCCTGGCGCGCGGACATCACTTCCGGCGGCTCGAGCGGTGGTGCAGCGGTCGCCGCGGCCTCGGGCATGTGCGCCTTGTCGCATGGCACCGACATTGCGGGCTCCATCCGCTACCCCGCCTACGTCAACGGCGTGGTGGGCCTGCGCCCGACACCCGGCCGGATCCCGGCCTTCCACCCCACGGTGGCGACGCGCTTTCTCGGGCTGCAGCTGTTCTCGGCGCAGGGGGTGCTCGCGCGCCGCGTGCAGGATGTCGAGCTGGGCCTGCGCGCCATGGCGTCCGAGGGCGCGGACGATCCGACCTGGATCGCCGCGCCGCTGGACTTCCCCGACGACACCGCGCCCGTGCGCGTGGCCTGTGTCGATGAAATTCCCGGCACTCGGCTGGCGCCCGAAGTCAAGGCGGCGATGTCGCAGGCTGCGCGCTCCCTCGAGGCGGCAGGCTATCGCGTCGAGCGCGTGACGCCGCCCGGCATCGACGAAGCCCTGGAGATCTGGCTGGCCGTGGTGATGAACGAGGTGCGCATGGGCATGCTGTCCGCCGTCAAGGCGATGCAGGACGCGAGCATCCTGAGCCCGGTTCGCTCGATGGTGGCCTGCGCCCCGGCCCCGGAACTCCACATCTACGCCACGGCTCTGGCGCGGCGCGACGTGCTGCGCCGCAAATGGAACGAGTTCCTCGAGCGCTGTCCGCTGCTTCTCATGCCGACTTCCTGCCGGGCGCCCATGCCATGGGGTGAGGACTTGCAGGGGCCCGAGAAGATGCGTGAGCTCCTTGCGGACCAGTCTCCGCTGATCGCGGTCGCGGCGCTCAGCCTGCCGGGACTGCATGTTCCGACCGGCTTGCAGGCGGGCCTGCCGACCGGCGTGCAACTGGTGGCTGGAAGCTTTCGCGAACGGCGGCTGCTCGAAGCGGCCCGGATCATCGAATGCGACAGCGGGCCCTTGCCCGAATGTGCGTCGACTCGGGCCTGAACGTCGCAACCGCCCTGATCGATACGCGGCAGGGGTTCGAGCCGAGGCCCCCCGCGCGGCACCGAGGACGATCCCTCGTCAGGCTGCCATTTCCTCGAGCGTCTTCCCCGCGTCCAGCGCCTCTTTCAACCAGCGAGGCTTCGGGCCCATGCCGGACCACGTATGCCCGGCATCGTCCTTGTAGGCAGTCTTCGCCTTGCGCTTCTTTGCCGCCTTGCGCTTGCCGCCGCCCATTTCAGGGGATGGGGTCTGCGTCGCGAATTCCTCGAGTGTCCTGCCGGCCTCGAGCGCATTGCGCAGCCAGCCGGGCCGCTTGCCCATGCCCGACCAGGTATTGCCCTGGCCATCGCTGTATTTCGCCGCGCGGACAGAGGCTGCCTTTTTCGCCTTTCTCTTCACGCCGTCTGCAGCAGCGCCAAAGCCCAGTTGCGCGGCGCTGAGCCCATAGTGCTTGATGGCAACCTTGATACGGGCGATGACTTCATCAATTTCTCGCGCGCGAAGCTTTTCAGCCTGGCGCTGGAGAGCCTCGATCTGCTTCTGAATCTGCTCGTAACTCTGAGTCATTCGATTTGAATTCCAGGATGTGAAGAAGACTCGACTTTAATCTTATTGGCGAGCCCCGCAAAACGGGATGTCCCGGAACGGCAATTCTTCGAGCGAATGCACTCGCAATGCACTCGATTCATGTTGAAGCAATGGAGCAGGCTGCAGCCATTCAGCTCGGCATTCGCAGAACGATCTTTCCCACATGCGCGCCGGATTCCATGCGCGCCTTGGCCTGCGGCAGTCGTGCGAAGTCCATCACCTGGTCGATCTGCGGCTGAATACGTCCGGCCGCGAAGTGCGGCAGGGCCTCGGCAATGAAACGCGGAATGGCGGCCGCTCGCTGTTCCCTCGTGCGCAACTTGTTGGAGACGCCGAAGAAAGTGAGGCGCCTGGCATGCAAGGCCTCGAGGTCGATCTCGGCGCGAAGCACGCCGTCGACATAGCCGACCGTGGCCAGCCGGCCCTCGAAGGCCATCGCGCGCACGTTCTCGGCAAACACCGAGCCGCCGACGGTGTTGACGATCAGGTCGGCGCCGTGCCGGCCGGTCGCTTCCATGACGGCGGGCGCGAAGTCCGGCTGACGCGTGCACAGGGCGAGGTCGAGGCCGAGCCGCGCGAGCGCGGCCAGCTTCTCGCGCGAGCCCGAGGTGCCGATGACACGCGCCCCGAGCGCCTTGCCCAGCTGGAGCGATGCCACGCCGACACCGGAGGACACGCCATTGACGAGCAGCCATTCGCCCGGCTCCAGGCGGCCTTGCAGCACCAGCATGTCGAAGGCCACCAGGAAGGCCAGCGGAATGCTGGCGGCCTGCTCCCACGTGAGCACATGCGGCATTGCCATTGCCTCCGCCGCCTCCATCAGCGCGTATTCCGAAAACGCGCCCGCGCAGCGGCCCATCACGCGGTCGCCCGGGCGGAAGCCGCTCGCCTCGGCGCCGACGGAGGCGACCTCGCCGGCCCCTTCGCTGCCGATCGCCTTCCAGCTCCCGGGCTGGCCGTGAAGGCCATGCCCCAGCAGGAATTCCCCGCGGTTCAGCGCCGCTGCATGCATGCGCACCAGCAGCTGCCGCGGGCCGGGCACGGGCACGGGGCTGTCGCGCAGCGCGAGCGTCGTGCCAGTCTCGGTCATCTGCATCCAGTAGGACTGCACGGTCGCTCCTTGTCAGGGGATTCGATCAGCGACTGCTGAATGCCATTCGGTCAGTCGGTCATTCGGTCATTTGGTGTCAGCGCTTGCCGCCCTTCATTGCCGCAGGCTGCGCAGCACGGCCTGAGTAAAGGCCGCCGTGTTGCCGGTCCCACGGATGTCGCCCGTGCGAGCCTGCGGGTCGGCCAGTGCCGCCGCAGTCGCCCGCGACATGGAGGCGCCCATGCGCACTGCCCCTTCGTTGCCGCGGCTGTGGCCCAGCCATTCGAAGAGCATGCGCGTGGACTCGATCATGGCGTAGGGGTTGGCGATGCCCCGGCCGGCGATGTCGGGGGCCGAGCCGTGCGTGGCCTGCGCCATCGCCACGTCGCCGTCGCCGATGCACAGGCCCGGCGCCATGCCGAGACCGCCCACCAGCCCCGCGGCCTCGTCGGAGAGGATGTCGCCGAACATGTTCGTGGTCACCACCACGTCGAAGTTCTGCGGATCTCGAACAAGCCGCATCGCGAAGGTGTCGACGATCACGTCGTCGACGCGCACGTCGGGATAGTCGGCGGCGAGCTTGCGGCACTCTTCCACGAACATGCCGCAACCCAGCTTGAACACCGTGTCCTTGTGGACGTAGGTGAGGTGCTTGCGCCGCTGGCGTGCCAGCTCGAAGGCGGCGCGCGCGACTCGCCGGCTGCCCGTGCGCGTGATCACCCGCACCGAGAGCGTCACCTCGTCGGTCGGCCGGAACTCGCCCGAGCCGGCGACCATGTTCCGGTCCGGCTGGAAGCCTTCGTTGTTCTCGCGCACGATCACCAGGTCCACCCCGTCGTGCAGGCAACCGATGTCGGGATAGGAGCGCGTCGGCCGGACATTGGCGAAGAGGTTGAACTGCTTGCGCAGGATCGGGTGCGGATTGATCGCATGGGGCCCCTTGGGATAGGCGCGGTGCCCGATGGGGCCGAGGATCCAGCCGTCGAGCGCCTGGAGGCCTTCCATGGTTTCGGGCGGCAGCGTATGGCCGTGGGTCTGGAGGGCGCGCGCGCCGATGGGCAGGGGGCGCCAGTCGATCTGCACGCCATGCAGCTCGGCCGCGGCGCGGGCGATGTCCACCGAGGCGGGCACGATCTCGTGGCCGATGTCGTCGCCGTTCAGGATTCCGATGCGAAGGGGTGCGATGGCCGTCACGTGGGGTCCGGGGGAAGTGGGATTCATCACGCGCGGCACAAGGCGGTCAGGGCGCGCACGTCGGGCAGCGAGGCCAGCGTGCGGCAGGCCTTCGTGATCTCGTCCGCTCGGGCCCGGCCCAGTACCGGCACCACGAGCGAGCCGAACTTGGCCTCCAGCTGCGCGTCGGACAAGGGGTTCTGCATCGAGCCGATGGCATGGTCCACCCGGACCTCCACGCGGCGGCCGTCGAGCAGCACGGCGGTGACGTGCGCTGCCGCCTCGTCGATGCCGTCGTCGACCGTGGCCTGCACCTTGTTGCGCAGGGCCACGACCTGCGGGTCGTTGACGACCGCGTCCGAGAACTCCTCTTCGCCCGCGCGGCCGTGGCTCAGGCCCACCGCGCAGCCGTGGTAGACGCTGAACTTGCCCTGCAGGCCGTCCTTCGGCTCCTTCTTGCCCGTGAGCTCCAGCACCAGCGAGTGCACGCGCAGCTCGATGCGGTCCACCTGGTCCGGCGTGACGCCCTGCGCCCGCAGGCGCACGCAGGCGTCGATGCTCGGATGGATCACGATGCCGCAGGCAAAGGGCTTGTAGGTGTTGAAGGAGATCTCGAAGCGCTCGCCGAGCTCGTCCGTCGCCTCGTGCCAGGCGCGCTTGTCTGACGCCACCTGGACGAAGCCGCGGGGCGCTTCCAGCGCGCGGCTGCTGGCGGTGAAGCCCCGGCTCGCCAGCAGCGCGGACATGAGGCCCGAGCGCGCCGCGGCGCCGGGATGGAAGGGCTTGGTCATCGTTCCGAACTGCTCGCGCAGGCCGACGGGCTGCGAGGCGGCGATGCCGAGCGCCATGGCGGTCTGCGCCTCGTCCAGCCGCAGCACGCGCGCGCAGCCGGCCGCCGCGCCGAGCATGCCGGTGGAGCCCGTGATATGCCAGCCGCGGTCGTAGTGGTCCGGGTACATGACGTTGCCGATGCGGCAGGCCACGTCGATGCCCAGCACCAGCGCGTCGATCACGTGGCGCCCCGAAGCGCCGTTGTGCTCGGCCAGCGCGAGCACGGCCGAAGCCACAGGGCCGGCGGGATGGATGATCGTCTTCAGGTGGGTGTCGTCGAAGTCGAAGGTGTGGGAGGTGATGCCGTTGACCAGCGCGGCGCTCGCCATGTCGAGCTTCTCCGCGCGTCCCGGCACCGTGGCCTGGGGCGCCGGCTGCAGCAGCGCAACGGCGGCCATCGCCGCGTCGGCGGCCTCGTGCCGGGCCGCGCCGATCGCGCAGCCGAGCCAGTTGTAGAAGGTGCGGTGGGCCTCGTGCTCCACCGCATCGCTCCATCCGCGCGACGGATGGCCGGCAACGAAGCCGGCAAGGATGGCGGTGACCGGGGGCGCCGACAGGTCGGCGGGGACGTTCGTATTGCGAGCCACTGGGTGCTTCTCTGGTGGTTGAGGATGGATGAGGCCGCGCCGAGGGTCACTCGTCGAGGCGGATGTTGCGTGCCTTGGCCAGCGCGGTCCAGCGCGCGATCTCGGCGCCGATGTACTGGCCGAACTGCTCGGGCGTCATCGGCCACGGCTCGACGGCTTCGGCCGAGAGCTTCTCGGCGAGGTCGGGCGCCTTCAGCACCGCGACCTGCGTCTCGTTGAGGCGCCGCACGACGTCCGCAGGCAGGCCGGCGGGCCCGACCGAGCCGTACCACTGCATCGCGTCGAAGCCCTTGAAGCCGACCTCTTCCATGGTGGGCACGTCTTTCAGCTGCGGGCTGCGCCGCTTGCCGGTGACGGCCAGCGCGCGCATGCGGCCCGAGCGCAGGTGCGGCAAGGCCGCCGCCAGGCCGGGGAACATGGCCTGGGTCTGGCCGCCGAGCAGGTCGTTGATGGCCGGCGCGATCCCGCGGTACGGGATGTGCAGCATGAAGGCGCCCGTCTCCTGCTTGAGGAGTTCCATCGTCAGGTGCGTGAGCGAGCCCGCGCCGGCCGAGCCGTAGCTCACCTTGCCGGGGCTGCGCTTGACGTAGTCGACGAACTCCTGGACGTTCTTCGCAGGCACTTCGGCGTTGACCGCCAGCACGTTGGGCGTGGCGCCGATCATGCCGATCGGCGTGAAGTCCTTGATCGCGTCGTAGCTGACGCGCCGTGTCGCGGGCGTGGTGCCGTGCGTCGCGACATAGCCCTGCATCAGCGTGTACCCGTCCGGCGCGGCGCGTGCCGTGGTCTGGCAGGCGACCACGCCACCGCCGCCGCTCTGGTTGTCCACCACGAAGCTCTGTCCCAGCAGGCGGCCCCAGCGCTCGGCGACGACGCGGGCGATCATGTCGTTGCCGCCGCCGGCGGCGACCGGGACGATGTAGCGGATGGGCTTGGCGGGATAGCCCTGCGCGAACGCCAGGTACGGCGCCGCGAGGGCTGCCGACCCGGCCTGCAGGAGGTGGCGGCGTTGCATGGTGATGTCTCGTTCGTTGTGTGCCGCATCTTCCGCGTTGGCCACTCTGCAGTAAATTGCATTCTTCTGGGGTTTTATTGCATCAGTTGCATGAATGGGGTTGCCATGATCAAGCCGTCGCTCGCGGACCTGCGTGCCTTCGTCACCGTGGGAGAACTGCAAAGCTTCGCGGCGGCGGCGCGCGCGCTGCACCTGTCGCAGCCGGCGCTGTCGCGCCGCATCTCCCACCTGGAAGACATGCTCGGCGTGCGCCTGTTCGACCGGACGACGCGCAGCGTCGAGCTGACGCTGCTGGGTCGACGCTTCCTGGCCCAGGTCGGCGGCCTGGTGGACGGCCTCGATCGCTCCGTGCTCAGCCTGCGCGATGCCGCGGAGCTGGCGGCGGGCGACGTGACGGTCGGCTGCGTGCTCTCCACGGTGCACCACTTCCTGCCGCCGGTGATCCATGCCTTTCGCGAGCGGCACCCGCGGGTGCTGGTGCGCATCATCGAGGAGGGCGCCGACGAGGTGCTCGAGAGCGTGAAGCAGGGCGAAGCCGACTTCGCGCTGAACTACATCGGCATGCAGGACCCGGACGTCGAGTTCACCCCGTTGCTGAAGGAGCCCTACGTGCTGGCCTGCCCGGCCGGGCACCCGCTCGCGAAGCGCCGCTCGGTGGGCTGGGAAGAGCTCGCCGCCTATCCGCTGGCGCGCGTTTCGCACGCGAGCCGCAACCGCCTCTTCATCGACCAGGGGCTTGCCGAGCTGCCGCCGCTGCCACGTCCGATCTGCGAGGTGCGCCATGTCTCGACGCTGATCGGATTCGTGGAGAGCGGCCTCGGCATCGCGGTGGTGCCGCAGCTGACGCTGCCCCGCAGCCGGGCCTGCGTGGTCGGCGTGCGGCTGGAGAAACCGGCGATCAGCCGCACCCTGGGCATCGTTCGCCGCAGCGGCCGCAGCCTGTCTCCCGCGGCGGCGGCCTTTGCGCAGGTGCTGGCGCACGCGAGCCGTGCCAAGGTGAAGCCGGTCCGCGGCAAGTCATGAATCGCCCGCGGGCGGCGTGGACCGATGGGCCTGGCGAGTCAGCCCGCCGTCACAGGCTGTCGATCATGCGCTGCAAGGCCACCATGCCGGGATCGTCGAGTCCGACGGTCTTGTCCGCGAACATGCGCGCGCGCCCGATGCGGTTCGGCCTCTCTCGAAAGGCGTCCAGTGCGGCGCGCGATGCGGCGCCGGCCACGCGGCGTGCATCGGCATCGTCCGGAGACGACGCGAGCGCCGTGGCGACTGCATGCAGGCTGTCGAGCACGGTCTTGTCGCCCAGGCTTGCGCCGCCGCGGGCGGAGAGCCCGGAAACGACTTCCACCAACATGGCGGCGAGATCCGCGCGGCTGAGCGAATCGACGCCCGCGCAGTGCTTGGCGCAGGTCATGAGGGCCACGGTCAGCAGTGTGCCGAAGCTCGAGCCGGAGGCCTTCGCGCTCGCCTGCGCGCAGCGCCTGAAGATGCCCTCGAGGCTGTCGGGCAGTTCCGGCAGCGCCGCTTCCACCTGGGAGGCGCACTTGTCGAGCGTGGCTCCGAGGTCCGCGTCGCCGAGGCGGCCGTCGAGCGCATTGAGTTCGGGCGCGGCCGCATGCACGCCGGCGCACCAGCGGGGCAGGGCGGACGCGAGTCGCGCCGCGTCGAGCATCAACTCACCCTCCAGAAAGGACATTCGGCCGGGGCGGTCCAAAGCGCCTCCAGTTCGGCGTCGAGTTTCATCACGCTGAGCGAAGCGCCCGCCATTTCCATCGAGGTGGCATAGCGGCCCACCAGCGGCCGGACGATCGTGACGCCGCGTTCGGCGAGCACGGCCGCGACGCGGCGGTACACGATGTAGAGCTCTTCGGCTGGCGTCGCGCCCAGGCTGTTCACCAGCACCGCGACGCGATCGCCGGTCGCGAGATCGAGCTCGGGCAGCAGGTGCGAGAGCATCTCGTCCGCGAGCGCATCCGCCCGCTTGAGCGGGCCGCGCCAGATCCCGGGCTCGCCATGGATGCCCATGCCGAATTCGATCTCCTGTTCGCCGATGGCGAAGGAAGCGCGGCCCGATTCGGGCACGACGCAGGGCGTGAGCGCCAAGCCGATGGAGCGGCATGCCTCGTTGGCCTTGCGCGCCAGCGCGGCGACCTGCTCGAGCGTTGCGCGCGTGGCGGCCTTGGCGCCGGTCACCTTGTAGACGAGCACCAGCCCGGCCACGCCGCGGCGCTTGTCGCGCTGCGCGCCGGGCGCGCTCGCCACGTCGTCCGTGACGCGCACCGAAGCCACCTCGATCCCCTCGAGCGCCAGCATCTCGGCCGCCATGTCGAAGTTCATGCGGTCGCCGCCGTAGTTCCCGTAGAGCTGCAGCACGCCGGCGCCGCCGTCCGCCGCGCGCATCGCCTCGATGCAGTCGTCCATGCGCGGCCCGGCGAACACATTGCCGACGGCGCAGCTGTCCAGCAGGCCCTCGCCGACATAGCCAAGGAAGACCGGCAGGTGGCCTGAGCCGCCTCCCGTCACGACCCCGACCTTGCCGCCGGTAGCGCCCCCGCTGCGCACGACCACGCGTCCGCCCTCGCCGCGGCGCTGCAGCTCGGGGTGGGCGAGGCACAGGCCGTCGAGCATCTCGTCGACATAGGCGTCGGGGTCGTTGAGGATCTTCTTCATGGGTTCAGTCCGCCTTGAGCCGGCCGTCCTTGGTGGCCTGGGTGGCCAGCGCGTATTCGGCATCGAGGATGCGAGCAAATTCCTGCGGGGTGCTCGAGAAGGCGACGCTGCCGAGTTCGCGGGCGCTGTTGACTGTCTGCGGGTCCTTGACGGCCTGGGCGAGTGCGGCGGCGAGCTTGTCCTGCAAATCCTTCGGCGTTCCACTGGGCGCCAGCACGCCGACGTAAGTGGTGCCATCCAGTTCGCCGAAACCCTGCTCGGCCACTGTCTGGACGCCGGGCAGCGAGGGGTCTTGCGCCGGCCCGAGGACGGTCAATGCCTGCAGCGTGCCAGCCTTCACATGCTGGAGCGAGCTCGTCACCTGATCGAAGTGCACGTCGACCTGTCCGCCGATCAGGTCGACCAGCGCCGGGGCGGAACCCTTGTAGCTGACGACGGTGAACTTGGTCTTGAGCAGGCTCTCCAGCTGCAGCAGCGCAAGATGGTTCGGCGTTCCCGGCCCGGAGTGGGCCGCGATCAGCTTGCCCTCGCCCGAGCGCGCATAGGCGGCGAGCTCCTTGAAGTTCTTGAAGCGGCTCTCGTTCTTGCGCGCCAGCAGCACCATCGAGCTCTTGTTCACCAGTCCGATCGGCGCGAAGCTCGATCGGCTGTAGCTGGTCTTGACCATCTCCGGGACGGTGACGATCACGCCGGCCCCGCACAGCAGCAGCGTGTACCCGTCGGCCGCGGCGCGAGCCACCTGCATCGCACCGATGGAGCCGCCCGCGCCGGCGCGGTTGTCCACGATCACCGACTGGCCCAGCACCTTGCCCAGCGCGACGGCCACCGTGCGCGCGACGATGTCGGTGTTGCCGCCCGGTGCGAACGGCACGACGAGCGTGACCGGCTTGCTGGGGTAGGCCTGCGCCCAGGCGCTCGTGCCCAGGAGGCTGCCCGCGGCAGCGGCCGCGCCGAGGTTCAGCAGTTTGCGACGTTGGATGTTCATGATTGCCTGTCTCCGATACCTGTGTCGAGGGAACTGGGGTTGCGCATCAGTTTTCGAAGCGCAGGACGTCGTCGAGCGCGCTCTTGATCCTGGCGAGCTGCGCCTCGCTCGTCGGCGGCATCGGTGCGCGCGGCAGGCCCGCGTTGCAGCCTTGCAGCGTGATCGAGGTCTTCAGGTTCGCGGGCAGGTTGTCCGCGACGATCGCGTTCCAGAACGCCAGCATCGACTTGTGCATCTCCAGGGCCTTGGCATGGTCGCCCGCCTGCACGGCATTCCAGAGCGCGACGCACACGCCCGGCAGCGCGGCCGGGGTCGCGGCGATCGTGCCGTGGGCGCCCAGCGCGAACGACGAATACAGCAGCGCATCCACGGCGGAGAAGACCTTGCAGCCCTGGGGCACGCCCAGGAGCAGGTCGGCCATGAGCTTCAGGTCGCCCTGGCTCTGCTTGATGCCCTGCACGCCGGGCAGCTCCTTCATGAGGCGGATCATCTGCGCCGGGCTCAGGTAGTTCCAGGGCACGACGTTGTAGATGATGACCGGGATGTCCACGGCTTCCGTCAGCGCCTTGAAGTGCCGGAAGGTCGCGTCCTCGTCGGGCTTGAACAGATAGTGCACGGGCGTGACCTGCAGTGCCGCGATGGGCAGGTGCGAAATCGCCTTGGCGCGGTTGATTGCGTCGCGCGTGCTGTTGGAAATGATGCCGGCGACGATCGGCACGGCACCCGCGACTTCCACCGCGGTGATTTCCAGGAGACGCTTGAACTCGTCGATCGTGAGCGTATGGCCTTCGCCGCTGCTGCCGCCGGGGCACAGTCCGTGCACCTTCTTGTCCAGGTTGAAGCGGATGACCTTGCGGAAGGCGGCTTCGTCGATATCGCCATCGGCGGTGAAAGGCGTGACGAGGGGCGGAATGACACCCGAGAGATCAAGACCCATGAAGAGGCTCCGGTTGCGGTGGTGAAAAGGTTTGGTGGTGGCGGGGCACGCGATGCGCCGCGCTGGGATCCTGTGCTTGCACCGGACTATAACCCAACTGACATGTCAGTCAGTGCTTAGTAATAGCCCTAGCTTGTGCATCAGTCCATCGCGGACAGGTGTTTGCCCGTACCATCCGGGCATGAACACCTCCGCCATCGCGCCGCCCGAGTTGCAGAAGGCGTCTTCGCGCCCGGCCGCCGAGCCCGAGCCGGTCACGCAACGAAACCGCGCCTACCAGGGATTTCGCCAGCAGATCATCGATGCGCGGATCCGGCCGGGGCAATTCGTCTCCCAGCGCGAGTTGATGCAGCTGCTCGAGATGCCGCTGGCCGCCGTGCGCGAGCTGGTGCCCAGGCTCGAGGCCGCCGGGCTCATCAAGGCGGTCCCCAAGCGGGGCCTGCAGATCGCCACCGTGGACATGAAGCTGATCCGCAATGCCTGGCAGGTCCGTGCAATGGTGGAGCGCGAAGCCGTCCTGCACTTCGCGCGCGTTGCCAGTGCCGAGACCATCGCCCGCCTCATTGCGGACCACGAGGCGATCCTCGAGCGCGCACTGCAGCCCCGGCCCGACGATGCACTCGAGAAGGACTCCCAGGCGGTCGACTGGGGCCTGCACGACGCCATGGTCGACTCCATCGGCAACGAGATCCTGTCGGAGATCTACCGCGTCAACAGCCTGCACGTCCGCTTGATCCGCTACGACGCGGATTCGATGCGCCCCGTGCAGGTCGTGCCCGCCATGCGCGAACACCTCGAGTTCCTCCGCGCCCTGGCCGACCATGATGCCGAAGGCGCGCTGGAACGCATGATGGCGCACATCGAGCAATCCAAGCACCGGGTGCTCGGCGGCATGCTGCGCGTGGGGCAGTAGCGCGCGGGCCCCATGGGCTTGCAGGATCGTGGCGCGTGTTTGCACGATCCTGCAACGCGTGGCCCTCGGTGGAGACAAACGGCGGCGAGCTGCTTAAGCTCGGCGCATGCTGACATCCATCCAGAAGGCGCCGCACGAGGACCGATCCTCCGAGCAGTTGCAAGTCACCGTGATGCGGGCCGAGCTCGCTGCGCAGATCGACCGGCTCACCGGCGGCGTCGACGGCCTCTATGACACTGCGGTCCCCCGGTTTCGGCTCGCGCGGGTTTCGCAGATGCAGCATCCGGCGCATGTGGTGCACGAGCCGGCCTTCTGCGTGCTCGCGCAGGGCAGCAAGCGCGTGCTGCTGGCCGACGAGGTCTACATCTACGACACCGCCCGGTACCTGGTGGTCGCGCAGAACCTGCCCGTGTCCGGCCAGGTGATCGACGTCTCGCCCGATGCGCCGTACCTCGGCCTGAAGCTCAGCTTCGACGTCAAGGACATCGCCGCCGCGGCGCTGGAGTTCAGGTTCGGCGAGGCCGCTCCGGCGCGCGCCTCGCCGCGCGGGATCTACACCGGCGAGCTGTCCACGGCCGTGCTCGACCCGGTGCTGCGCCTGGTCAAGCTGCTGGATTCCCCCGAGGACGTCCCCGCGCTGGCGCCGCTGATCATTCGCGAGATCCTGTACCGGCTGCTGAAGTCGCCCGATGGCTGGCGGCTGGCCCAGATGGCGATGGTGGACAGCCACAGCCAGCGCATCACCCAGGCGATCAGCGTGCTTACACGGCGCTTCCAGGAGCCGCTGCGTGTCGAGGCCCTCGCCGAAGAGGTCCACATGAGCGTGTCATCGCTGCACCACCATTTCAAGGCTGTCACTGCGATGAGCCCGCTGCAGTTCCAGAAGCAGCTGCGCCTGCAGGAGGCGCGGCGCATCATGATCGGCGAGCACGTGGACGCCGCCACCGCCGGCCACCGCGTGGGCTATGAAAGCCAGTCGCAGTTCAACCGCGAGTACAGCCGCTTCTTCGGCTCGCCGCCGGCACGCGACGTGAAGCGGCTGCGGGAGCTGCAGCTGGGGCGCGTGACCAATTGACGGGCTGCGCTGCCCTAAGATGGTTTCGGCGAGCGCAGCTTTCCTCGAGGCGTTGGCAGCACATCTACAGCTGGTCGTGCATACGGTGCATCGAACCCGCGCTCACAACGCCATCTCGATGACGGTGAAGTCGTCCTCGAGCACGCCGGGCCCGTGCATCTCCCGTGCGAAGTCGAGCAGCCTGTCGAGCTCCGACTGTCCGTCGCGCGCCGGCTGCGCCAGCACGTCGGCGAAGTCGGAGAACGCCAGCATGGACCCATCGGGCCGGGTGATCTCGTACGTCCCGTCGCTGAAGACGAAGAGCCGCGCCGGCGACCGCAGGATGCACTGTTCGTCGGCATAGCGTGCGGCCGGCGAGAGGCCGACGCAGGGGCCGCTTGCCTTCAGCGGCCGGCATTCCCCGGGAGCCTCGCGTGTGCCGCTCACCAGCATCGCCGGTGGGTGGCCGGCCGAGGCGTAGCGCAGCCGGCCGCTGCCGCGGTGATAGACGCCGTACCAGACGGTGCAGAACAGCTCGTTGTGGCGTTCCATCTGGTAGGCCAGGTTGAGCGCGGCGAGCACCTCCGCCGGCCGGCGGAAGTTGGTCCGTGGCAGAGCCTCCGAGCGCAGCGTGTCGGCCACCGCCACCGAGAGCAGGGCGGCGCCCACGCCGTGGCCGCAGACGTCGATCAGGTAGAGCGCGAAGTGATTGGCGTCGATCCAGTGGTAGCCGAAGGAATCGCCGCCCAGCTCGGTGGAGGGCACGAAGCGCCAGTCGACCTTCATCGGCTCCGACAGCGGTGCCGGGAGGATGGCGAGTACGTAGCGCTCGGCGTCGCGCAGTTCCTGCTGCAGCCGGTCGTGGGCACGCTGCAGGGCTTCGCGCGACGCGGCGAGCTCGCGATGGGCACGCGTGAGTTCGCGGTTGGTTGACTCGAGCTGCTCGATCAGCCTGGCTTCGCGCTGGCTGAGCAGGGTCATGTCGTAGGCCTTCTGCTGGACGCGCTGCGCCTCCTCGTGTTCGTTCGTCACATCGAGCAGAACGATCCAGACCGTGGCCTCGTCGGCGAAGAAGTGGACGTCGGCCACGCGTCCGCTGGGCATTTCCATGGAGCGAAGAAGGAAGGGGCTCTCCGCCAGCGGCAGCAGGCCTTCGAGGAAGGGGATCTGGTCGCAGGCGGAGTCGCCGGGCTCGATGCCGGCCAGCCCGTAGTGCGCCAGCTCGCCGCCGGCATGCACCAGCTTCTGTGCGCCATCGACGGCCAGGTGCGCAAGCGCGCGCTGCCCATGGACCAGCACCATGAGCGAGTCGGAAATCCGGTCCGGCAGGTCCAGCATGGCGTTGACAGGCCCTAGCGTGCGAGAAGCTCCGCCAGGTCCTGGAAGCTCGCCTCGACGCCCTCGCCGGTCTTGGCGCTGGTTCGGCGGAAGGTCCATCCCGCAGCCTGCAGTGTCTCGATGCGTTGGGGCGGAAGGGCCCAGTCATCCACCAGGTCGGCCTTGTTGAGCAGGGCGAGAAAGGGAATGCGGCCGACCTCCGCGTCGACGCGGGACTGGATCGAGGCCGCAGTCTCCAGCGTTTCGGGCCGCGTGCCGTCCACCACCAGCAGATAGCCTGCCGCGCCGCGCAGGTAGCTCAGCCGCACTGCCGCCATGTCGTCCTCGCCGGCGATGTCCCACAGGATCAGCGCGAGCGGCTCGGTGCCGAGGGTCATCACCTTCTTGTCGATCTTCACGCCGACGGTGGTGAGGTAGGCGTCCGAGAAGATGGTGTCGACATAGCGGCGAACCAGGCTGGTTTTTCCGACGCCGAATGCACCGAGCAGGCAGATCTTCTTTTGCAGCATGGGGAGAGGTCCTAATCGCTGGTGCCGACAACGAAGGACACGCGCCGGTTCATCGACAACTCGTCGGCGCTGGCGCCGGGCCGAAGCGGCTCCAGCGGGCCGGCGCCACGCACGGAGAGCAGGTTGGGGTCGATGCCGCGCGCCCGCAGCATGGAGCGCACGACCTCGGCGCGCCCGAGGCTGAGGGCCAGGTTGGCCGTGTCCTTGCCGGTGGCATCGGCGTGGCCGACGATCGTCACGCGCACCGAGAAGCCGAGGCCACGGGCCACGCGCACCAGTTCGCGCAGTTCGGCCGCCACGGTGTCGAGCTCGACCCCCTGCTCGGCGGTGGGCCGTGGTGCATTGGCCTCGAAGGGGATGACGTGGGCCTGGATGGCGTCGCGCAGGCGGATGTAGTTCGGGTCCTGCACGTCCTTGAGGGCGCTCAGGTCCACCGGCGGAGCGCCCGCGGGCAGGCTGTGCACGAAGGCCCGCGCCTTGTCCATCCAGTGCTGCGGGGCGCTGCCGTCGGCGCGGATGCCGTCCGCATCCTGCGACAGGCTGACGGTCGGCGGCGGATTCAGGGTCGCCTGCAGGCGCTTCAGCATGATGGCCGGATGCAGCGCCTGGTAGGGCTCCCAGCGTCCGACGATGAGCGCCGGGTCCAGCTTCGCCGGCTCCAGCAGGGCTTCCGGGCGCGTGGCCAGCGGGTCGCGCAGCCCGGACACCCACCACTTGCCGTCGTGGCGATCGGCGCCCATCACGACGATGCCGGGTTCGTCGCGCAGCGCCGCGACGTAGTCGTCGACGCGCTGGCTCTCGATCATCCGCTGCCCGATCCACCAGCCCATTGCCAGCAGCAGCGCCAGGGGGATGGCCCAGAGCAGCGGCGACAGCTTTCTCTTCGACTCGGCCGACTGGGACCACAGGGTGGGCCGCAGCCGCTGCTGCGCGCTCGCTTCGAAGGGGCTGGTGTCGCCTTCGAATTCATCGAGCTGCGTGCGCCATTCGTCGTGGATGGCGGCCAGCGTCTCCACCAGGCATTCGCGCAGCGCCGGCGGCGGGTTGCCCTGGATCACCGCGGCGAGGAAGGCCGACGGACCTTCCTCGCACCACAGCAGCAGGTCGCCCAGGCGCAGGCTGTCGATGCTGCGGCCCTTGGCGCCGCCCTCGGCGGATTCGTCGAAGGAGTCGCGCACGAAGTCCTGGATGGCGGAGAGCATGGCCGACACGAGCTGGGGGTCGCGCGTCGTCGCGTCTTCCGCGGCCTCGTGCGCCAGCAGCAGGCCGGTCTTGCGATGGACCAGGAACAGGTGCTCGACGCGGAACACGGCGGTGTGCCTGAGCACCACGTCGGCAAAGGCGCTGCCGCTGCGCCACGCCTCGAGGCGCCACTTGAGGCCGCGCCACGAGAGGCTGTGCTTGAGTGCCTGGTTGAGCGACTGCAGCTTGCCTTCCAGGGTCTCGGCGATGGCCTTGCGGATCGCCGGCCCCATGACGGGGTACAGGATGTCGACCATCGTGTCCGGATTTTTCCGGATCGACGCCTGGGTGGCGCGTTCGACCGTGGGCGCGAGCACCTGGCCGAGGCGCGCGTCCTGCGCCGCCAGCTCGAAGGCCGAGGGCAGCACGGCGCCCACCGCTTCGGCGAACTCCTGCGGGTCGTCGAACTTGCGCTGCAGCCGCGCCAGCGCCACCTGCTCGCGTTCGAGCAGCACGTCGCGCAGCGCCTCCAGCCGCGGGTCGACCGCGGGGCGCGGCGGCAGCGTCGCGACCACCGTGGGGTCGACGCAGCGCGCCAGCTCGAGCAGCAGTCCGGCCAGCCGCTGGTTCGGACTTTCTTCGGAAGCACCGCCGGGCGCATGGGTCGCGGCCAACGGCAGGCGCGCGGTCACACGGCCTCCGTGCGGCTCACCGGAGCACCGTCGCCTTCGGCTGCGGTATTCGCCTTCGGAGCGGCCGTGCGGCTCAACGGAGCGCCTCCGCCTTCGGCTGCGGTATTCGCCTTCGGAGCGGCCGTGCGGCTCAAACGCGCTCGCTGTTGCCGCCCTTCGGCGACGTGTCCTGGTTCAGGCATTTGGCGATCTCGACGAACAGTCCCGCGAGCAGGTTGCGGTCGGTCTTGACGTTGCTGAGCTCGGAGAACATCCGCTCGATGGTGGCGCGGGTGTCTTCCTGGCGCTTGCGCATGTCGTCGCGCAGGGCCTGGACCTCGTGGCCGAGGCTGTCGGTGAACTCGCGCCCCTGGCGTGCGAGCTGGTCGGACAGCTGGGCAAGGCGCTTTTCAAGTGTCTGCGTCTGCTCCCGCAGGTTGCGCTCCAGTTCCTTGTCGGCATCGGCGCGCAGGTCCTTCTCCTCGCGGAACTGCCCGGCGACGGATTCGAGCTGCTTCTTGATCGTCCCCTCGAGGTTGGTCAGGCTTCGCGACGACTCCGCCTCCAGGTCGCGCAGCCTGTGCTGGAAACGGTCTTCGAGGACCGAGAAGCGCTTGTCGTAGTCCTGCATCTGGTTGCCGAACAGCAACTCGCGCATCTTGTCGACCCCCGAGGCCTCGCCCTGGCCGTTCGGCGGGGTGGCAAGGGCCGCCTGTGCGGCCAGCGCGGTCTGCGCGTCGATGGTGGGGAGGGGTTTTGCTGCAGTTCCCATGGTGTGTTCCTCGTGTGATTGCTTGTGAAGAGTGGCGCCGTGGGGGCGGCGCCCGCGGGAGGGTGGATGCCGGGGGGATCGTTCAGGGCGGCGCGGTCGGCCGGAAGAGGAGCGTCAGGCAATTGCGGCCGTCTTCGCGGCGGTAGTGCATGCCGTTGGAAAAGCGGCGGACGATGGGGATGCCCCAGCCGCCGATGTGCGCGTCCTCGAGGCTGCCGGCGCGCGCGGGTTCCGGGAGCTGGAGCGGGTCGAAGGGGCGCCCCTCGTCCTCGACTTCCAGCGCCACGTCCTCGCCTCGCCACCCCAGCCGCAGGAAGATGCTGCAATGCGCCGCCTCGTCGCCGCTGCCGTGGGCCATGATGTTGGTGACCGCCTCGGTCGAGCACAGGTCGAGTTGCTCCGCGACCCGGCTTGGAAGCCGCTGGCGCTGCGCCCAGTCGTGCACCCACGCGCTCACGCGCGAGAGTTCGCGCAGCTCGGAACCGACGATCAGGGAGGCCTGGGACTCCCTGTCGCTGGAGGACATCAGGGCCTCACTCGGCGCCCGCCTTCAGCGCGCTGAAGGCGGAGTCGACGTCGGGGTACAGCGGAATGATCGTGTCGACCCCCGCCACCTTGAGCACATCCGCCACCAGCGGCGGAGGGCCTGCCAAGGCCATTTCGCCGCCGCGCTGCTTCTGGGCTCTGGCGTTGGTGATCAGGGCTCGAATGCCGATGGACGCGAGAAACGACACCTCGGACATGTCGACCACGGCGAAAAGTTTCCGGGTCGCGACGAGCGCGGAGAAGCGCATGTCGATCTCTTGCGTGCCGGCGCTGTCCAGGCGGCCGATGAGGCTGATCTTCTCGATGCCCCCGGCCAGTTGCTCCGTTCTTAGCTCCATGCCACCTCCGTTTGGATGTATCGATGAGCGCTGAACCGGCAGTCGTCCTCCCCGCTAGGATCGCTCCACCCGCACGGTTCTCTGGACCGGGGCACGGGGTGGTAGGCGTCCCGCGATCAACAAAGCAGGAACTTTTGTAGGATACGCGCAAAGGCTGGCAGCGTCGACCGCGCCGTTGGTAGTAAGCAAAAGCCCTAGGGTCCTGCCGTTTTGGCTCAGGGCCGCTGCGCGACAGCCGGGCGCCCCTCGCTGTCGCGCCAGGCCTGCGGCGTCAAGCCATGCTGCCGCGCGAAGGCACGCTGCAGCGCATCCACCGAGCGGAAGCCGCTGCGGCTCGCGATCCGGTCCTGCGTCCAGCGCGTGCGCCGCAGCAGCTGCGCGGCAGCGGCCACACGGGTCTGCTCGACGAAGCGTGCGGGCGTGCAGCCGGTCTCGGCCACGAAGGCGCGCGCGAAATGCCGCGGGCTCATCTGCACGCGAGCGGCCAATGCCTCGACCGACAGCGCCTCCTGCGGGTGCGTGCCGATCCACGCCACCAGCTCGCGCAGGCGATGGCTGGCCGCGGCCTGGGCCTGCAGCGTCGGGCTCAGCTGCGGCTCGCCGGCGCCGCGCAGCATGGGCAGCGCCAGCGTGCGAGCGATCTCCATCGCCACCGCGTGGCCCAGGTCGTCCTCGACAAGCGCGAGCGCGAGCTCGATGCCGGTGGTGACGCCGGCCGAGGTCCACACCGGGCCGTCGTGCACGTAGATGCGCTCGCGTTGCACGCGCACCTGCGGCCGCAGCGCCTGCAACTGGTCGCAGGCGCGCCAGTGCGTGGTGGCCTCGCGGCCGTCGAGCAGGCCGGCCGCGGCGAGCGCGAAGGCGCCGCTGCACACGCTGGCGATGCGGCGCACCCGCGGCGCGATCTCCGCGAGCCAGTCCGCGATGCGCTGCTCGACGATCGCCGCGCGCACGCCCGGCTCGTCGCCGCCGGCCACGATCAACGTGTCGATCGCGGCGGGCAGTTGCCGCAGCGGGCACGTGGCCGCGAAGCTCAGCCCTCCGTTCGTCGACACGGTGCCGCCGGCCGGCGAGGCGATGTGCAGGCGGTAGTTGCCGGGGCGCATCTGCTCGGCCTTGGTGAAGACGCTGGCCGGCCCGGCGACGTCGATCGCCTCGACGCCGTCGAACGCGACCAGCACGATGTCGCTGGCAGAAAGCGCGGCTTCTTCGTCCTTGTGGGGCAGGGCGGGCATGCGTAGGCTCATCTCAGGGACATCGCGGTTACGGAAGGACGGCCATGTGGAACTGGGTACGGGCGTGGATCGGGGCAAGTATTGCAGCCTTGGTATTGGCGGGCTGCGGGGCGGGCGCACCGCAGGCGCCCTTGCAGGATGACGCGGCCACGATCGCGCGCGACAAGCAAGCCTTCGTCGAGGCCCTGAAGCCGCGCGC
Organism: Variovorax stachyos; assembly: GCF_051400855.1. NCBI lineage: Bacteria > Pseudomonadati > Pseudomonadota > Betaproteobacteria > Burkholderiales > Comamonadaceae > Variovorax > Variovorax stachyos. Next base: position 8,055 of record NZ_JBLFFN010000020.1, on the reverse strand, counting down.
GCCGGGCCGCCCGGTCATCGCTGTGCTGGCCCTGAACGAAGGCACCGAGATGACCGACCTCCTGCTGCCGCACGCGGTCCTCCAGCGCGCCGGCGTGGCCGAGGTGCGGATCGTCGCGCCGCGTGCCGGCCGGGTGAGCCTGTACCCCGCGCTGGAAGTCGACGGCGCACAGGACCTGGCCGGCTTCGACCGCATGCATCCCTCGGGCGCGGACTATGTGATCGTCCCCGCGATGCGCACCGACGACGATCCCGCCGTGACGGCCTGGTTGCAGCAGCAGGCGCGGCAGGGCGCGCGCGTGATCGGCGTCTGCTCCGGCGCGCGCGTGGTGGGCCGGGCCGGCCTGCTCGATGGCCGGCGCTTCACGGGCCATTGGTACGACCGCAGCACGCTGCTGCGGCGCCACCCGGGCGCCACCTACGTGCCGAACCGGCGCTACCTGATCGACCGCGGCGTCGCCACCACCACCGGCATCACCGCCTCGGTGCCGACCATGCTCGCGCTGGTGGAGGCGATCGGCGGGCGGGACCGGGCGCAGGCCCTCGCGGCCGAACTCGGTGTCGCCGCCTGGGACCCGTCGCACGACAGCGCGCCCTTCAAGCTCGATGCAGGCCGGGCCTGGACCTATGTGGTCGACAAGGCCGCCTTCTGGCGCGACGAGCGCTGGCACGTCGAGGTACAGGGCGGCAGCGACGACATCGCGCTGGCACTGGCCGTGGATGCCTGGACGCGCACCGGCCGCGTGAACGTGGAGGCCGCGTCGGCATCGGGTCCGGTGCGGCTGAAGAGCGGGCTGGTGCTCGTCGCGCAACCCGCGGCTGCCGGTTCGCCGCGGCTGCCGCTCTCGCCGGCGCTCAGGCCCGTGCAGCAGCTGGACCATACCTTGTGCGAGATCGCCGAGCGCTATGGCGCCGTGCGGCGCGACCGCGTCATGCAGGAGATGGAGTACCCGCGGCCGGAGAGCGCCTGCGCGGGCGCAGCGTCGAGGCTTTCCTGAATCGCGCTCCCCTTTCCCGGCTTCTTCGGGCACGATCGGGTGTCGATGCCGCGTTCGACAGGAGCTGCCATGACACACCCAGACGATTCCCGGAAGCCCGGCGACGAAGTGCCGGCGGACAGTCCCCAGACCGCCGAAGGCATCTGCCCGCACTGCGGCGGTGCGGGCCAGGTCGACGGCGCAAGGTGCCCCGAGTGCGATGGCACCGGCACGGTGAGAGTCACCGTCGGCGACTCCTGAGCTCTCAGCGAGCGTCGCCACGCACCGCCAGCTCGCGGCGCAGGATCTCCTGCACCAGCGCTCGGAACTGCCGGTCCATGGTGCTGCGCACCGCGATCCGGCTGACGAAGGGCGGCACCTGGAAGCCGGGCACCAGCCGGCCGGAATAGCTCAGGCGCACCTGGTTGCCGGCGAGGCTTTCCACGACGTAGCGTCCCTCCATCGACTGGAGATTGCCGCCGACGGCCTGCGCCACGATGCGCCGCGGCGGCGATTCGCTCACCGCCAGCCGGACCTCGACGGGCTGCCGGAAGAACAGGAAGCTGAACTCGCCGGTCTGCTCGACCAGCACCTGGTCGCCATCGCGGCGGATCACGCGCGAGCTGCGCATGTCGGGAATGAATTCGGCCAGGCGGTCGTAGTCGGAGATCACGGCCCATACCGTGCGAGGGTCGACCTGCATGTCGGCCGAGGCGGTCACGGTGATGAGCTCGCCCTGTCCGTCGGTCTCGACGTTGATCCGGTCCACGCTCGCAGCCAGCGCGCCGCGGAGCGGGGCGGCCAGCAGCAGGAGCAGCAGGAGGAAAGGGGCGCAGGCGCGTCGTCTCACTGCGTCGACCATGGGCCGGCCCCGCCCTGGGCGCCGGCCCGGCGGGCCTGGAGGCTGAAGCGCAGGCTCAGGCGATCCTGCACCTGGATCGCGCCGCCCAGGACCGAGAAGGGCACGATGCCGAACTCGGACTGGTCGAACTCGAGCGTGCCGGCGACCTTCAACTCGCCGTTCGCCATCGCGACGCGCACCGGCAGGTCGAAGCGGCGCGTCGTTCCGTGCAGGGTGATCGCGATGCCGAGCCGCGCGTCGGCCGTCATCGCCGCCGGCCCGCTCACCCGGATCAGCGCGAAAGGGAAGCGCTGCACCTCGAGCACCTTGTCGAGCATGTTGGCGCGCGTCGCGGCGATGTCGGCGTCGCTCGGCTGCGTGTCCAGCCCCGCCTCCGCACGCAGCGCCGGCTCGTCGACCGAGAGCTCGGCCAGGGGCAGGTACAGGTCCGCGCGCCCCTCGCCCGGTGCGATCAGGCCCTGCACGTGGCGGCTGGCGACGACATGGTCGTGTCCCAGGCGCGCCAGCGATCCGCCGCGGCGCACGGTGATGACGGCCAGCGAACGTGCCGGCTCGATGCGATACACCGGCTGGCCCCGGGACAGCGCCTGCTCGTAGAAGGCGCGCGGAAACTCGGCCGGCGCCGCGCGGACCGACGGCCCTACGCCTGGCGGGACCTCGCGCGGCAGCGGTGCGCAGGCTGCCACCCACGCGGCCACAAGAGCCAGGACAAGGAGAGGTCGCCGCAGCATGGGCCCTTCAGGAAGCCTTGCGCAGGCGCACGCGGAACTTGATCGTCACGTCCGGGCCGATGACATCCGTCGCCGCCCACTCGCCGGTGCCGATGCCGAAGGGCAGCCGCTTGACGGTGAAGCCGCCCTGCATGCTCGCGCCGTCGGCCGCGTCGTTCCAGGTGAAGGGCACCTCGACGGCCTGCTGCACCCCCTTCAGCCTCAGCGTGCCGCGCGCGAGGTAGCTGTTGCCCTGCACGCGGCGGATCTCGGTGGCGCGGAACTCGGCCTGCGGATGGCGGGCGAAGTCGAACCACTCGGGGCCGGCGATGGCCTTGTTGATGTCCGCGTTCGCCATGTCGGCGCTCGCGACGCCGATACGGACCTCGAGGCGGCCGTCGGCGGGGCGCTCGGGGTCGAAGTCCAGCCGCACCTCGAAGTCCTTGAACACACCCGGTGCCGGCGTCTTCTCGAAGGTGGCGGCGAAGTCGAGCTGGCTCGCAGCCGGGTCCATCTTCCATTCGGCGCCATAGGCAGCAAGCGGCAGCGCGGCGCAGGCGAGCAGCACGGCGAGGCGGGCCAGGCGGTTCATTGGCGTCCCTTCGCCTGCGGCTGAGGTGCCATTCGCCTTTGCCTTTAGAGCGGCCGTGGGGCTCATGAACGGCGTCTCCAGGCCGGCAGCATTCGCATCAGCACCTCGTCGCGCTGGATGAAGTGGTGTCGCAGTGCCGCGCCGATGTGCACGACGAGCAGGGCGGCCAGGGCGATGCCCAGCGAGAGATGCACGATCGCCGCGAGCTCCGACGCAGCCTTGTCGGCCGCCGCGATCGCCGGCAAGGGCCATTGCCGGAAGATGCGGAAGGGCATGCCCGAGGTGGACTGGATGACCCAGCCGCTGAGCGGCAGCGCGAGCATCAGTCCATAGAGCAGCACATGGCTGGCGCGCGCCGCGATGCGTTCCCACGCAGGCATGTGCGCGGGCAGGGCCGGCGCCGCGGGTGCGGCAAGCCGCCACGCCAGGCGCAGCAGCACCAGCGCGAGCACCAGCACCCCGATCGACTTGTGCCAGACGAAGAGGTCCAGCTTGACCGGCGAGAGCCGCCACGAGACCGCCAGCCAGCCGAGCGCGAACTGGACGAGGATCAGCAGCGCGATCAGCCAGTGGAAGAACTTGACGCCGCCGTTCCATGCGGCGGGCGCCGGCGCTGCTTGCCGGCCGGCGTCGATGGATCTGGCGGATCTGGGTTTCGGCCGCATCCTGCGCTTGTACCGGCTGTGCCGGTTGCGTACAAGGGGCCTGTGGTCCGCGCCCTCAGGCCGGTTGCGCGCCCGGCTGCCGCGCGGGCCACAGCCGCACGGCCAGGGCCGCGGCGGCGGAGGCGGTCGCCAGCGCCGTGACGCCCATCCAGCCCCACGCGGCCAGCAGCAGGCTGCCCAGCGCCGCGCCCGCGGCCATGCCGATGAACATGCCGACGAAGAGCACGGCATTGAGGCGGCTGCGCGCGGCGGGCTCGATGCCGTAGATCAAGGTCTGGTGCGCGATCAGCGTGGCCTGCATGCCGAGGTCGAAGCCGATCGCGCAAAGCACCAGCAAGCCGAGGCGGGCCTGCGGCTGCAGCAGCGGCGACAGCGCCATCGCCGCGAAGGAGATGACGACCAGCCCCGCTCCGAGACGGGTGACCCATTCCGGCCCGCGCCGATCGGCCATGCGCCCGGCCAGCGGCGCGGCCAGCGCGCCCGCGGCGCCCGCCAGGCCGAAGGCGCCGGCCGCCGCAGCGCCCAGGTGGAAGGGCGCGGCGTGCAGCATCACGGCCAGGGTCGACCAGAAGGCGCTGAAGCCGACCGCCAGCAACCCCTGCGCCAGCGCCGCGCGCCGCAGCGCCGGATGACGCCGCCACAGCGTGGCCAGCGAGCCCAGGAGGGCGCGGTAGGCCAGTTGCGTCGTGGGCTGGAAGCGCGGCAGCCGCTGCCAGGCGGCCAGGCCGATCAGCGCGATGCTCGCCGCCGCGGCCACGAACACCGCCCGCCAGCCGAAGTGCTCCGCCACGAAGCCGCTCGCCACCCGCGACAGCAGCACGCCCAGCAGCAGCCCCGTCATCACCGTGCCCACGGCCCGGCCGCGGTGCGCTTCGGGCGCGAGCGTGGCGGCGGCGGGCACGACGTCCTGCGCGAGCGTCGCCGACAGCCCGACGGCCAGGCTGAGGACCAGCAGCACGCCGATGGAGGGCGCGACGCCCGTCAGCAGCAGCGCCGCGCCGAGCACGCCGGCCTTGATCAGGATGATGCGGCGCCGGTCGTAGCGGTCGCCCAGCGGGGCCAGCAGCCCGATGCCGAGGGCGTAGCCGAGCTGCGTGAGCGTGGGGACGAGGCCGATGGCCCGATCGGAGGCGCCGATCTCCGCGCCGAGCACGCCCAGCATGGGCTGGCTGTAGTAGAGCGACGCAACTGCCAGGCCCGCCATCGTGGCCAGCAACAGGAGCAGCGATGCCGGCAGCCCTTGCGGCTCGACCGGCCGCGGTCGAGCTGGACCGGCACCTGCTATTGCATGCGAACAATGAATACCAGACATGGAGTAAACCCTAGGAACTGCGTTAGGAGAGGAGTTTGAGGGCTAAGCTTCACACGCGGTAGCCGGAACAGTCGAACAACAGATATACGCCGATCGCATGAATGAACGCCTCGCGCCCACGGGCAATACCGATCGCATAGCGCTGATGCAGACCTTCGTCCGCATCGTGGAGGCCGGCAGCCTCTCGGCCGCCGCGGCGCAGTTGGGCGCGACCCAACCCACGGTGAGCCGGCGCCTCCAGGCGCTGGAGCGCTCGCTGGGCGTGCGCTTGCTGCGGCGCTCGACCCATGCAATGAAGCTCACGGAGGATGGCGAGCGCTGCTTCGAGCGCGCCAAGGAACTGCTGGCCAGCTGGGAAGCCTTCGAAGCCGAGTTGCGCGGCAACGGCGACGAGCCCGAGGGCAGCCTGCGCGTGATCGCGCCGCATGCCTTCGGCCAGCAGCAACTGGTCGAGCCGCTCGCGCGCTTCCTGCGGCGCCACCCGCGCGTCACCGTCGAATGGCTGCTGCACGACGACATGCAGGACTTCGTGGCCCATGGCATCGATTGCGCCATCCAGGTCGGCGAGGTCCGAGACCCGTCGGTGGTGGCGCTCAAGCTGGCGGAGGTGCCGCGCATCGCGATCGCTGCGCCTTCGGTGCTCGAGGGCCGGCCCGTACCCGCCCATCCCGCTGAACTGGCAAGCCTGCCTTGGCTGGCGCTGCGCACCTACTACCGCAACGAGCTGACGCTCACGCATGTGGCGAGCGGCGAAACCCTGCGCTTCGCCATCCGCCCGCGCCTGAGTACCGACAGCCTGCTGGCCATGCGCAGCGCCGCGCTTGCGGGGCTCGGGGCGTGCGTGGTTTCGGCCTGGCTGCCGATCGAGGACCTGGCCCAGGGGCGGCTGGTCCACCTGGCACCCGAATGGCGCGCGGCGCCCTTGCCGGTCTACCTGGTCTACCCCCACGCACGCTTCCAGCCGGCCCGGCTGCGCCGCTTCATCGAGGCGATGCGGGAGGCCATGCCCGCCATATTCGGGATGGACGTACCGGCGCCGCCCGGCGAGGCGCATGCGGGGACACGTCTGCGCCAGCCGCTATAGCCGAATCTGGCCTTCCTGACAAGAGCACTTGTGAAGGAGGCGCCGCGCCCGGCTGCGCGCCAAACTCCCGCCCCGAGGACCCCAGCAGCCATGACGAAGAAGATCCAGCTCAACGATGAACAGTGGCGAACGCTCGAAGCGTTGCGCGACGCCCTTGCCAAGCGGCGCCCCACCCACACCATCAAGGTCTCGAGCCGCCTGCGCTCCAACGGGCTGGTCACCACCGACCGCCAGGGCGCCTGCGTGCTGACCGACCAGGGGCTCAGCCGGTTGAACCAGGGGCGCTGAGCGCGCGACCGGTACGTCCGTTCGAAGGGCCACCGCGCCAGGGCGCTCGCGGTGGAAGGAGAAGCCAGCGCGGCCAGCTCGGCCGCCTGCAGCTTTCCCGTCAATCCCGACTGAATAGAGCTCCAAATCTGTCTTTTTGTCGCGCAAGCCTAAGTGCGCGGCCAGACCTTCCTAGCATTTGACGGTCGCCGACCTTCGGGTTTCACGAACTGCGGCCTGAGCTTCCGGCTTGTGTGCGGGAGAGGGTGCCACGTCGGGCGGCATCGCTCGCCACGTGCGCGCCGCGCGTGGGTCCCTGCACGACCCGAGACCTCCCCATGAACAGAACGCATCGCAGTCTTTGGAACCCCGCGCTGGGCGCGTGGGTGGCCGCCCCCGAGAACGCCCGGGCACGAGGCAAGCGCAGCCGCGGCGCTTCGTGCGTCGCGAGATCTTGTGCGCTGGCGGCTGCACTGGGAGGCCAAATACTGGCGGTGTCCGCGAGCGGTGCATTCGCCGGCGTGATCGGCGGCATTGGCGTGCTCGCCCTGGGGGCTGCGACAACCGCCCAGGCACAGGCTCAGTCCTTGGGTCTCCATGGAGGTGACGGAGGCTGCAGCGGGGGCTGTACGGCGCAAGGCGGCGTCGGCGGTAGCTCTACGTTTCCAGATGGATCAGAGGGATCAGAGGGATCGGATATCGAGCTTGGTGGTAGCGGCGGTGGCGGTGGCGGCGTCAGCTTGTCGACAGGGGCCGGAGGCAATGGTGGCGCAGGGGGGGATGGCGAATGGCCGGGCGGGCGCGGCGGCAGCGGCGGAAGCGTCGTCGACACGACTCAAGGGAACAACGCCGTCCTGCTGATCGGCACGGCCGGCGAAAACGGCGCGCAGGGAGCGGCCTCAGATGTCTACGCTGGTAGTGGTGGTGGCGGCGGCGGCGGGGGCGGGTTTGGCTGGGTCCTCTCAGGCGCCGGTCTTGCAAGCAATTCGTCGCAAATCGTAGGGGGTAAGGGGGGAAGCGGCGGCATCGGGGGCAGCACGATCATGGGCGGCTGGCACGACGGCGGCGCCGGCGGCGGCGGGGCCGGCGGCGGCGGCGTGTTGCTCACCGACGCAATCAGGTTCACGAACAGTGGTTCCATGTCCGGGGGAGATGGCGGGGCGTCGGGAGGCTTGGATAACTATCACACAGGAGGCAAAGATGTCGGCGGCGACGGCGGCATGGGCATTGCGCTCACAGGCGGCGGCACCATCAACAACAGCGGCGTGATTGCCGGGGGCGCGGGCGGCGCCGGCAGCTGGGTCGGCCGCGCCAGCAGCACTGATCCCATCAGCCGCACAGGCGGCAACGGCGGTGCTGGTGTCCTGCTCACTTCGGGCGGCACTGTGCTGAACACCGGAACCATTCAAGGCGGCGCGGGTGGTGGCCTGCCTTCTCCACACGCCCACCCTGGCGCCGGAGGCGCCGGCGTTGTCGCCACCGGCAATACGAGCATCACCAACGGCGGCGGCATCAGCGGCGGCCCGAGTGGCAATAGCACGACGCGCGCGAACGCCATCGACTTCTCCGGCGGCAACAACACGCTCA
>NZ_JBLFFN010000019.1:0-101897 GCF_051400855.1 Variovorax stachyos | reverse complement strand
CCGTAGCGAAGCGGAGGGACACGCGCAGTGGGGTCGCCTTTCTTTGGTTACTTTCTTTGGCGAGACAAAGAAAGTAATTCGCCCGCCGGGGCGAAATCCCGGCTCCGCACTCAACACAACAGCAACATACGAATCGACAGCCGGAGTGCCCCCACCCCAACCCTCCCCCGGAGGGGGAGGGAGCAATACCATGCGTCCTCCCAAAATCCAAGACCCCGGCGAGCCCCGAGCCAAGGCGGCAAGCCCGCAGGAGGCTTGCCAATGACGCGGCGCCATCTCACCCTGGCCTTCATCGTCGCCCTCGCAGCGGCGTGGGGCTTCCTGCCCGACTTCTCTGTCACGGTGCTCAGCTACATCGGCCTCTACGCACTCGTGGCGGCGGGCCTGGTCATGCTGACCGGCGTCGGCGGCATGACCTCCTTCGGGCAGGCCGCCTTCGTCGGCACCGGCGCCTACGCGACCGCGTGGATCTGCACCTCGCCGATGGTCGCGTCCGCGCTGGCAGGCATCGACCCGGCGCTGCTGCCGTGGATCGGGCTGCTGTTCGGCATCGTGGTCACCTTCGTCATCGCCTGGGGCCTGGGCGCGATCACGCTGCGGCTGTCGGGCCACTACCTGCCGCTGTGCACCATCGCCTGGGGGCTGAGCTTCTACTTCCTGTTCGGCAACCTCGAGTTCCTCGGCGGCCATACGGGCGTGGCGGGCGTGCCGGCGATCACGGTCGCGGGCATTTCCTTCGCCTCGCCGCGCTCGCTGGGCCTCGTGATCTGGGGCGTGCTGCTGCTGGCACTCTGGGCGCTGCACAACCTGCTGGATTCACGCGAAGGCCGTGCCATTCGCGCGCTCAAGGGCGGGCGTGTGATGGCGGAGTCGATGGGCGTGGACACGGGCCGCTATCGCATCAAGGTCTTCGTGCTCGCGGCGCTGCTGGCGGCGCTGTCCGGCTGGCTCTATGCGCACCTGCAGCGCTTCATCAACCCGACGCCCTTCAACCTCAACATCGGCATCGAATATCTGTTCATGGCGGTGGTCGGTGGCGCCGGGTACCTGTGGGGCGCGGTGCTCGGTGCCGCGCTGATCACGCTGCTGAAGGAGCAGCTGCAGGACATCCTGCCGCAGCTGCTCGGGTCGAGCGGCAACTTCGAAGTGATCGTGTTCGGCCTGCTGATGCTGGTGGTGCTGCAGCGCTTCGCCGACGGGCTGTGGCCGACGCTGGCACGCGTCGGCGGGCGCTTCCTGAAGCCTGCAGCAGTGCGTCCGCCGAGCCACGTGCTTGCGCTGCCCGAGACCACGTTGCCGCCGCGCGGCCAGGTCGTGCTCCAGGCCAAGGCCGTCACCAAGCGCTTCGGCGGCCTGGTGGCGAACGACGCCGTCAGCCTCGACGTCAAGGCCGGAGAGATCCATGCGCTGATCGGGCCCAACGGCGCCGGCAAGAGCACCTTCTTCAACATGATCTCGGGCGTGGACGATGTCACCGAAGGCGAGGTGCGGCTGATGGACCGGCCCATGACCAGCAAGCCTTCGCGTGCCTTCGCGGCGCTGGGGCTGGGCCGCACCTTCCAGCATGTGCGCCTGCTGGGCCAGCGCCGCGTGATCGAGAACGTCGCGCTGGGCGCGCATCGGCGCGGCCAGCGCGGCTGGATCGCCTCGATGCTGCGGCTCGATCGTGCGGAGGAGGCGGCGCTGCTTGCGCAGGCGCGGCAGCAGATCGAGCGCTGCGGCTTGGGCGAGTTCGCGGAGGTTCCGGCCGGCTCGCTGGCGCTGGGGCAGCAGCGCGCGGTCGAGATCGCGCGCGCCTTGGCCGGTCATCCCGCTGTGCTGCTGCTGGACGAGCCGGCAGCCGGACTGCGTCACCTCGAGAAGCGCGCTCTCGCGACCCTGCTCGACCAGTTGCGCACCGAGGGCCTGGCGATCCTGGTGGTGGAACATGACATGGAGTTCGTGATGAACCTGGCCGACCGCGTGACGGTGCTGGAGTTTGGCGCGGTCATCGCGCGCGGAACGCCGGCCGAGGTACAGCGGGATCCAAAGGTGCTGGATGCTTATCTGGGTGGGGTGGACGAGCCCGCCAGCGAAGGCCTCGCGGAGCAGGTTGCATGAGCCGCACGGCCGCCGAAGGCGAAGGTACTCCAGTGAATGCCTCCCCCCTGCTCCAGCTCGAGGACTTCTGCGTCTCCTACGGCCCCGTCGAGGCCGTCCACCACATCGACCTGCGCGTGGACGCCGGCGAGATCGTCACCGTGATCGGCCCCAACGGCGCCGGCAAGACCACGCTGCTGTGCGCCGCCATGGGCCTGCTGCCTTCGCGCGGCCGGGTGCTGCTCGGCGGCGAACTCATGACCCGCGTCAGCGTCGAGGCCATGGTGGCGCGCGGGGTGGGCCTCGTGCCCGAGAAGCGCGAGCTGTTCGGCGAGATGGCTGTCGAGGACAACCTGCTGCTCGGCGGCTTCTCGCGCTGGTGGCGCGGCGAGCGCGACCAGCGCCAGCGCATGGACGAGGTCTTCGCCATCTTCCCGCGCCTCGCAGAGCGTCGCGCGCAGCTGGCCTCCACGCTCTCGGGCGGTGAGCGGCAGATGCTGGCGATCGGCCGTGCGCTGATGGCGCGCCCGCGCCTGCTGATGCTGGACGAGCCTTCGCTGGGCCTGGCGCCGCTCATCGTGCGCGAAGTGCTGCAGGTGGTGTCCTCGCTGCGCAAGCATGGCGTGTCGGTGCTCCTGGTCGAGCAGAACGCCCGCGCCGCGCTGCAGGTGGCGGACCGGGCCTATGTGCTGGAGATGGGCGCGGTCGCCTTGCAGGGCGCGGCGTCGGAGCTCTTGCACGACCGCCGCATCATCGACACCTATCTCGGGCTGGGAGCCCGCGCCGACAAAGCGGCCTAGCGGGCGCGGCAGGTGCGGCAGGTGCGGCCTTGTCCTTCACGGCGAGGCCGTGCCGCGGCACAGAATCGCACGCCGAGGCCCGGCATCCCGCCCGAGCCCGCACGCAAAGGCTCTCTTTCCAGGGCCACGAAACCATGGTTGGAAGACCCGGCGAGACCCTCATCGGCATCTCAGGCTGGCGCTATGCGCCCTGGCGCGGCAAGTTCTATCCCAAGGGCATGCCGCAGCGGCAGGAGCTGGCCTTCGCCTCGCGCATGCTGCCCACCATCGAGCTCAACGGCTCCTTCTATTCGCTGCAGCGGCCCGAGTCGTACCTCGCCTGGCACGACGAGACGCCGGACGGCTTCGTGTTCGCGGTCAAGGGTTCGCGCTACATCACGCACATGCGGCGGCTCAAGGACGTACGCATTGCGCTTGCGAACTTCCTGGCCTCGGGGGTGCTGGCCTTGCGCGCGAAGCTGGGGCCGTTTCTGTGGCAGCTGCCACCTTCGATGGCCTATGACGCTGAGCGGCTCGAAGACTTCTTCTCGCTGCTGCCGCGCGACACGAGTGCGGCCATGGCCCTCGCGCGCGAGCACGACGAGCGGATGGAGGGCCGGAGCTGGCTCAAGCGGTCCGCGAAGCGGCCGCTGCGGCATGCCGTGGAAGTGCGCCATCCGAGCTTCGTCGATCCCGCCTTTGTCGCCCAGCTTCGACGCCACGGCATCGCACTGGTAGTCGCCGACACGGCCGGACGCTGGCCGCTGCTCGAGGACCTGACGGCCGATTTCGTCTACGTGCGGCTGCATGGCGACAAGGAGCTCTATGCGAGCGGCTACGACGATGCCGCGCTGGACCAGTGGGCCGCACGCATGGAGGCCTGGCGCCATGGCCGCCAGGTCAAGGATGCACGCAAGGCCTCGGCGCGCGCGGCGCCGCGCCGATCCCGGCGCGACGTGTACTGCTACTTCGACAACGACGCCAAGGTGCATGCACCTTATGACGCCGCGAACCTCGCACGGCGCCTGGGCGTGACCACCGGCCTGGGCCCTGATGGAGAATTCGCCGCATGAACTTGCCGAAGCGCGCCTGCATCGCCGCCCTCGCATGGATGCTGACCTTGCCGGCGCACGCGGGTGCCTGGGGCGAAGGCGCCTTCGACAACGATGCCGCGCAGGACTTCCTGGCGGAATGCGCGCGCTCCACCGACGCCACCGTGGTCGCCGAGGCCATCGAGATGGCGCTGGTCGCGAGCTTCGTCGATGCCGACGACGGAGCCGCCGCGGTGGCTGCCGCCGAAGTGATCGCGAATGCGCTCGGCAGCAATGGCGCGGTGCCGAGGGCACGGGTGGTGCCCTGCCTGGCTGCGACGCCGCGCGAGCAGCTTCGTGCACTCGCGCCTCGCGCGGCACAGGCCGTGACCCGCGTGACAGACCGCGCATCTTCCGAGCTCGCGCAACAGTGGGCGGAAGAGAAGCCGAACCGGTGGACGGCGAGCGTGCAGCAGCTGGCGGCGCGTCTTCGCCAATAGTTCGTGCGCGAACCAAAGCGCCCCGGCTGACATTCGCGCGAAGCAAAGAACGCGACACTGCCGCATCCAACAACAAATGGAGCCTGCGAATGAAATGGCTGCTGCGCGTGTTCTCCGGCATTCATGCCTTCATGGCCCTGCTCTTCGCCTGCGCGGCGCTGATGCTGATTGCCGTGTCGGCGCGCATCGGCTGGTCGGCCTTCACGCGGGGCCTCGACCGCGCGGCGGCGGAGTCGATCATCGAGGCGGTCGGGCTGCTGGCCGCGGGCGTGGTCGCGCTGCAGGTGGCGCAAACCATCACCGAGGAGGAGGTGGTGCGCGATGCGCAAATCAGCGCGCCGACCCGCGTGCGGCGCTTCCTGTCGCGCTTCATCGTGGTCATCGCGGTGGCGCTGGCGGTGGAAGGGCTGGTGGCAACCTTCAGGGCGCACGGCGAACCCGTGCAACTGCTCTATGCCGCCGGGCTGGTGTGTTCGGTCGCGCTGCTGCTGGCGGGGTGGGGCCTGTTCGTCCACCTCAACCGCTCGGCCGAGGAGCTGGAGCCCGAGGCGATGGCCGAGGCCAAGCGCGAGGACCGCAAGCTGCAATGACTACCGCTTCGGCCCCTTGAAGCGCCACCACGGCAGCAACGCGCTCAGCGACTGCACCTCGCCGCTGCCGGCGCTCTCGTAGCCTGCCAGCGTGCCGAGCTGGTGCTGCCAGGCAGCGCTGCGCAGCAGCGCGAGCAGGGCCTCGACCGCCGGCTGGTCCAGCGCCGACTTGAGGCAGGCCAGGTGGTAACGCTCGTGCACCAGCGGCACGAAGCCGAGGTCGGCGCCGCGCGCGGCCGATTCGATGCCCAGGCCTGCATCGGCCTGCCCGGATGCCACCGCATGGGCGACCGCCGTGTGCGAGGGCTCGTCGCGCGCATAGCCCTCGAGCGCTTTCGCGTCCAGCCCTTCCTGCGCCAGCAGCTCGTCCAGCAGCACCCGCGTGCCGGTGCCGAGGGCGCGGTTCACATAGCGGGCGCGCCGCCGCACGACATCGCCGATGCTGCGCAGGCCCAGCGGATTGCCGGGCGCCACGATCAGGCCCTGCGTGCGGCGCGCGAAGCCGATCAGCTTGTGCAGCCCGGGCTTGAGCAGCGGCTTGTAGGCGCGCTGCGCGAGCGAGCCGGCCGGTGGTGCTTCGAGCGTGTGGAACCCCGCCATCACGCAGCGCCCCTGGTTGAGCGCGCTGATCGCGTCCACGCTGCCGGTGAACCGGATGTCCAGTTGCAGCCGCGCGCGCTCGGCCGCGTGGGCGCGCAGCAGCATCAGCGCATCGTCGTGGCTGGCATGCAGGCTCAGCACGTGCAGGCCGTCGTCGAATGCCATGGCGAAGGCGCGCTCCAGGTCGGCATGCAGGGCCTCGATCTGCGGCGCCAGCCGCGCCTGCGCCTGGCGTTCGGCCCACAGCAGCTTGTCGCCGAACTCGGAAAGCTGCGCCGAGCGGCCCTGCTCGCCGCTGACCAGCGGATGGCCCAGGGCCTGCTCCCAGTGCTTGAGTTCGCCCCAGACATGGCGGTACGACAGGCCCAGCGCCCGCGCCGCGGCCGAGATGGAGCCGTGCTCGCGCACCGCGTGCAGCAGCTCCATCAGCGGGTTGCGGATCAGCGTGCGCCCGCTGCGGCGCGGGGCGATGGCGTAGGAGAGTTCGATCTGCTGCACAGCGGTTGAGAGCGAAGGCCGGAGGTGGCGCGACGGATTATGCAGAGTGCGTCCTGCACCTATGCACGCCTTTGCATAGGTTGCGCATCGGCCTTTCGGATACTGCGCGAATTACGCCACCCGCCCCGATGAACACCTTCACCGACAGCGCCATCGCCGCCTGGCACCTGCTGGTCTCCGGCGACCCCGTGCTGCTCGCCATCGTCGGGCGTTCGCTGGCGGTCAGCGCCACGGCCTGCGCGCTGGCCTGCGGGTTCGGCCTGCTGCTCGGCGCCTGGCTCGCGGTCGCGCGCTTCTCGGGGCGCGGGCTGCTGCTCACGCTGCTCAACACGCTGCTGGCGCTGCCCTCGGTGGTGGTGGGGCTGGTGATCTACCTGCTGCTGTCGCGCTCGGGGCCGCTGGGCTTCCTGGGCTGGCTGTTCTCCTTCAAGGCCATGGTGCTGGCGCAGGCGCTGCTGGTGCTGCCGGTGGTCACGGCGCTCACGCGCCAGGCCATCGAGGACGCCGACCGCGCCCACGGCGAGCAGTTGCGCTCGCTCGGCGCGCGCGGGCTGGTGCGCGCACTGCTCCTGGTGTGGGACGAGCGCTATGCGCTGGTCACCGTGCTGATCGCCGCCTTCGGCCGCGCGGTTTCGGAGGTCGGCGCGGTGATGATCGTCGGCGGCAACATCGACGGCTTCACGCGGGTCATGACCACCGCCATCGCGTTGGAGACCAGCAAGGGCGACCTGCCGCTGGCCCTGGCCCTGGGCCTGGTGCTGCTGGGCGTGGTGCTGCTGCTCAACCTCGCGATCAGCGCGCTGCGCGGCTGGCGCGAGCGTGTCGATGGCGGCGCAGCCGATGCGGCGGGGCCGCGGAGAGTGGAGGCCGCGGCATGAGACGCCCGGCCGCTCGCAGATCGGGTTGCACGGCAGCCCATGGCGCAGGGGTTGTCCCATGAGCGGCCTCCAGGCGCCGGGTGCCGTTCGTCCCAGCCTGCGCGTGGTGGCCGCGCGCAGCGACGGCGAGCTGCAAGCACCCGCGCTGGCAGGCACCGCGCTCTTCAGCCTGCACGCCATCGACGTGCGCTACGGCCGCGTGCCGGCGCTGGCCGACATCACGCTGTCCATCGATGCCGGCGAGCGCGTCGCCCTGATCGGCGCCAACGGCAGCGGCAAGAGCACGCTGCTGCGCGTGCTGCACGGCCTGGTGCCGCACGCGGCCGGCGCCTTCGTCAGCCGGGTGCCGCTGCGCGCGCAGGCCATGCTGTTCCAGCGCCCGCACATGCTGCGCATGAGTGTTCACAAGAACGTCGCGCTGGCGCTCTGGCTTCGCGGTGTGCCGTGGCGCAGTGCGCTGGGCGAGGCCATGGTGGCGTTGGGACGCGTCGGCCTGGCCGATGTCGCCGGGCGCAACGCGCGCACGCTGTCGGGCGGGCAGCAGCAGCGCCTGGCGCTGGCGCGCGCCTGGGCGCTGAAGCCGGCCGTGCTGCTGCTCGACGAGCCGACCGCCAGCCTCGACCCGACAGCCAAGCGCGAGGTCGAGGCCCTCATCGCCGAGGCCGCGCATGGCCGCACCCTGGTGTTCGCGAGCCACAACCTGGGCCAGGTCAAGCGGCTCGCGAGCCGGGTGATCTACCTGGAGCAGGGGCGGGTGCTGGCCGATCTGCCCGTGGACGATTTCTTCCATGGGCCGCTGCCCGAGGCAGCACGCTTGTTCGTCAAAGGAGAGCTGGTATGAAGGCATTCAAGTTCCTGGCTGCGGCCCTCGCCCTTGCGGCGGGCAGCATCGCGGCGCGGGCCGAGACGATCACCATGGCGTCCACCACGTCGACCGAGCAGTCGGGCCTGTTCGCGCACCTGCTGCCGGCCTTCAGGCAGGCCAGCGGCATCGACGTGAAGGTGGTGGCGGTGGGCACCGGCCAGGCCATCGACACGGCGCGGCGCGGAGATGCCGACGTGCTTTTCGTGCACGACACAGCCGCCGAGGAGAAGTTCGTGGCCGAGGGTTTCGCCGAAAAGCGCTACGCCGTCATGTACAACGACTTCGTGCTGATCGGGCCGAAGAGCGACCCGGCGGCGGCCAGGGGCAAGGACATCGCCACGGCGCTGAAGAAGGTGGCAGCGGCCAACGCGCCTTTTGTTTCGCGCGGAGACAAGAGTGGCACCGACGCCGCCGAGCGGCGCCTGTGGGCGCAGACCGGTTTGGGCGGCGCGGGCCAGCCCTTGCCCAACGACCGCAAGGGCGCGGGCTACAAGGAATGCGGCTGCGGCATGGGCCCGGCCCTCAACATGGCGGCCTCGAGCGGCGCCTACGTGCTGGCCGACCGCGGCACCTGGCTCAGCTTCAAGAACCGCGCCAACCTCGCCGTGCTGGTGGAAGGCGACAAGCGGCTCTTCAATCAGTACGGCGTGATGGTCGTGAGCCCCTCGAAGTTTCCGCAGCTCAACAGTGCCGGCGCGCAGAAGTTCGTCGACTGGGTGATCTCGCCCGCGGGGCAATCGACCATCGCGAGCTACAGGATCGGCGGCGAGCAGCTGTTCTTTCCGAACGCGGGCAGTCTGTAGCGAATTGCACGCCGGTGCGGCAGCGAGGCAATGCAGGACTGCGACGCAGTCCTACAGCCGAGGGGCCGCAGCGGTGAGACAAGCACGCATGGTCGCATCCACACCACGAGAGCCGGCATCTCCCCGGCAGGCGTTCACGTTCTACGCAGCCAACGGTCAAATCTATGTCAGCAACGTGAAGCAGAAGCTGATCGCCCTCGGGCCGCTGACTGAAGAGGGCCAGGGCTATGCCTACGTGCTCGACGGAAACCAGCAGACGGGGCATGCGCTGCCCAGCCCCGAGGCCGCGTTGCGTCACGTGGCGGACAACATCCAGTTCCTCTATCTCGACGGCCAGTTCACGGCGCTGGCGGACGTCCGCCAGACGGTCAACCTCGACGGCGCCGCCCGCATCGACGTGATGCTCGACGAACTGCCCAGCGGTGAGGGGATGCAGGACGCCCGCGCCTGAGCCGCACGGCCGCTCCGAAGGCGAAGGTACTCCAGTGAACTGCCGCAGCGTCAGCGCGGCAAGGCCTGCAGCACCTGGCCGATGAAGCGGCACGCATCGAATTGCGAACGCCTGAAGGTCCAGCCGAGGCGGACGATCACCGCGCTCCGCGAGGGCACCACGGCGACCACCTGCCCCCAATGGCCGCTCATCGCGACGATGTCCGCCGGCAGGCCGTGCCCCCTGCAGGTACCGCCCGCCGGGTCGCCGAGCAGCCAGGCCTGGGCGCCATAGCCGTGGCCCGCGCCCTCGGGCATCGCAGGCGTTGTCGCCAGCGCGAGAAAGCCCGGCGGCAGCACCTGGCGCTCGCCCCAGCGGCCGTCATCCAGCAGCAGCTGGCCCAGGCGCGCCCAATCGCCGATGCTGGCCCACAGGTAGGACGAGCCGACCCAGTTGCCGGCAGTGTCGGTTTCCATGAACGCGGTGCGCGCGCCGATCGGCCCGAACAAGGCCTGGGCCGGATAGGCCCAGTACTCGGCGTCTCCGGCAAAGCGACCGCGCGCCACGGCGGAGAGGATGTTGGCGGTTGCGGACAGGTAGCGCCAGCGCGTGCCGGGTGCCGCCTCGGCGGGCGAGGCCGCGGCGTACGCGGCGGCATCGGGCTCGCCCCACAGCATCTCCGGCACCGTGCCCCACGGGTTGTAGTCCTCGACATTCGCCAGCCCGTCGCGCATGTAGAACAGGTCCGAGACCTTGATGTCCCGGCGCGCGTCCGCGCGCCATGCGGCGGTCCAGGCCGGCGCGCGGCCGGGCGCGAAAGCATCGACCACCGGTGTCTCCAGCGCCAGCCCGGACTCGGCCGCCCGCTTGTAGGCCAGCATGGCGTTCACCGTCTTGGCCATCGACCAGCCGTGCAGCGGCGTCGAGGGGCTGAAGGCCGGCGCGAGGCGCAAGGCCAGCAGGCGGCCGTGCTGCACGACGGCCACGCCGCGCGCGTTCGCGGCCTGCGGATCGCCGGCGCCGGTGAAAGCGCCATCGACCACCTGCTTCAACCGGTTCGCGGCGGCCGCGTCGCTCCATTGCTCTGTCGTCATCGGTGCGTCGCCGGCGGGCCAGAGGGCGTCGGAGGCTACGGGCGGCGGTGGCGCGGGCACCGCAGCAGCCGGCAGATCGAGCACGCAGCCGCGATCGGGCAGGCGGACCGCGGTGCGCGCGAAGAGCCCGGCAAATCGGCCGGTGACGCTCTGGCGCGCGTGGTCCACCTCGATGGTGATCAATCGCAGCACCGGGCTGGCCGGCAGCACGTCGTCCGCGAGCAGCGTCGTCATCGGCCGGCCGGCGACCAGCGCCGCGGAGCAGATGCCCTTGGCCGCCATCCCGGCGGCGTTCTGCGGGATGCCGGCGACCAGCGCCCCCACCACGACCAGCAGCAGCACGGCGGCGACACCGCTCAGCACCTTGGCGACCCCGGCCCATCCGAGCAATGACTTCATCCCGGCTTTCTTTGCAGTACTCTAGCGGGCCGGACTCCAGGATCGTTCTTCGGCAGGAATCAGCGGCTCGAGGATCGCATGGGCCATGACCAGGCATTCCCCAAATGGCCTCTGAAATGAGCGCGCCTCGATCAGGTTGAACTCGTTCTCGGTCGCTTCGACACGTGCGTCGAGGCGCCCAAGAAACGCGGCGGCATGGCGTTCCATGTAAGGCAGCGCAGCATCGATGGCTGCTGGTTCGAAGCTTGCCACGGTGCAGAGGTCGAAGAGATCCCTGGCCTTGGCCTGATCGCCGCGATGCCACATCTTCTTGGCAAGTATTTCCGCGGAGGTTTCGACCCGTACCCGTCGCTCTTCATAGTGGACCCATTCGTAATGCGGGGCCGTCAATGGTTCGCCGACAACCACGTCGATTTCCCCTGCCTCAAGCTGAAGCTTGATGAACTGGGCGTTCTCTTCATACTCGCTGGTCAGCTCTTCAGCGGGGCCTCCAAGCCTCGGATTGACGTGCCCCAGGTACTGGGGATCGGGCACAAACAGATCGATGTCCTTGCTGAGCCGGTGATCGAAGCGAAGCATCAGCGCCGTGCCTCCCCCGAAAGTCCACGGGGGATCGATCGTGACCTTCTCGAGATGGGACATCAGCCGCAGGGCCTGCGGCCACAGCTCGCGCCATGGGCCGGAGCGCGAAAAGTCGATCGCCGTCATTTCCATATCGCCCGGAAGCATTGAAGATCGCATGCCAGCCGGCGCATCTGATGCCAGATCGGCGCCGGTTCGATCCATGTCTTCCGGTGAAGCTCGTCGACCACTTTCGCCAGCAGGGACATCGGTGCCTCGTCCAAGAGCACCTGCAGGTGGGGTCTGATCGCTTCGGGTGCCTCGCCTGTGAGCAGCGCCGTTTCGAGGTCCTGCGGCTTGAGCTTCGTTCCGTAGCTGACGCTTGCCGTCAGCGCGGCCCGTTCGAGGGCCGTCCGGCTCGGCGGCACCTTCGAAGGGCCGGGCTGGCGGCTTGCATGGCCGGGAGTCACGCTCATCGACAGCCCGATTGATTCGAGGAGCCTCTCTGCCTTCTGGATGCTGAGATTGCCGATCGTCTGCTTTTCGACAGCGTTGATGGTGGACCGCGAGAGTCCGCTGATGCGAGCAAGCGCATTCTGCGTCAGCCCTATCTCGGTTCTGCGAACGCGAACGGCGCTCCCTATTTCGTGCAGCGTGGACATGTAGAGATTTTGCCCACAACTCTCGGCGATGTGCAATATATTCGACTCGCCGCACGAGTGAATCCTTCTTTTGTGCCGGCTCGCGAAGACGATTGGGTTCAGCGGTCCAGCGGCAGGTAGAGGCTTTCCTTGACTTCTTCCATCACCACATAGCTGTTCGACTCGGCCGAGACCGGCAGCTTCTTCAGCAGGTCGCCCAGCAGGCGCCGGTAGTCGCTCATCGCGCGCAGCCGCGCCTTCACCAGGTAGTCGAAGCCGCCCGAGACCAGATGGCATTCCATCACCTCGGGAACGTGCAGCAGCTCGGCGCGCACCTTGTCGAAAACGTCGGCCGACTTGGCGGAGAGCGTGATTTCGACGAACACCAGCAGCGTCTTGCCGACGGCCTGCGGGTCGATGCGGGCGTGGTAGCCGGTGATCACGCCTTCGCGCTCCATGCGCCGCACGCGCTCGGTGCAGGGCGAGGTCGACAGGCCGATCTGCTGCGCCAGCTCGGTCATCGGGATGCGGCCCTGCCGCTGCAGGATCTCGAGGATCTTGCGATCGATACGGTCGAGCTCGGTCATTTCACTCCTGGAAGCCCCAACGCCCGGTCTCGACAGCAAGAAGCACTGGGTTACGGGCAAATTTGAGTGAAGTTTATGGCATGAAGATGAATAACCTCTGCTTCTCGCTTGAATTCAGGGAGCTTGCCATGAAAGTAGTTGTTCTGGGCGGAGGGGTCATCGGCATCACGACGGCCTACTACCTGGCGCGCGCCGGTGCCGAGGTGACCTTGGTCGATCGCCAGCGTGGGCCCGCGGAGGAAACCAGCTTCGCCAACGCCGGCCAGGTCTCGCCCGGCTACTCCACGCCCTGGGCCGCGCCGGGCATCCCGCTGAAGGCGCTCAAGTGGATGTTCCAGAAGCACGCGCCGCTTTCCATCCGGCCGGACGGCAGCCTGTTCCAACTGCGCTGGATGGCGGCGATGCTCAAGAACTGCTCGCCCGAGCGCTACGCCACCAACAAGGAACGCATGATGCGCGTGGCCGAGTACAGCCGCGACTGCCTGCGCGAGCTGCGCGCGCAGACCGGCGTGCGCTACGAGCACCGCACCCAGGGCACGCTGCAGCTCTTTCGCACGCAGGCGCAACTCGACGCGGTGCAGCGCGACGTCGCGGTGCTGGAGGAGTGCGGCGTGCCCTTCGAGCTGCTCGACCGCCACCAGCTCGCCGCGGTCGAGCCCGCGCTGGCGCGCAGCGCGCCGCGCCTGGCCGGCGGCCTGCGCCTGCCGAACGACGAGACGGGCGACTGCCACCTGTTCACCCGCGGCCTGGCCGAGGTGGCGCGCGGGCTGGGCGTGGTCTTCCGTTTCGACGAGGCCGTCGAGAGCCTGCTCACCGAAGGCGGACGCATCGCCGGCGTGCGGCTGGCCGGGCCGAAGGCCGAGGTGCTCAAGGCCGACCGTTATGTGCTCGCCTTCGGCAGCTATTCGCGCGCGCTGATCGCGCCGCTCGGGCTGGACATCCCGGTCTATCCGGTCAAGGGCTATTCGCTGACCGTGCCGCTGCTCGACCCCGCGCTGGCACCGCAGTCCACGGTGCTCGACGAAACCTTCAAGATCGCCATCACGCGCTTCGACGATCGCATCCGCGTGGGCGGCATGGCCGAGCTGGCTGGCTTCGACCTGCGCCTCAACCCGCAGCGGCGCGCGACGCTGGAGCGGGTGGTCGGCGAGCTGTTCCCCGGCGGGGATCTGCCGCGCGCCAGCTTCTGGACCGGCCTGCGGCCGATGACGCCCGACAGCACCCCGATCATCGGGCCCACGCCGTTCGCGAACCTGTACCTCAACACGGGCCACGGCACGCTCGGCTGGACCATGGCCTGCGGCTCCGGCAAGCTGGTGGCCGACCAGGTGATGGGGCGTCGGCCCGACATCCGCACCGACGGGCTGGCGATGGACCGCTACGGCGCGAGGGAGCCGCGACGCACGAAGGCCCTGGCACCGAGCGGTGCTCCGGCCTGAGCGAGATACGGTCAATCAGCGCCGCGCTCGCCGGCCTTGAGCAGGGCTTCGGCCTTGCGTCGCCCGTGGCGCGCGATGGGCCTGAAGCTCACGCCGCGCTGCCGGTTGTAGAACTCGAAGAAGCGCTCGACCTCTTCCAGCACATCGTTCGCGATGTCGGCCAGATCCTTGCACTGCCGGAAGCGGTGCGAGGAGGACGCGACCATCAGGAAGCGGTCGTTGCGCTCGGTCCGGCCCTTCTTCTTTTTCTGCTCGGCCTCGATCACGCCCACCAGGCGGCAGGGCACCACCGCGCCAGGCGGCACCGATTCGTCCATCAGCACCAGCGCGTCGAGCGGGTCGCCATCGGCGCCCCGGGTGCTCGGGAGGAAGCCGAAGTCGTAGGGAAAGGACACGCCGAGCGGCAGCACGTGATGGAGCTCCATCATGGCCCGTTCCGGGTCGTACTTGAGCTTGTTGCGCGAGCCCTGGTTGGCCTCGATCACGACCCGGAAATCGCCGTGGGCGTCGCGAAGCGCGAGGCGGTGCAGGGGTGTGGCATTCGGCATGGTGATCATGGAAGGCGGGCTCGTCGACGCCTCGACACTGGCTGTGCAGCCGTCGCGCAGCAGGCGGACGACGGCCCGCCTCGATGAAGGAAAAATCCGAGCTTGGCCGAGCGGGCGCTTTCAGCCCGCAGCCGCGGCGCGCGCCTCGAGCAGCTTGACCAGCGTGTGCAGCACGCGATTGACCGGCGTCGCAACGCCCAGCGCCTCGCCCTGGCGCAGCACGTAGCCGTTGAGGTGGTCGATCTCGCTGCGCTTGCCGCGCGCCAGGTCCTGCGCGGTGGAGGAGAACTGCGCGGGCATGGTCTCGGCGATGCGCTGCACGGCCGCCCAGGTGTCGCCCGGCACGGCCACGCCGCCGGCCTCGGCCACGGCCAGGCATTCGCGCACCACGTCGGCCATCACGGCCTGCACGCCTTCGCCCTGCGACAGGCGGCCATAGGGCAATTGCGTGATCGCCGAGATGGCGTTGTAGGCGCAATTGAGGATCAGCTTGGCCCAGAGTGCGCCCGTCACGTTGTCGGAGACCTGCGTGGGCACGCCGGCGGCGATCAGCAGCTCGGCGATCTCGGCGCTCCTGGCCGAGGGTGCGATGACCAGCTCGCCGCGCCCGTGGTGCTTGACATGGCCCGGCCCGGCCATCTCGGTGGCCACGTAGACGACCGTCGCGGCGACCTCCTGCGCCAGGGCGGCCTGCAGGCGCGTCGCGTTGTCGACGCCGTTCTGCAGCGTGAGCACCAGCGCATCCGGCGCCAGGTGCGGCCGCATCGCCGCCGCGGCGCTCTCGGTGTCGGTGGACTTCACGCAGAAGAGGACCAGCCCGGCATCGCGCACCGCATCGACCTCGGTGCTGGCCTCCAGCGGCACGCGCTCCTGGAAGGACTGCGTGTCCAGCAGCAGGCCGTCGCGGCGGATCGCCTCCACATGCTGCGGCCGCCCGATCAGCACCACCGAATGCCCCGCGCGCGCCAGCATTCCGCCGTAGTAGCAACCCACCGCACCCGCACCCATCACCGCGATCCTCATGACCTGCTCCGTTCAAGAACTGCCCTGCATGGTAGTGCGCCGTGCGCGGCCTCGCCGGGCGAAGGTGCCGTTGCCGCAGCAAGGACACAGCGACGGTGCCAACCGCCCATGACCTCCCACGTCATCGACCCGCGGCGCGCCCGCTGCAACCATTCGCTCACCCCGCGCCGTTGCGGGCCTGAAGACGAAAAGGAGTTGTCACCATGAACACCGCCGCACCCGATGCCGCGCGCATCGCCGAACAGTACATCGCCGTCTGGAACGAGACCGACGCCGAGCGCCGCCTGAAGCTGCTCGAGGCCCACTGGAGCCCCGACGCGCGTTACGTCGACCCGCTGATGCAGGGCAACGGCCACGCGCAGATCAGCGCGCTGGTCGGCGCCGTGCACCAGCGCTATCCGGGCTTCCGCTTCAAGCTCAAGGGCCAGCCCGACGCGCATGGCGAGCACCTGCGCTTCTCGTGGACGCTGGGCCCGAGCGGTGCCGAGGACCTGGTCGTGGGCACGGACTTCGCGCAGCTCGAGTCCGGCAAGCTGCGCTCGGTGACGGGCTTCCTGGACAAGGTGCCGGTCGGCGCGTGACGGACCGCGACATCACTCGACGATGGCCACGCCCTTCACCTGCGCATGCACGGCGGTGCCCTCGCGAAGGCGCAGCAGCGCGGCCGACTTGCGCGTGATGCGCGCGAGCAGGCGAGCGCCGCCGGCATCCAGCCCCACCATGACCTGCGCGGGGCCGTCCTCCGCGAGATCGGTCACCGTCGCGGGCAGGATGTTGAGCACGCTGCTGTCGGCATGGGGCGTGAGCGTGAGGCTCACGTCGCGCGCCTGGATGCGCACCCGCACGGCCTGGCCGAGGCGCGCGCCGCCGTGCGGCAGCCACAGCGTGCCTCCGGCGAACGCGAGCTGCGTCAGGCCGAAGGCCGCATCGGAACCCGTGACGCTGGCCTCGACGAGTGCGCCGGCCGCGTCGCCGTGCGCCAGCGGCAGATCGAGCCGTGTCATCAGTGCAGGGGCCGGGCCGCTGGCGACCACGCGCCCGCCCTCCATCAGCACCAGGTGATCGGCCAGGCGCGCGACCTCGTCCGGCGCGTGGCTCACGTAGATGACCGGGATGTCGAGCTCGGCATGGAGCCGCTCGAGGTAGGGCAGGATCTCGCGCCTGCGCTGCAGGTCGAGCGAGGCGAGGGGCTCGTCCATGAGCAGCAGCCGCGGGCTGGTGGCCAGTGCACGTGCGATGCCCACGCGCTGGCGCTCGCCGCCCGAGAGCGTGTCGGGCCGGCGGGCCAGCAGGTGGCCGATGCCCAGCAGCTCCACCGCCTGCATCACCGGAACCCGGCGCTGCGCGGCCGCGACCCGCTTCATGCCGTATTCGAGATTGCGCCGCACGTCGAGGTGCGCGAAGAGACGCGTCTCCTGGAACACGTAGCCCAGCGCGCGCCGATGCGTCGGCACGAAGACCGTGTCGTCCTGCCAGCGCTCGCCGTTGATCTCCACCACCGAGCCGCCGGCCGTCGGCTGCAGCCCCGCGATGGCGCGCAGGCAAGTGGTCTTGCCGCAGCCCGAGGGCCCGAAGAGCGCGCTCACGCCGCGGCCCGGCAGCGCCAGCGCGACCTCGAGCGAGAAGCCGGGGTGCTCGACCTTCAGGCGCGCCTGCACGCCCATGCCCGCCGCATCGCTCATCGCCGCCGCCCGGTGGGATTGAGCGCGTAGAGCGCCAGCAGCACGAGGAAGGAGAAGACCACCATGCCGCCGGCCAGCCAGTGCGCCTGCGCGTACTCCAGCGCTTCGACGTGGTCGTAGATCTGCACCGACACCACGCGCGTCTTCTCGGGGATGTTGCCGCCGATCATCAGCACCACGCCGAACTCGCCCACCGTGTGCGCGAAGCCCATCACCACGGCCGTGAGATAGCCGGGCCGCGCGAGCGGCAGGGCCACGCTGAAGAAGCGGTCCACCGGCGAGGCCCGCAGCGTCGCCGCCGCCTCCAGCGGTTCGCTGCCCATGGCCTCGAACGCGTTCTGGATCGGCTGCACCACGAAGGGCATCGAATACAGCACCGAGCCGATCACCAGCCCCGCGAAGCTGAAGGGCAGCAGGCCAACGCCCAGCCATTGGGTGAAGGCGCCGATCGGCCCGTTCGGCCCCATCGTCACCAGGAAATAGAAGCCCAGCACGGTGGGCGGCAGCACCAGCGGCAGGGCCACCAGCGCGCCGACGGGGCTCTTCCAGGCCGAGCGCGTGCGCGCCAGCCACCACGCCAGGGGCGTGCCCAGCAGCAGCAGGATCAGCGTGGTGAGTGCCGCCAGCTTGAGCGTGAGGACGATGGCGGCCAGGTCGGCGGCGGTGAGCATGTGTGGACGCCGTTCCTAGACGCCGTAGCCGAAGGATCGGATCACCGCCTTGGCGGCGTCGGACTTGAGGAAGGCCACGAGCGCCACGGCGGCCGCATTGTCCTTGCCGCGGGCCAGCAGCACCGCGTCCTGACGGATCGGGCTGTGCAGCTCGGCCGGCACGATCCAGGCCGAGCCGCTCTTGAGCTTGCCGTTCTCCGACACCTGCGACAGCGCGACGAAGCCGAGCTCCGCATTGCCGCTGGAAACGAAGCCGAAGGCCTGGCCGATGCTCTCGCCCTGCACGAACTTCGGCTCCAGCCGGGCGAGCACGCCCAGCCGCGTCATCGTCTCGACGGCTGCCGCCCCGTAGGGCGCGAGCTTGGGCGCGGCAAGCGCGATGTGCGCGAACTGCCCGCGCTCGAGCACCTCGCCCTTGGCGTCCACCAGGTCGGGCCGGGCCGACCACAGCACCAGCTTGCCGGTCGCGTAGGTGAAGCGGCTGCCCGGCACGGTCGCGCTTTCCCTATCGAGCTTGGCCGGCGACTCGGCATCGGCTGCCAGGAAGACATCGAAGGGCGCACCGCTCCGGATCTGTGCGTAGAACTTGCCCGTCGAGCCCGAGGAGAGGACCGCCTTGTGGCCCGTCGCTTTCTCGAAGTCGGCAGCCAGCACCTTCATCGGTCCGGCGAAGTTGGCCGCGACGGCGACCTGGACCTCGGCCGCGTGGGCGGCCAGCGATGCGGCCAGCGCGAGCAGGGCAGCGAGCGAACGCGAGAGCGGGGAGGTGCAGGTCATCTTTCGCTATTCATCGAAGGAATAGCGAAAGTGTAAGGCCCGGCGGCACAATGCCGCGCATGGCATCTCCCCGCTTCGGCGACGCGCTCGGCCACGGCATGAGCGACAAGCGCATCGACATCCTGCGCGGCATCGGCCGCACGGGCAGCATCTCGCAAGCCGCGCGCGAGGCTGCAGTGAGCTACAAGGCCGCGTGGCAGGCGGTCGCGACGCTCACCAACCTGGCCGGCGTGCCGCTGGTGGAGCGGGCGGTGGGCGGTGCTGGCGGTGGGGGAGCCTCGCTCACTGCGCATGGCACTCATCTGCTCGAGCTGGCCGACGCGCTGGCGCGGGCGCGCCGCGAGGTCCACTCGCGTGGCGGGCCGGTGGGTGCGGGATCGGCGGTAGCGCGGCTGGCCATTCGCACGAGCATGCGCAACCAGCTGCCGGCGACCGTGCAGTCGATCGAATCCACAGGCCGCATCGTCCGCGTGCAGCTCCTGCTGGGCGGCGTGCAGCCCATGGCTGCGCGGATCACGCAGGAGAGCGCCGAGCTCCTGGACCTGGCCGAAGGCATGGAGGCGATTGCGTTGTGCAAGGCGACGGCGGTGCGCATCGCCCGTGCCGCCGAGCCGCGCCGGGCCCGCGGCAACCAGCTTGCCGGCGTGGTGCAGGGCGTGTCGCGCGGGGAGGACGGGGACGAGATCGCGATGGCGCTCGAAGGCGGACTGCAGCTCGTCGGCTTCGCGCCCGGCGGCTCGGGGCTGCGTGCGCGGCAGCGCGTGCTGGCAACGGTCGACGAGGCGGCCGTGGTGGTGGCGTTGCCGGGATAGGGCTTCCCATTGCCCACATGGATCTGGGCCGGGGCGCATCCAACCACAGGACCGCTCGCACCGGGCCGATGGCGTGAAAACATTGCGGCGGGCTGTTCCGTCAGTTCAAAGCCCCAGGTCGCTCAGCCCCGGATGCTCGTCCGGCCGCCGCCCCAGCGGCCAGAAGAACTTGCGCTCGCTCTCCTTGATCGGCAGGTCGTTGATGCTCGCGTGGCGGTGCGTCATCAGGCCGGCGTCGTTGAACTCCCAGTTCTCGTTGCCGTAGCTGCGGAACCAGTTGCCCGCATCGTCGTGCCATTCGTAGGCGAAGCGCACCGCGATGCGCGGGCCGCCGAAGGCCCACAGCTCCTTGATCAGGCGATAGTCCAGCTCGCGCGCCCACTTGCGTTCGAGCAGGGCCTGCGCGGCAGCGCGACCGACCGGGAACTCGGCGCGATTGCGCCAGCGCGTGCCCTCGCTGTAGGCCAGCGCCACGCGGGCTGGGTCGCGCGAGTTCCAGCCGTCCTCGGCCAGGCGGACCTTTTGGGTGGCGGTTTCGAGCGTGAAGGGCGGCAGGGGCGGGCGGGTTTCCATGGCGAGTTCCTGATTGAAGGAGGTGGGATGTACGGAGTAGACAGAACTGTCTACATGCCCAGTCTAGCCCAGGTAGACAGAGCTGTCTACAATGCCTCGCATGCCGACCGCACAACTTCCGCAGCGCCAGGAGCTTCCAGCCCGCGACCGCATCCTGCTGACCGCGCACGACCTTTTCTACAGCGAGGGCATCCGTGCCACCGGCATCGACCGCGTGATTGCCGAGTCGGGTGTGGCGAAGCTCACCTTCTACCGGCACTTTCCGAGCAAGAACGAGCTGGTTCGCGCCTTCCTGGCCTATCGCCACGAGCGCTGGATGGCCTGGTTCGTCGATGCGCTCCAGCGTCACGGCGCCGCCGGGAGCAAGGGAGCCGATGCGCTCGTGCCGGCCCTGCGCGAGTGGTTCTCGGACCCGGGCTTTCGCGGCTGCGCATTTCTCAACAGCGTGGGCGAGCTGGGCGGTGCGCTGCCGGAGGTGCTGGAGATCGCGCGCGACCACAAGCTCGCGATGACCACCGAAATCGAGAAGCTGCTGCCGCCCTCGCGCCAGCGCGCAAGAGACGCCCAGTTGATCGCGCTGGCGGTCGACGGCGCGATCGCGCACGCGCAGTTCGACGCGACGTCGGAGACGGCGCTCAAGACCCTGGAGAGGCTGGTGAAGCTGGTGCGCGGCGTCGCCTGAGCCTCAGCGCACCGTGCGCTGCGCCGTCCTGCGCATTGCCGGCCAGCCGCCGATGGTCAGCGCGCGCAAGACCCATTCCACCGGGCCGTAGGCGAATCGGCGCAGCCACCAGGCGCTCGCCGCCATCTGGCCGGCGAAGAGGCCCAGCGCGATCAGCACGCTCGACCCCGGCGAGACCCGGCCCATGAGGCCGAGCCCATAGCCAGTGAAGATCAGCGAGCACGCGAGCGACTGCAGCAGGTAGTTGGACAGCGCCATGCGCCCGGCGGGCGCCAGTGCGCGAACGACGCGCACGCCTGCATCGCGCTGGAACAGCATCAGCGCGAGGGCCACGTAGGCGGCGCTGAGGAAGGGGGCGGTCAGGAGGCTCACGCCCAGGCCCAGGATGTCCCGGCCGGAACCGGCGCCCCACACCGTGGCATTGGCATAGAACACCGCGCCCGGCACTCCCACGGCCAGGCCCCAGGCGGCCAGGCGCGGCCAGAGGCTGCGCCAGGCATCGAGGTGCGCGAAGACGCGGCGCTGTCCCGCCGCGAAGCCGGCCATGAACATGGCCAACGCGCACGGTCCCTGGACCAGCACCAGCACCCACCAGCTGTTGCGCCACTCGCGCAGGCGCTGCGCGACCACATCGGCGGGCGAGCCCAGCCAGGCCTGCTGCGCGACCTGCGCCCGCGCGAGGGCACCGGCGAGATCCGTGAACTCGCCGGCGCGCAGCTGCAACCAGCCCAGCACGATCAGGGTGATCGCCGGCAGCACGGTGAGGAAGCAGGCGCGGCGCAGCGCCTGACGCTCGCTCTGGCCGCGTGCGGCCAGGAGCACCAGCCCCAGCACGGCATAGACGCACAGGATGTCCCCGTGATAGAGCCAGACCGCGTGTGCCAGGCCGATGACTGCGAGCCCGCACAGCCGGCGCAGCATGCGCGGCACGAAGGCCGCGCGGCTGTGCCCGGCCGCGCTCATCTGCAAGGTGAAGCTGTAGCCGAAGAGGAAGGAAAAGAGCAGGTAGAACTTGGTCTCGAACAGGAAGGCCACCAGCCATCGCGCGGCGCGGTCGGCAGGCCGGGCGAACAGCGGATCGGGCACGGCCGCGATGTAGTAGGCGGAGGCGAAGGAGGCGATGTTGACGATCAGGATGCCCGCCAGCGCGAAGCCGCGCAGCGCGTCCAGGTGCTGCAGCCGCGCCGGCTGGGACGCATCGGGGGAAAGGGTGGCCATGGGCCGATCGTAGAGCCCATGGCCGCGGTTCCGCATGCGGCGCCCGGAGAGCGCCGGGCTCTTCAGGCCCTTTCCGGCACCGGGTTGCGGAAGCTCACGTTGAGCAGGTTCCAGGCGTTGATCACCGCGATGGTGAAGCCGAGCTCGGCGATCTCCTCGTCGGAGAACTGTGCCTTCAGCTTGGCGAACTCCTCGTCGCTCGGGTCCCGGTGCGGGATGGCGGTGACGATCTCGGCCCAGGCCAGCGCCGCGCGCTCGCGCTCGGTGAAGAAGGGCGCCTCGCGCCACCCGGCCAGTGCGTTGAGATGGCGCGCGTCGAGGTCCTGCTTGATCAGGTCGCGCCAGTGCATGTCGATGCAGAAGGCGCAGCCGTTGATCTGCGACACGCGCAGCAGCACGAGGTCGTAGAGCCGATGGCCCAGCAGGTCCTTGCGGACCGCGCCGGAGAGGGTGAGCAGGGACTGGAAGGCCTTGGGGGCGAGCTGGTGGAAGGGGATGCGGGCAACGTGCGTCATGAGATGTTCCTTGGAAAGGGATGCGGAGCGCCACCCCATGCGGCCCTCCATGCACTCAAGACGCGCGGCGGCACGCGCTTGTGACACGCCCGCCCGTGAATGCGCCGGGTCCGGGTCCGGCTTTGCGGCGAAGCGCGTTGAGCGCACACTCCGGTGCAACCCCGAAGCAAGACCGGTCGCACCAACAAGGAAGGAAGCAAGCATGAGCAAGTTCCGCATCGAACACGACCTGCTGGGTGACCGCGAGGTCCCAGCCGAGGCCTATTACGGCGTCCACACGCTGCGCGCCAAGGAGAACTTCCAGATCTCGGGGACCACCATCTCGGCGTTCCCGGAGCTGTTGATCGCGCTGGCCTCCGTCAAGGAAGCGGCGGCGCAGGCCAACGCCGAGCTTGGGCTGCTGCCCCCCGAGCTGCGCGATGCCATTGTGGCGGCCTGCGAGGAGATCCGCCACGGCGCGCTGCACGACCAGTTCGTGGTCGACGTGATCCAGGGCGGCGCGGGCACCTCCACCAACATGAACGCCAACGAGGTGGTCTGCAACCGCGCGTTGGAAATCCTGGGCCACCAGCGCGGCGAGTACCAGTACCTGCACCCCAACGAGCACGTCAACATGGCGCAGAGCACCAACGACGTGTACCCGACGGCGATCCGCGTTGCGACCTGCTTCGCGATCGAGCGCCTGCTGGCGGCCATGGCGCATCTGCGCGATGCCTTCGCCGCCAAGGCCACGGAGTTCGCGCACCTGCTCAAGATCGGCCGCACCCAGCTGCAGGACGCTGTGCCCATGACGCTGGGCCAGGAGTTTTCGACCTACGCGGTCATGCTGGAGGAAGACATCGCCCGCCTGACCGAAGCCTCGGCGCTGATCCGCGAGATCAACCTCGGCGCCACGGCCATCGGCACCGGCATCACCGCCCATCCGCAGTACGTGGGCAAGGCGCTGGCGGCGCTGCGCGCGATCACCGGGCTCGACCTTTCCACGGCGCCCAACCTGATCGAGGCGACGCAGGATTGCGGCGCCTTCGTGCAGCTGTCGGGTGTGCTGAAGCGCATCGCGGTCAAGCTGTCGAAAACCTGCAACGACCTGCGGCTGCTCTCCAGCGGGCCGCGCTCGGGCTTCGGCGAGATCAACCTGCCGCCGATGCAGGCCGGCTCCTCGATCATGCCGGGCAAGGTCAATCCGGTGATCCCGGAAGTGATGAACCAGATCTGCTTCGAGGTGTTCGGCAATGACCTGACCGTGACCTTCGCGGCCGAGGGCGGGCAGCTGCAGCTCAATGCCTTCGAGCCGATCATTGCCAGCGCGCTGTTCCGCAGCTTCAAGCATTTGACCAACGGCTGCACGACGCTGGCCGACCTGTGCGTGAAGGGCATCACCGCCAACCCGGACCGGCTGCGCGAGAGCATCGAGCGCTCGATCGCGCTGGTCACCGCGCTCAATCCGATCATCGGCTACAAGGAGGCGACGGAGGTTGCCGCCGAAGCCTACGCCAACGGGACCAATGTGCGCGAGGTGGTTCTCAGGCGCGGACTCATGACCGAGGCCGAGCTCGAGGATGCGCTGCGCCACGAGGTGCTGACGCAGCCGCGGGTCTACGAAAAGGCGCGGAAAGCCGACTGAAGCAGCGTCGGGTTCGCAGGCCCGGTGCTCTCACTCACCCCAACCTCTCCCGCAGGAGAGGGAGCGATACCCTAGGCAGGCTGGGCGAGGCGGTGGAGCTCGTCCGAGATCGCGTTCACGCTGGTGGGCCGCACCAGCCGCCCCACCTCACGGCCGTCGCGCAGGAAGATCAGCGTGGGCCAGAGCTTGACGCCGAAGGAGCGGCCCAGCGGCCGGCCGCTGCCGTCCTCGATCTTGAGGTGGCGCAGCGGCCCCGCGCCGGCGAGCGCCTTGGCGATCAGCGGCTGCGCAGCCTTGCAGATGCCGCACCAGGGAGCGCCGAACTCCACGATTGTGGAACCGGGGAGACCGTCGACCTCTTCGCGGGAGGGCTCGACGCTTGCGTAGCTTGTGTTCATGTCGTGATTCTGGAAGGGTCGGCGCGCTCGCGCTTGCGCGGGGATTTCGGGCGCTGGCGTCGGTCTTGGCCGACGAGGCGCCGAGCAGCCGTGCGGCTTACTGGAGTACCTTCGCCTTCGGCTGCGGTGCTATGAGCCTTCGGAGCGGCCGTGCGGCTCATGCAGCCTTGGACCCCGCCCCCGGCCCAGCTTGCGATAGACGGTCGCGCGGCTGATGCCCAGCGCCCGCGCCGCCTCGGCCACGTTGCCGCGTGCGTCGTCGACGGCACGGCGGATCAGCGCCGTCTCTACATCGCGCAGCCGCGGGCGTTCCGGGCTCGCTGCGTGCGGCAACGGCACGCCGTCGGCGAGCTGCGGCCTCGCCTGCACGCGCAGGCCGGACCACAGCGGCACCTCCAGCACCGCATCGCCGCGGCGTGCCGCGTCGAACAGCATCTGCGGCGGCAGCGCGAACAGGTCGCTGCAGTGCGGCG
The DNA here is from genome assembly GCF_051400855.1 of Variovorax stachyos. Taxonomy (NCBI): domain Bacteria; kingdom Pseudomonadati; phylum Pseudomonadota; class Betaproteobacteria; order Burkholderiales; family Comamonadaceae; genus Variovorax; species Variovorax stachyos. Next base: position 77,127 of record NZ_JBLFFN010000019.1, on the reverse strand, counting down.
TGGCCAGCGCGCCCGTTGGCTGGTGCAGCATCTGGCGCGCCGCCGTATTGCTGGCCGTGACGCGGCCGTCGGCATCGATGCAGAGAAGGCCTTCGCTGCCAGGCCCGGCGCCGTAGCCCGGCCAGTCCAGGCGCAGGCGCAGTGCGCATGGGTGGTTGTGCACCATCGCGTTCTCGATGCTGTGCGCCGACTGCTCAGCCAGGTGCCGCAGCTCGGGGCGCTCTGCCACCTGCACGCCGGTCAGGTCCAGCATGCCGATGCATTCCCCCTGCGGGCCGAACAGCGGGGCGCCCGCGCAGCTGTAGATGCCGGTGTCCTCGAAGAAGTGCTCGCCGCGGTGCAGCCACACGGACTCGTGCTCGGCCAGCACGGCCCCGATGGCGGTGGTGCCGACCGCGCGCTCCGAGAGGTCGACGCCCACGCGCGCGATGTTGCGCGCATGGCGGTCCGTCGGGTCGCTGCCGCCGGGCAGCGCGCCGACCTCGATCACGATGCCTTCGGCGTCGGTCAGGATGGCGAAGTAGCGGGTGTCGGCGATGGCGCGCGAGAGCCGCGCCAGTACCGGCCGCGCGGCCGCGAGCAGGGCCTGGTTGCGCTCCGCCACGCGATGGATTGCCTGGCGCGTGACCGGATCGAAGCTCACCCGGTGCTGCGGCCGGTGGCCCACCGCGAGGCAGCGTTGCCAGGAGCGCACCAGCCAGGGTTCGATGCGGGCACCGCGTGCGCCGGCCGGTTCGCCCTCGATCCATTGGCGCCGCGCCTGGGCAATGGCGAGCGAGCGTTCGGGCAGGGGCGCGGAAGAGATGGTCATCGTGATGGAGGGCGTCGCCATCGACGCATGGTGAGGGGCTGCCGGGCAGCAGCATGTTTCATTTTGAGAATTTCAAGGGAGAGCCGCAAGCGCCTAGGGTTTTGCCTAGGGTGATGGCCCGGGCCCGCAGCCAACATTCCAGTTGCTCAGCCTCTCAGCCATCACCCTACGGAGACAGCCACATGCAGGTTCCATTCACGGTCAACGGCCGCGCGGTCACGGTCGATGCGCCCCCCAACACCTTCCTGGTGCAAGCGATCCGGGAGCACCTCCACCTCACGGGCACCCACGTCGGCTGCGACACGGCGCAGTGCGGCGCCTGCACGATCCTGGTCGATGGCCGCGCGGTCAAGTCGTGCAACGTGCTTGTGGCGCAGGTGGCCGGCGCCCAGATCACCACCATCGAGGGCGTCGCGCAGCCCGACGGCACGCTGCATCCGATGCAGGCCGCCTTCAAGGAATGCCACGGCCTGCAATGCGGCTTCTGCACCCCGGGCATGGTGATGAGCGCGATCGACCTGTGCACCCACCACCCCAAGGCGAGCGAGACCGAGATCCGCGAGCTGCTGGACGGCAATCTCTGCCGCTGCACCGGCTACCAGAACATCGTCAAGGCCGTGCAAATGGGCGGCGAGGCCATGGCGGCCGCGCCGGCCCAGGCCTCGGCGGCGGCATAAGGAGCACCACCATGGGCGCACCCGACTTCGCGAAGCTGCCGCACATCGGCGAGGCACTCAGGCGCAAGGAAGATTACCGCTTCCTCATCGGCGCCGGCCAGTACACCGACGACGTGAACCTGGCCAACCAGTCCCACGCCGTGTTCCTGCGCTCGCCGCATGCGCATGCGGCGATCAAGTCCATCGACACCACTGCGGCCTCGAAGATGCCCGGCGTAGCGGGCATCTTCACCGGCAAGGACATCGAGGGCAAGATGGGCGGGCTGCCCTGCGGCTGGCTCATCAACAACCCCGACGGCACGCCGATGAAGGAGCCGCCGCACCCCATCCTTGCCATCGGAAAGGTGCGCTATGTGGGCGACCACGTGGCGATCGTGGTGGCCGATACGGTGGAGCAGGCCAAGAACGCCGCCGAGGCGATCGAGGTCGACTACGAGGTGCTGCCGGCGCTGGTGAGCGTGGCGGACGCCGCGAAGAAGGCCGGCGGCGTCACCCTCCATGACGCGGCGCCCGACAACCAGTGCTACAAGTGGGCGCTCGGCGACAAGGCGCAGGTCGATGCGGTCTTCGCCAAGGCAGCGCACGTGACGAAGCTGGACCTCGTCAACAACCGGCTGGTGCCCAACCCGCTGGAGCCGCGCGTCGCGATTGGCAGCTACAACCGCGCCAACGACGAGTACACGCTCTACGTCGCCAACCAGAACCCGCATGTGGAGCGGCTGCTGATGACGGCCTTCGTGCTGGGCCTGCCCGAGCACAAGGTGCGGGTGATCGCGCCCGACGTGGGCGGCGGCTTCGGCTCCAAGATCTTCCTGTACGCCGAGGACGTGGCGCTGACCTGGGCCGCGAAGCAGCTCAACCGCAGCATCAAGTGGACCGGCGAGCGCGCCGAGTGCTTCCTGTCCGACGCGCATGGCCGCGACCACGTGAGCCACGCCGAGATGGCGATGGACAAGGACGGCAAGTTCCTCGCCCTGCGCGTGCACACCGACGCCAACCTGGGCGCCTACCTGTCGACCTTCTCGACCGCGGTGCCGACCATCCTGTATGCCACGCTGCTGGCGGGCCAGTACACCACGCCGCAGATCTACGTGGAGGTGGATGCCTGGTTCACCAACACGGCGCCGGTCGATGCCTACCGCGGCGCGGGCCGGCCCGAGGCGACCTACCTGCTCGAGCGCCTGGTCTCGCGCTGCGCCTGGGAGATGAACCTGGGCCAGGACGAGATCCGCAAGCGCAACTTCATCACCGAGTTCCCCTACCAGACGCCCGTCGCGTTGCAGTACGACACGGGCGACTTCCACGCCTCGATGGACAAGGCGAAGGAACTGGCCGAGGTGGCGGGCTTCGCGGAGCGCAGGAAGGCGAGCGAGGCGCAGGGCAAGCTGCGCGGCATCGGCTACTCGAGCTACATCGAGGCTTGCGGCATCGCACCTTCCAACATCGCGGGTGCGCTCGGCGCGCGCGCGGGCCTGTTCGAATGCGGCGAGATCCGCGTGCATCCCACCGGCAGCGTGACTGTCTTCACCGGCTCGCACAGCCATGGGCAGGGCCACGAGACCACCTTCGCGCAGGTGGTCGCCGCGCGGCTCGGCATCCCGGTCGAGAACGTGGACGTGGTGCACGGCGACACCGGCCGCGTGCCCTTCGGCATGGGCACCTACGGCTCGCGCTCGATCTCGGTCGGCGGCGCCGCGATCATGAAGGCGCTCGACAAGATCGAGACCAAGGCCAAGAAGATCGCCGCCCACCTGTTGGAGGCCAGCGATGCCGACGTGGAGTTCGCCAACGGCGAGTTCACCATCAAGGGCACCGACAAGAAGATCCCCTTCGGCCAGGTGGCGCTGACGGCCTACGTGCCGCACAACTACCCGCTCGACAAGCTGGAGCCGGGCCTGGACGAGACCGCCTTCTACGACCCGACCAACTTCACCTTCCCGGGCGGCACCTACATCTGCGAGGTGGAGGTGGACAAGGAGACCGGCCAGGTGAAGGTCGACCGCTTCACCGCCGTGGACGACTTCGGAACCATCATCAACCCGCTGATCGTCGAGGGCCAGGTGCACGGCGGCATCGTGCAGGGCCTGGGCCAGGCGCTGATGGAGAACTGCGTCTACGACAACGAAAGCGGCCAGCTGCTGACCGGCAGCTTCATGGACTACGCCATGCCGCGCGCCGAAGATTTCCCGATGTTCAAGCTCGACACCACCTGCACGCCTTGCACCCACAATCCGCTGGGCACCAAGGGCTGCGGCGAGGCCGGCGCCATCGGCTCGCCGCCGGCGCTGATCAACGCGGTGCTCGACGCGCTGGCGCCGCTGGGCGTGAAGGACTTCGACATGCCTGCGTCGCCCCACCGCGTGTGGGAAGCCATCCAGAAGGGCAGCGTGAGCCCCACGCAGGAACCGCAGCAGGCGCCCTTGACCGCCAGCACCCAGGGCCGCCCGGCGCCCTGACCCCAGGAGGAAATCGAACATGTACGCCTTCACCCTCGAACGTCCCACCACCGTGGCGGACGCGGCCAGGCTGGCCGCGGCCGGCGGCAAGCTGCTGGCCGGCGGCCAGACCCTGCTGGCCTCGATGAAGCTGCGCCTCGCGGCGCCCGAGCAACTGATCGACCTCGGCGGAATCAAGGAACTGACCGGCATCAAGAAGGAAGGCAATGCCTTCGTGATCGGCGCGATGACGCGCCATCTCGATGTCGGCGCCAACGCGGAGATCAAGGCCGCCTTCCCGGCCCTGGCCTGGCTGGCCGACCACATCGGCGACCGCCAGGTGCGTGCCATGGGCACCATCGGCGGCTCGCTCGCCAACAACGATCCATCGGCCTGCTACCCGAGCGCCGTGCTGGGCTCGGGCGCCACCGTCATCACCAGCAACAAGCGCGAGATCGCGGCCGACGACTTCTTCCAGGGCCTGTTCGCGACCGCGCTGGAGGAGGGCGAGCTGATCACCGCGGTCCGCTTCCCGATCCCGAAGCGCGCGGCCTACGAGAAGCTGCGCCAGAAGGCTTCCAACTTCCCGCTGGTCGGCATCTTCGTGACCCAGGGCGACAGCGGCGTGCGCGTGGCCGTCACCGGCGCGGGCAATGGCGTGTTCCGGCACAAGGGGCTCGAAGAGGCGCTCGGCAACAGCTTCACGCCCGAGGCGGCCGCTGGCGTGAAGATCGATTCGAGCGAGCTCAACAGCGACCTGCATGCGACGGCCGCCTATCGGGCCAATCTGATCAGCGTGTTGACGCAGCGCGCAGTGCGCAAGGCGCTGGGCTAAGCTGTCCGGATGACCGAAGCCACGCCTGCCACGCTTGCCACGACCTCCCCGTTCCCGACCATCGACGCGGTCGTGCAGGCGCTGGAAGGCGCGGGCTACTACGCCGATCGGCGGCTGGCAACGGCGGTGTTTCTCGCGCTCAAGCTGCAGCGCCCGCTGCTGCTGGAGGGCGAGCCCGGCGTGGGCAAGACCGAGCTGGCCAAGGCGCTGTCGACCGCCTTGCGGCGCGAGCTGCTGCGCCTGCAGTGCTACGACGGCCTGGAGCAGCGCGAGGCGCTCTACGAATGGAACTACGCGGCGCAGCTGCTGCACATGCGCGCGGTCGAGGCGCATGGCGCCGCGCGCGATGTCGAGGCCGAGGTCTACCAGCCGCACTACCTGATCCGCCGGCCGCTCCTGCAAGCCCTGCAGGCGCCGGCGCCTGGCGCTGTGCTGCTGATCGACGAGGTCGATCGTGCCGACGAGCCCTTCGAGGCCTTCCTGCTCGAATACCTCGGCGAGTACCAGGTCAGCATTCCCGAGCTGGGCACCGTGCGCGCGCTGGTGCCGCCGGTCACGCTGCTCACCAGCAATCGCACGCGCGAGCTCAACGATGCGGTCAAGCGCCGCTGTCTCTACCACTGGCTGGACTATCCCGAGCGCGATCGCGAACTTGCGATCGTGCGCGCGCAGGCGCCCGGCGCCAGCGAGCGCCTCTCGGAGCAGGTCGCGGCCTTCGTCGCGGCGCTGCGCAGCGCGCCCTTCGCGAATGCCTTCCAGCGCGCACCCGGCATCGCCGAGAGCGTCGAATGGGCACGCGCCCTCGTGGCGCTGGACACCTTGGCCCTCGATCCCGAGGTCGTGGTCGACACCGCGGGCATCCTCTTCAAGCAGCGCGATGACGTCGCGGCGCTGACGCACGAGCTCGCCGCCGATCTGTTGAAAGGCGAAGAGGCGGGGACATGAATGCAGCAGCTCGGTGACGCCCGCCGCGGCAAGCTGGCCGACAACATGGCCGGCTTCGGCCGCGCATTGCGGCGTGCCGGCGTGCGTACCGATTCGGCCCGCATCGCGCTCGCGGCCGAGGCCGCGATGCTCGTCGGCGTCGAAAGCCGGCTCGATCTTGCCGCCGCGATGGAAGCCGTGATGATCAGCCGCGAACAGGACCGCGGGGTCTTCCGCGAGCTCTTCGATGCCTGGTTCCGCGACCCCGAACTCGCCGCCAAGCTGCTTGCGCAGATGCTGCCGAGCGCCGAGGGAAAGGCCGAGCCCTCGAAGCGCCGGCCTCGGGTGCGCGAGGCGCTCGCCGCGCCGCGCGAGACGGTGCAGGCCGCGCAGACCGAGCGCGAGGTGGACTTCGACGCGGCCATGACCGCCAGCGACCGCCAGCGCATGCACCATGCCGACTTCAACGCCCTGGGCGCCGCCGAGTACCGACTGGTGGAGCGCCTGGCGCGCGATGTCGCACTGCCGGTGCCCACCATCGCCGCGCGCCGCCTGCACGCGGCCGGCAACGCCGGCGCCCATTCGCGCATGAACTGGCCGGGCGTCTGGCACGAGGCGGGCCGCCACGGCGGCGAGATGGTGCGCCTGCCGCGCCTCGCGCGGCGCACGCAGCCGTTGCCCCTGCTGGTGCTGATCGACGTCTCGGGCTCGATGGAGCGCTATGCGCGCCTGCTGCTGGCCTTCCTGCACGCGGCGACGCGCCACGCCGGCCGCCGCGACGTGTTCGCCTTCGGCACCCAGCTGACCGACCTGACGCCGGCCTTTCGCATCGCCGACACCGACGCCATGCTGGGGGCCGCCGGCGCGGCCATTGCCGATTTCGCCGGCGGCACGCGCCTGGGCACGTCGCTGGCCGAGCTGCACCGGCACCATGCGCGCCGCTTGACGGGCCGTCGCACCCTCGTGCTGGTGATCAGCGACGGCCTGGACACCGGCGAGCCCGAGATGCTGGAGCGCGAGCTGCTGTGGCTCAAGCGCCATTCGCGGCGCGTGCTGTGGCTCAATCCGTTGTTGCGCTACGAAGGCTATGCCCCGCTGGCGCGCGGGGCCGCGGTGCTGCACCGCCATGCGGACGCGATGCTCGCGGTCCACAATCTCAACGCACTGGAACAACTGGCCTCCAGCCTTGCCGCACTGATGCGCTGCGGCCGTTGACGAACAAAAGGAACCATCATGGAAATGCTCGGCAACCGCCGCCTCCCGATCACGCAGCAGCAGGCCTGGGAGGCGCTCAACGATCCCGGGACGCTGAAGAAGTGCATCCCCGGCTGCGACAAGTTCGAGCCTGCCGGCGACAACGAATACACGGTCGCGCTGGCCGTGAAGATCGGCCCGGTCTCGGCCAAGTTCAACGGCAAGGTCAAGCTGGCCGAGATCATGCCGCCCGACAGCTACAGGCTCTCCTTCGAGGGGCAGGGCGGCGTGGCGGGCTTCGCCAAGGGGGCTTCCAGCGTCTCGCTCAAGCCGGTGGACGGCGCGGATGTGCCGGCCTGCGAGCTCGACTACACGGTGCAGGCGCAGGTGGGCGGCAAGATCGCGCAGCTGGGCCAGCGCCTGATCGACGGCGCCGCCAAATCGACGGCCGACGACTTCTTCAAGCGCTTCGAGGCTGAGATGCAGGCGCGCTACGGCCCGCCGCCCGCAGTCGAGAGCCCCGAGGCGGAGGCTGAAGAGACGTCCGAGAAGACCGGCAGGATGGCGGGCCTCATGCGCAAGATGGGCTTCGGCAAGAAAGACGACACGCCCGACGCGGACGCCGGCGAGAAGCCGGGCGAATAGCGGGACGGAACACGAGCATGGAAAACCTCGACGTGATGGTCCTGCGCACGCTGCGCGACTGGCGGCTCGCAGGCCGTCGCGCGCTGCTCACGACGGTGGTGCGCACCTGGGGTTCGTCGCCGCGGCCGATCGGCTCGATCATGGCGCTGGCCGAGGACGGCGCGGTGGTCGGTTCGGTCTCGGGCGGCTGCATCGAAGACGACCTGATCGCGCGCTACAGCCGCGCCCATGGCGCACCGGGCGAGATGCCTTCGGGCCCGCCCACGCTGGTCAAGTACGGCATCACGGCCGACGAGGCGCACCGCTTCGGGCTGCCTTGCGGCGGCACGCTGGAGCTGCTGCTCGAGTACGACCCCGACGCCGCCTCGCTGGCTGCACTGGTGGAGCAGCTGGAGCAGGGGCGGCTGATGCAGCGCACCGTTTCGCTGGCCGACGGCGCCGTGCGGCTGGCCGAGGCGAGCGCGCCTGCGGAGCTCACGGTCAACGACAAGGAACTGGTCAACACCTTCGGGCCTGAGTACCGCATGCTGCTGATCGGTGCCGGCCAGTTGGCCGAATACCTGTCGACCATGGCGAAGTTCAGCGGCTTCGCGGTCACGCTGTGCGACCCGCGCGCCGAGTACCGCACGGCCTGGTCCACGCCGGGCGTGACGATCAGCACCGAGATGCCCGACGACGCCGTGCTGGCCTTCAAGCCCGACCGCCGCAGCTGCGTGGTGGCCCTTACGCACGACCCCAAGCTTGACGACCTGGCCCTGCTGGAGGCGTTGCAGAGCGAGGCTTTCTACGTGGGTGCGATCGGCTCGCGCCGCAATGCGCAGGCGCGGCGCGAACGGATGATCGAGCACTTCGAGCAGACCGAGGCTTCGCTCGCGCGCCTGCGCGGCCCGATCGGGATCTACATCGGCAGCAAGACGCCGCCGGAGATCGCGGTGAGCGTGATGGCGGAGATCCTCGCGGTGAAGAACAACGTGACGCTGCCGCGCGAGACCGAGGTCGCGGTGGCCAAGGCGGCGGTTGCGGGCTGAGCGGCCCCGGCGCCGTCTCGCCGGGGCGCTGCGCCGCGATCAGCGGTAGCCCGGCTCGTTCGGGTTGTGGATGATCCAGATCAGGTGGCCGCTGCCGAAGTCGCCCATGCCGCCGCCGGCGAAGATGAGCCGGCCCTGGCCCTTGTAGGTCATCTCGAAGCGATGGCGATCGGCGCCGAAGTAGAAGGGAATCCAGGCCTTGCCGGTGATGTAGGCGCCCTGGTCCGTCGGCGGGCCCGCGAGGTCGGTCACTTGCCGAACCGGCATGCCGATCTGCAGCTTGGTGAACTTGCTGTTGGCCGCGGGGTTGCCGGTGATCTCGCCCTCGTAGTCGTTGAGGCCCTTCACGGTGCGGCCGCTGCCGGCTTCGACCTTGGATGAATCGACCACATTGCCCTGGGCATCCATGCCGGCCTTGGCCGGGCCGCCCGGGCGGGTGGCGGGTGCCGGCTGGGGCGCCGGCGCGGGCACTGCAGCGGCTGCAGGTGCAGGTGCAGCGGCCACCGTCCTGACGGGCTCGGCGGGTGCGCAGCGCTCGAGGTCGACGATCTTCTGCTTCGGCCTGGCCACGAAGCGCAAGTCGCGGACCTTGGTGGTGACCTGGCCGCCCGTGAAGCCGCCGGCGGCGGACCCGCATCGGAAATAGATCGGATCGCCGTTGTCGACAGCGTACGACCCGGCAGGTGCGTTGCGGCCCTTGGCCCGCGAGAGGTTGAGCAGCACGGTCTGGCCTACAACGTCCTGCTTGACCGACTTCTCGTTGCCGCCGGCCAGCAGCTCGGAGAGCTGTTGGTAGCTGAGGCCTTCGGGCGCCGGCGGCGGTGCTGGCGGCGCAGCCGGCGCCGGCGCTGCCTGTGGGGCGGGCGCCGGCGCGGCGGCTTGCGATGATGTCCGCGACTGCGTCGAGCAGGCCGCGAGCATCACGGAAACGGCGGCCGCGACGGCCAGGGGAAGGGGGCTTCTCAGGTTCACTCTCAAAACTCCAGGGTTGATGTTATGGATGCCCGCATTCGGGCGCGCGGATGCTGACCGAGCGGGGGATTCGTGCGCGACGTGAAGGATCGCCACCCGGCGAACGGGGGGTGCCCCTCGGCAGGCTTCAGTGCTTGCGCAGCCCGGCGAGGAAGGTGGTGCTGCGGCCGAAGGCGCGCTGCAACTGCTTCGACTCGCGGGCTTCCTTGCCGGCCCTGGAGAAGGCGAAGGTGGCCGCGGCCAGCACGAAGCAGGTGCCGATCGCGATCAAGAGACCGGTGAAGGAGCCGAGCCACCACGCCGTGACAGGGACCGCGATGCTGGCGAGAAGAAGGAGGATGCGCATGGGCGAAAAGGTATCAGAGCACGCGTCTCGCGGCTGTGAACTATTGCTCGGAACAGGCCGGCACGATCCACGTCATTCGGCTGCGCCCGGCAAGCCGGCCCGGCTGCCGTCGAAGACCGCAAGCAGCAGCGGCGTGAGCGCATGCATGCGGAGGGACGCGGGCCCAGGTGCCGGCAGCAGGCCCGGACTGAAACCGTGGGCCTCGAAGCGCCGCAGCAGCGCGGCGTCGGCGCTGATGATGTGGACGGGCACGTCCCAGGAAGCACCGGCGCCGCTCACGCTGGCCAGCGGCTGGTGGTCGCCGATCACGATGGTGAGCAACTGCCGCGGCGCGCGGTGCTGGAGGTAGTCGCCCAGCCATTGGAAGGTGTAAGCCAGGGATTCGAGGTAGGCCGGCACGGGGGCCTGCCAGGAGACCGGCCCGGCCAGCGATCGCGCGAGCTCGGCCGGGGTGTAGCCCTCGCTGCCCGTGAGCTTGTCCCAGTCCGCCACATACGGCGGCAATGGCCGGAAGGGCGCGTGGCTCGCGAGCGTCGCGAAGACCATGAGGCGGGGCGCGCGCTCGGCGAGCGGGGTGGCCAGCTCCTGCGCATGCAGCAGCGCCATCGAGGCCTGGTCGGGCACCCGCCAGTAGCCGAAGGCCGGCCCGCGGTAGCCGATGCGCTCGGCGTCGCCATAGCGATCGAAGCCGTAGAAGCGGCCCTCGGGCCAGGGCCGCTGCAGGCCGGGCATCCAGTTGATGGTGCGCCAGCCCTTGGCCTGGAAGTGGCGCACCAGGGTCGGCCGCTGCGTGGCGAGCAGCAGCTCGTAGGCGCCGGGGTCCTGCATGTCCACGCCGCTCAGGAGTTCGGCATGGGCCAGCCACGACGCGCCGCCGTAGGTGGGCGAGCGCACGCGCGCCGACACCACCTGCAGTCCGCCGGCGGCAAGCGCCTGCCCGAAGGCCGCGCGTTGCGGCGCGAGGGTGTCGGCCTGCCGCGGATCGTCCAACGTGGTGACGCCGTAGGACTCGGCGAAGAGCAGCAGCACGTCCGCGCCGCGCAGGCCGGCGAGGCCGCCCTGCGCGAAGTCGGGGCTGGGCGCGAGGCGCGCGCCGGCCTCGCCGGGCAGCAGCTGGCCCGCCAGCACGCCGGCCTGGTGGGCAAGGATCGGCGCGACCGGCATGGAGAAGAACCAGCGCGTGTCGTGCCCGCCGATGCCGTGCGCCGCGAAGCAGGCGGCGAGCAGCACGCCGGCCAGGCCGATCACCGGCCAGGTTTTTGGCCAGGCGAGGGCCTGCGCAATAAAGCCCCAGCAATGCAGCGCCAGGCGGTACAGCAGCAGCGGCAGGGCGAGCACCGCCAGCGCGCCAAGGCCGATCTGCCAGGCCGAGAACTCGCCCATGCGCAGCACCTCCAGCGCATGGCGGCTGTCCCAGTAGAGATTGAGCTGGCGGCCGAACACGGCAGACACGGTGACGTCGAGGTAGCGCGCGACGATCCAGAAGCTGCTGGCGGCCGCCAGCATGCGCAGCGCGCCCGTGCCGGGCCGCCCGCGCCAGGCGACCCACGCTGCGAGCGCCAGCAGCGCCACCACCAGCTCGAAGGACAGCCGCAGCGCCGGCCGAGGCCACAGGCCGGGGCCGTGGTTCTCCAGCGTCAACAGCGCATTGAGCAGCAGCAGCGGCAAGGCGAAGCGCGCCAGCCAGCCGCCCCGGCCCGCGGGCGGCGTCGAGGACCGGCGCGTGGCGGTCACTTGCGCCTGGCCTCGAACTCGATGATCAGCGCCACGTCGTCGCCGACCCAGCCGTTGTCGACGCCATAGCGCATGCCGTGCGCGCTGCGTTTGAAAGTGCCGCGCGCCGAGACACCCATGATGTAGGCCTTGTCGATGGGCGAGGGGCCGCTCTTGTTCCAGGTGGCACTGAGCGTGAGGGGCTGGGTGCGGCCCAGCAGCTCGAGCTGGCCCGCGATCTCGAAGGTGCGATCGCCGGTGCGCTTGGCATTGGCGGCGGTGAACACCATGCGCGGAAACTCGGCGCTGTTGAGGAAGTCGGCGCTCTTCAGATGCTGGTCGCGTTTGGCGTAGTTGCTGAAAACGCTCTGCGTGTCGATCTCGATGCGCACCTGGCTGAGCGCGGCGGTGGCTTCGTCGAAGCTGTAGCTGCCGCGCGCGGCGCGGAACAGGCCCAGTACCTTGGCGTAGCCGATGTGGTCGACCAGGAAGGCCACCGTGAGGTGCTCGGGATCGAGCTCGTAGCGCGCGGGCTCCGCGCGGGCAGATGCCGCGGCGAGCGTCAGCAGGAAGGCCGCGCACAGCGTGCGGACAGCGGGAGCTTTCATGTCGCAGTCTCCGGTGGAATGTCTCGATGGCGCAGCAGCCAGGCGATGTCGATCGCGAAGGACGCCGCCAGCAGGGCGAGGCTCACGGCCGCGAGGGCGCGGCTCCAGGGCAGCGCGACGATCGGGCCGAGGCACACGATGAGGCTGGTGATCTGCACCACGCACACCGTCTTGCGCCGACCGCTGGACGGCAGCGCGCGCGCCAGCCAGGGCCAGGGCCGGGCGGCCAGCACGAAGACATAGCGCATCAGCCCGGCCGCCACGATCCACGCGCCGGCCTTCCCGAAATGCACGACCAGCAGCGACAGCACCAGCACCAGCAGTGCATCGGATTCCATGTCGAAGCGTGCGCCGAAGTCGCTGGCGAGGCCGCCGCGGCGCGCGAGCGGGCCGTCGAGCGCATCGAGCAGGGCGGCGCTGGTGGCGACCACGATGCTGCCCCAGGCCACGGCCTCGTCGATGGGCTCGGCGATCAGTGCGGCCAGCAGCGCGATCAGCGCCAGGCGCGCGAGCGTCACCCGGTTGGCGGCGCCGAAACGCGTGTTCGGCGCGTGCGCGGCAAGGCCTGCCAGCACCAGCACGAAGGCCGCGGCGAACACCGCCAGGGCCTTGAGCTGGAACCACGGACCGAGCTCGCCCAGATGTCCCAGCAAGGCGGCCAGCGCCGCCAGCAGCAAAAAGCAGGGGAGTGCCTCGCGCCAGGCATCGCGGCGCAGTGCGGCCAGGCGCGCCGCGCTGGGCGCAGGTGCATCGGGGGATCGCGTGAGCATGGTCTTAAGATGGGTCGCCAAACACGAATCGCCGCCGCAAGCGGCCGACCGAAGGAGCATGCCAGCAAATCACTCTCGCGTCGCCCCGGGCGAGTCCCGGGCCTGCTGGGTCGAGGCGCCGGGCCGCGCGGGTCTGCGCCAGGCCGCGCTGGCCGCGCCCGGCCCGGGAGAGGTGTTGGTGCGCGCATTGCACAGCGCCATCAGCCGCGGGACCGAGCTGCTGGTGTTTCGCGGCGAGGTGCCCGAGAGCGAGTACGAGCGCATGCGCGCGCCCTTCCAGGAAGGCAGTTTCCCGGCGCCGCTCAAGTACGGGTACGCCAGCGTCGGCGTGGTCGAGCAGGGGCCGCCGGCGCTGCTGGGGCGCACGGTCTTCTGCCTCTATCCGCACCAGACCCGCTACGTGGTGCCGGCCGAGGCGGTGCACCCGCTGCCCGAAGGCCTGCCGCCTGCGCGCGCCGTGCTGGCCGCCAACATGGAGACGGCGGTCAACGCGCTGTGGGACGCGGCGCCGCACATCGGCGATCGCATCGCGGTGGTGGGCGCGGGCGTGGTGGGGCTGCTGGCGGCCTGGCTGGCCGGACGCATGCCGGGCTGTGAGGTCGAGGTCATCGACACGAATCCCGGGCGCCGTGCGGTGGCCGAGCGGCTGGGCCTCGCCTTCGCGAGCCCGCAGCGCGCGCGCCCCGATGCGGACCTGGTCATCCACGCCAGCGGCAACCCCGAGGGGCTGGCCACCGCGCTGCGGCTCGCCGCCTTCGAGGCCACGGTGCTCGAGATGAGCTGGTACGGCCGGCAGCCCGTCACGCTGCCGCTGGGCGAGGCCTTCCACTCGCGGCGGCTGACGCTCAGGAGCTCGCAGGTGGGGCAGGTCGCGTTGCCGCAGCGGGCGCGCTGGAGCCACGGCCGCCGGCTGGCGCTGGCACTGGCGCTGCTGCGCGATCCGGTGCTCGATGCGCTGTTGACGGATGCGGCACCGTTCGACGAGCTGCCCGCGGTGCTGGAGCGCCTGGCCGCGGGCGCGCCGCAGACCTTGTGCCATCGCATCGACTACCCCTGAATTCTTCTTCGCTCACTCCATCGCAAGGAAACCATGTACAGCGTCAACGTCCGCGACCATTTCATGATTGCCCACAGCTTCCGCGGCGCGGCCTTCGGCCCCGCTCAGCGCCTGCATGGCGCGACCTATGTGGTCGACCTGGAACTGCGCCGCGCCGAGCTCGATGCCGACGGCATGGTGGTCGACATCGCGCGGGCCACCGAGGTGCTGCGAAGCGTGCTGGCCGAGTTCAACCTGCGCAACCTCGACGACGACCCGGCCTTCGAGGGCCGCAACACCACCACCGAGTTCATGGCGCGCGTGATCTTCGATCGCGTGGCCGCGCGCATCGCGGCTGGCGAGCTCGGCCCGCATGCCAGCGGACTTGCAGGCATGCGCGTGCGGCTCAACGAATCGCACGTGGCCTGGGCGGCCTACGAGGCGGCGCTTTGACGGGCTCTGGCCAGTGCAGCTTCCTGGTGCCGGGGGATCTCGGCACCCGAACCGGCGGCTACGTCTACGACCGGCGCATCATCGAAGGCTTGCGTGCGCGGCACTGGGCGGTCGAGGTGCTGTCGCTGGGCGAGGGCTATCCGGCGCCGGAGGCCGCCGCGCTGGCGCGCGCCGCGGTTGCGGTCGAGGCGCTGCCCGATGGCACGCTGGCCGTGGTCGATGGCCTGGCTTTCGGTGTGCTGCCCGACCTTGTGCGGCAGCATGTGCAGCGGCTGGACTGGGTCGCGCTGGTCCACCATCCGCTGGCGCTCGAAAGGGGGCTTGATACCGCCCGGCAGCAGGCGCTTTTCGACAGCGAGCGGCGTGCGCTCGCCCATGCGCGTGGCGTGATCGTGACCAGCCGGTCCACCGCACGCACGCTGGCGGATTTCGACGTCGAGGCCTCGCGCATCGTCGTGGTCGAACCGGGCACCGAGCCGGCGCCGCTGGCGACGGGCTCGGGCGGCGATGCCTTGTCGCTGCTGTGCGTAGCAACCGTGACGCCGCGCAAGGGCCACGCGCTGTTGGTCGAGGCGCTGGCCGGATTGAAGGATCGACAGTGGGTCCTGCATTGCGCCGGCAGCCTGGCCATGGACCCCGCCTGCGCTGCCGCGCTCGCGCAAGCCATCGACGCCCACGGACTGCGCGAGCGCGTGCTGCTGCACGGCGAGCAGGACGAGGCGGGCCTGCGCGCGCTCTACGCCAGGGCCGACGCCTTCGTGCTGCCTTCCTTCCACGAAGGCTATGGCATGGCGCTGGCCGAGGCGCTCGCGCATGGGCTACCCGTGATCAGCACGCGTGCCGGCGCCATCCCCGACACCGTGCCGGATGGGGCGGGCATGCTGGTGACGCCGGGCGATGCCGTCGAATTGCGCGCCGCGCTGCAACGCCTGATGGACGACGCGGCCTGGCGTGCGCAACTTGGCGCCGGCGCGCGCGCCGCTCGGGGCCGCCTGCCGAACTGGGTGCAAAGCAGCGCGCGCTTTGCATCCGCGCTGGCGGGCTTCCGGCGGCAGGCGGCAAGGCCATGACAGGCTTCAGCGCCGACTGGCTGGCGCTGCGCGAACCCTTCGATCTTGCGGCGCGCGCCGCATCGGCTGCGACGCTGGATCTGCGCGGCATGGCGACCCGGATGCGCGGCGATGCCGAGGTGCTGGATGTACTGGACCTGGCCTGCGGCACCGGCGCCAATCTGCGTGCGCTGGCGCCGTGCCTGGGCGGCGCGCAGCGCTGGCTGCTGATCGACCATGATCCGCGGCTCCTGGCTGCGCTGCCAGGTGTGTTCGCGGCGTGGTCGCGCGTGCAGGGTCTGCGCCTGCGCGTCGAACACCAGGCCTTTCACATCGAGGGACGCGATTGGAATGCAGAGGTGCGCTGGCGCCGCGCCGATCTCGCAAGCACGCTGGACGCGGTGCCCTTCGCGGGGGCACAGCTCGTCACCGCCGCTGCGCTGCTGGACCTGGTCTCCGCATCCTGGCTCGATGCGCTGTTCGATCGAGTGCCGAAGATGAACGTGGCAATGTTCTTTGCGCTGAGCGTCGATGGGCGGGTGCACTGGGATCCCGCCACCAAAGGCGACGAGATGGTTCACCAGCTGTTTGCGGCCCACCAGCGTCGCGACAAGGGCTTCGGCCCCGCGCTCGGCAGCGAAGCCCCGGCCACGGCAGCAGCTCGCCTGGCTGCGCTGGGCTACGGTGTCACTCAGTCACGCAGCGATTGGCACATCGAGGAGATGGCCATGCTGCAGGCCATGATCGACGGCATGAGCAGCGCTGCGGTGGAACAGGATTCGAACGCACACGCGCTCGTTCGAACGTGGCGGGCGCGGCGGTTGGCGTCGATGCCGCACGGTCGCTTGCATGTGGGGCACATGGATCTCTTGGCACTTCGTTAGGTGCACAAACGCCGGTGCGCGCCGGGTTCAACGCGGCACCTCCATTGTTGACATGCGCTGCCACGTTCGGTGTCAGCGCGCCGCCCGCAGATCCAGGTCCCACAGCACATCCGCCCCCATGCGGAACACACGCGCAGCAGGCCGCGGGCAGTCGCGCATCGCCGCGCCGGCCGGCAACGAGAGCCCGGGCCGGCCGCCGCCGATCAGCACCGGCGAGACGCTGAGGTGCAGCCGGTCCATGCACCCCTGCGCGATGAAGCGCGAGACCGTGACGCCGCCGCCTTCGACGAAGAGCACGCGCAGGCCGCGCCGCTGCAACGCGGCCAGCAGTAAGCGCAAGTCTGGTGGACCGCCTGCGTTCTTCATCAGGCCTGGCACGCCCAGCACCTGCTCGGCGCCAACGCGCTGCGCTGCCTCTGTCGTGCGCATCGCATCGCAGACCAGCAGCGTGGGAGCCTGCCGATCCGAGAGCACGCGCAGCGTCGGCGGCAACTGCAGCAACGGGTCGATCAGCACACGCACCGGGTGTTCGCCCGCCACGCGCCGGGTGGTGAGCTGCGGGTTGTCGATGGCGGCCGTGCCGGCGCCCACGATCACCGCGTCGCAAAGCGCTCGCAACCGGTGCAGATGAACCAGCACCTCGGGGCCGTTGACGAAGTTGGAATCGCCCGCGCGCGTCGCGATGCAGCCGTCGAGACTCTGGCCCAGCTGGCCGATCACCCACGTGGCGCCTTCGGGCGGCCGGTCGAGCACGGGCTTGAGCAGTGCGAAGAGCTCGATGGCTTCGACGTCCCACGCATCCTCGTGAAGCGCGAAGCCGCGCGATGGGTGCCAGGTGAAGGATCGCTGCGGATCCGATGCCGGCAGTGGGTCCAGGCCACGCCGATGGCGCACGATCTCCAGGCACAGAGGCCACAGCGCATCGATGCCGGGCAGCGTGGGCGGGGCTTGCATCAGGGGCGGGCGCAGGGTGCGGGCATTCACCACCTGGGCTTGTAGTAAGGATCGTCCATGGTAGCCGCTGGCGTGCCGGCAGCTTCTCCGTGCGCCAGGACCAGCGCGGCAGCCACCCAGACGAGCGCAACGGCAGCCACGATCAGCGGTTCGACCCAGGTCCGCGCCGTTGCAGTGGTGCTGGCGTTCGCGCTGGCGGGTGCGGCCGAACGTCGCAGGTGCCGGCGCGCCCACCGCACCAGCGGGCCGGACGTGAAGGCGCCGGCCAGCAGTCCCAGCGCAAGCGGTCGGGCTTCGGTCAGCAGCGCGGTAGTCAGCATCAAGGCCAGCCAGGCCAGCACCGCGACGATTGCGCCGCTCGCGCCAAAGGCAATCCGCACGAAAGGCCAGAGCCAGAGCGCGCAGCCCGCCACCGCGGCGGCCAAGGCGAGGCTCGATTCGAAGAGCAGCGCCGAGCCCGAGCGCATCGCGATGGCAGCCAGGCCAAGGCTGGTGATCACCAGCACCGCGGCGGCATCGGCGCGGGCCGCGTGCTCGCGCAGCACGGCGCGGATCACCGCCAGGCCGAGCAGCCAGAGGCCGATCATGAGCGGCAGCGGCTTGGCGGCCAGCGCCGCGAGCGCCAGCGCCCACAAGAGGCCGGCAACCAGCCACTCCGCGCGCCGGCTGGCATGCAGCGCTTCCAGGGCCAAGCCCACCAGCGCGGCCGCGGCGTAGATCCAGGGCAGCCGTTCGGTCAGCGCGCCGGGCGGCAGCTGCCAGCCGAGGAGCCACACCGCCGCGCCGACGATGGCCACGGCCACGCCTGCGGCAGCCCAGCGCCGTCCCTGCACGCCGCCGAGCGCACCGCGCAGCATGCCCGTCACCGTGAACGCAACGAGCAGCGGCAGCAGAAGGCTCTGGAACAGGGGGTGGTGAAGGTCCATCGTCGGGTTATGAGCCGCGGCGCCGCATCAGTCAATGCTGGCGTGCTACTACGCGCTGCATCCCGGTATCGCGATCAAGCGTCGCACACCGATGGCGCAATCTTTTCCTCGAGGCACGTCCCAGGCGAAGGGGACGAGGACGGGAGGAGCGCTGAAGGACAATTCCACATGCCGGCCCCATGCCGCATCAACAACGAGAGACCACCCATGAGTTCAAGCCAAGACATCGTGATCATCGGCGGCGGCCACGCCGCCGCGCAGCTGTGCGCCGGCCTGGCCGAGGCGGGGCAGGGCGCCCGCGTGCACCTGGTGTGCGAGGAAGACTGCATTCCCTACCACCGCCCGCCGCTGTCCAAGACCTTCCTCAAGAGCCCCGAGGAGGCGCCGCAGCTGCACCGCGCCGAGGCCTGGTACGCCGACGCCGGCATCACGCTGCATCTGGGCGACCCGGCACTTGCGATCGACCGCGCCGCGCGCACCGTGACCTTGCGCTCCGGCGCGGTGTTGGGATGGGAGCGGCTGGTGCTCGCCACCGGCACGCGCGCGCGTCGCCTGCCGGCGCTGGTGGGGCTGTCGAACGTCGCGCTGCTGCGCGCGGCCGATGAGGCGGCGCAGCTGCGCTCGATGCTCGGCGCGGCGCAGCAGGTCACGGTGCTGGGCGGCGGCTTCATCGGGCTGGAGGTGGCGGCCACGGCGCTGGCGCTGGGCAAGCAGGTGACCGTGCTGGAAAGTGCTCCGCGCCTGCTCAGCCGGGCGGTGTCGCCCGCGCTGTCGGAGCATGTGCTCGCGACGCATCGTGCCGCCGGCATGGACATCCGCATCGGCGCGAAGACCGGTGCGTGGCAGACCGATGGGCAGCGCCTCGCAACGATCGAGGTCGATGGCGAGGCGCTGCCGGTGGATCTGCTGATGGTCGGCATCGGCGCCGTGCCAGAGACCGCGTTGGCACAGGCGGCCGGCCTGGAGTGCGCCGACGGCATCGTGGTCGATGCCTACATGCAGACCAGCGACGAGGCCGTGCTGGCGGTAGGCGACTGCACGCGCTTCCCGGACCGGCGCGCCGGCCAGGCGCTGCGGCTCGAGTCGGTGCAGAACGCCAACGACCAGGCACGCACGGCTGTGGCAACGCTGACCGGCGCGGCGCGTCCGCATGACGCCGTGCCGTGGTTCTGGTCCGACCAAGGCAGCCTGCGCCTGCAGATGGCCGGGCTGGTGCCCGCCGAGGGCACGGCCGGCGCGATCATGGTGCGCCGCCCCGGCGCGAACCCGGCCGCCTTCTCGCTGCTGCACTATGTGAACGGCGTGTTGCGTTGCGTGGAATCGGTCAACGCGCCGGTCGACCACATGATGAGCCGCAAGCTGCTGGAGGCCGGGCGCAGCCCGGACCCGGCGGCGGCCTCGGACCCCGCCGTGCCCTTGAAGACGCACCTGGCTTAGGCGCGTCAGGGGGCCTAGCTGCTGGCTGCCGCCGCGGTGCGTTTGCTGCTGCGCTCTTCGGCGGCAGCGTTGCGGCGCAGTTCCGCATCCATGGCGCGCGTGCCTGCTGCGAGCGCGGCCTCGTAGGTGTCGTACCCGGATTCGGCCGCTTTCAACACCTTCTGCGGCGCGCCGCCGTTGTCGGTCTGCAGCAGTGTCCAGACGAAGGAGCCCGGCACCGCTTCGTCGATGGTGAGTTTGATCGGAGGATGTTTCATGGCCCACTCATGGTGGGCGGCAGCGTCCTCGAATTCTGTAGGCGAAGTTCCATCGTCGCGGCGGTTACATGCTTCGCCGCGGGTGCTCAGCTCGCGCGTCCTGCCTCGGCCGGCCGATCGCCCGCAGTCGTCTGCGCCTGGGATCCGGCGCGCAGCAGCAGTGCGCCGAGCAGCGCCGCCACCGCCGCGAAAGCAGCGCCCACCACGAAGGCCAACTGATAGCCGCCCACCAGCGCGGGCAGCGCTCCGGCACCGGCAGCCGCCATGCCTTCGGTGCGCGCCGAAGCCAGGCTTGCCAGGACGGCCAGGCCCAGCGCACCGCCCATCATGAAGGCGGTGTTGACGACGCCGGAGGCCAGCCCCGATTCGCTGGGCGCAACGTCGCTCATTGCGACCAGCAGCATCGGATTGAGCGCGATGCCGGCGCCCAGGCCGAGCAGCGTCATGCCGGGCATCACGTGCATCAAAAAGCTGCCTTCCACCGGCGCACTGGCAAAGAGCAGCAGCCCCGCCGCCGCCAGCAGCAGCCCGATGGCCAGCGGTCCCCGGTTGCCGAAGCGCATCACCAGCCTGGCCGACAGGCCGAGCGAGAAGGCGGCCATGATCAGGTTGGCGGGCAGGAAAGCCAGGCCCACCTGCATCGGCGTGTAGCCCAGCACCAGTTGCAGGTAGAGCGCCGAGATGAAGAACCAGGCGAACATCGCGGCGGCCCAGAGCACGCCCATCACGTTGGCGACGGCGACGTTGCGCAGCCCGAACAGGCGCAGCGGCATCAGCGGGTGGCGCACGCGCGCCTCGATGGCAATGAAGGCCGCCAGCAGCGCCGCCGCCACGCCCAGCAGGCCGAGCGTTTGCGTGGAAGTCCAGCCGGCCTCGTTGCCGTTGACGATGGCATAGACCGCCAGCATCAGCGAAACGGTGACCGTGAGCGCACCCCCGACATCGAGCCGCTCGCCGGCCGCATGGCCGGGCAGGTGCGGCAGCAGCGCCAGGCACAGCGCATAGACCGCCACGCCGATCGGCAGATTGACCAGGAAGATCCAATGCCAGCTCAGTGCGTGCGTCAGCAAGCCGCCGAGCAGCACTCCGATGCTGCCGCCGCCGGCGCACACGAAGCCGTAGACGCCCATCGCCTTGGCGCGCTCCGCCGGCTCGGTGAACAGGTTCATGATCAGTGAGAGCGCCACCGCCGAGACCACGGCGCCGCCCAGGCCCTGGACGGCGCGCGCCGCGATCAGCAGCGCCTGCGAGTTCGACAGGCCGCAGGCCAGCGAAGCCAGCGTGAACAAGGTGATGCCGGCGAGGAACAGGCGGCGGTGCCCGAACAGATCGCCCAGCCGCCCGCCCAGCAGCAGGAAGCCGCCGAAGGTCAGCATGTAGGCATTGACGACCCAGACCAGCGAGGTCTCGCTGAAGCCGAGGTCGGTGCGGATCGAAGGCAGGGCGACGTTCACGATCGTGGTGTCGAGCACGATCATGAGCACGCCCAGGCAGAGAACCATCAGCGCCAGCCAGCGGCGGCGCCCTTCGATGTGCTTCGGAGCGGCCGTGCGGCTCATGGTCTCTTGCCGCCGGTCAGGGCGGTCTTGCGGGCGGTCGGCATGGAATCTCCTTGTTTGTGGATGGCGTACACAAACGATAGCAAAGATGATGGACGGTGTCCACATCTCTGGTGGAGACTCGCGGGCGCCGCGCGCCCGCGCCTGTTGGGCCTGCCGTTGCCGATGCGCTGGAGGGCTTGCGTTCGCAGGCCCTTCGCGAGGGGATCAGTACCGGTAGGGGTTGCCCGGCCGCCGGTCGTAGTAGTTGGGCACGCCGTCCCCGTCGCGATCGCGGTCGTAGCGGTTCGGCACGCCATCGCGATCGCGGTCGCCCCAGCCGCGGTCGCGGTGGTAGTAGCGGCGATCGTCGTAGCCGTAGTGGCGGGGCGGGGGGCCGTAGTAGACCCGCGGCGGCGGCGCGTAGTAGACCCGCGGCGGCGGAGGGGGCGCGGGAACGACGATCACCCGGTTGTCGTAGCGGTAGCGGCCGTCATGCGCCTGGGCCGGCGCGGTGGCGAGGGCGCCGAGTGAGAGCAACGCGGCGGCGCCGATACCGAAAGCGATCTTCTTCATGCGAGCTCCTTGTGGTGGAACAAAGTGCCTTCATGGTGCGCTGCCTCTGTGAAGCAGCGGTAAGTGGAAGGCGAAATCTTGTATAGCCGTGTGACCCTTCCCACAACGCCGCTGCAAAAACGGAGGCCGACGCTCGCAGTATTTGTTTACATGTAGTTAAAATGTATTACATGAACACGGATCGCGACAACTTCCATGACTGGGCGCGGGAGAAGACCGACACCAGCTTCGACAAGATCAGGCAGCCCGAATCTCTCGAGGATTCGGAGCCCCAGGGCATTGCCTGGGGACGCCTGGTCATCTTCGCGCTGCTGGGCGTGGCGCTTGTCGCCGGGTTCAAGTGGTTTGCGGGCCTTTGAGCAGCGGCATCACAAAGGCGATCTGCTGCGTAGCGTGAGCGTGTCAGCGAGGGTTTCGCGACAACCGATCTGCTTTCGACCGACCGGCGCTTGACTGGGAACCATGGCACCGGGGTGGCGCCGCATCGCCGGCCATCCTCTTGATAGATCTCCTTACTGCCGCTGGAGCGCCGCCGTTGCTCAGGCTGCGGCGCTGGCGCCCTTACGCACCCGGCACATCGAGCGTCGCAGCGTGGTTCGACCGGCTGAGTGCCAAGCGACTCCTCGTTGCCGTTGCGCCGCGTGGCGCCGATGACCTCGTCTGTGAAAAAACTCACGAAATGGCGCTCAGGGGCGGCCGCGGTGCTATCTGAACCATAGCGTCCAGTAGACCAAAGTACCTACTCGTAACCAGTTGTGTGACTTCCTTCCTTCAGAAATGAGTACCTTAGAACTAAATTCTAAAGTATTCAATTCCCGCTTCGGCGGCCTGCTTGTAACTCGGAAGGTAACAAATGAACTGCGTCTTCAGGATCGTCTGGAATTCGGCCAGGGGCGTCTGGGCCGTGGCTTCGGAGCTGGCAGCCGGCGTCGGCAAGTCATCGGCAGGGGGCAGCTCCCGGTCCGATTCGCAGCTCCAAACTCCCAGTTTTGCGCGCGCCAAAGGGCTGCAGGCGGGCGCGGCCCTGGCGCTGCTCGCTTTAGCAGGGGTCGCCCCGGCGGGGAATTGCGGCAATGACAAGGACGTCGGCAAGGCGACTTGTACCAGGCCGGATCATGGGCCGCCTCCTGCACCCGCACCGGCCCCAGCACCAGCACCAGCACCAGCACCAGCACCGGCACCGGCACCGGCACCGGCACCCGCGCCCGCGCCCGCGCCCGCGCCGGCACCGGCACCCGCACCCGCACCGGCACCGGCACCCGCGCCCGCGCCCGCACCGGCACCGGCACCAGCACCCGCACCCGCACCCGCACCAGCACCCGCACCCGCACCGGCACCGGCACCGGCACCAGCACCCGCACCCGCACCCGCACCCGCACCCGCACCAGCACCAGCACCAGCACCAGCACCAGCACCAGCACCAGCACCAGCACCAGCACCAGCACCAGCGCCCGCGCCGGCACCAGCACCAGCGTCCGCGCCGGCACCAGCACCAGCGTCCGCGCCGGCACCAGCACCAGCGTCCGCTCCGGCCACTGCGCCCTCAGCGGCGCCCGCACCTGCCCCCGCAGCAGAGGCGCCTCCCCCCGCAGCGCCCCCTGCAGCGGCACCTGCACCCGAACTCGCTTCGACGGCCACCGAGGACACTGCTTCCAAAGCGCCCGAAGCCGAGGCGGCCGCTCAGGCGCCGGCGCCCACGATCGCGCCGCCTCCCGCCCCGCCGGTGTATCGCACCGAAGTGCCACTCTTCGCGGCGCTCCCTGCGCAGCTTCGGCAAGCCGATCTCGCGATGCTCGGCAATATGCACGGCCGCGTCGGCGACGCCAGCCCGGATCGCAGCGCCTGGGCGCGCGCGGTCTACTCCGACCTCGACCTGCGCCAGGCCGGCGGCGCTGCCCCGCACAGCCGGGGCCATGTCGGCGGCGTGCAGGTCGGCGCCGACTTCCTGGCGGGCGGCAACTGGCGCATCGGCGCCTACGTCGGCGGATTGGACGGAAGCGCCGACGTGAGCGGCAACGCGAACGGCACCCTCGGCAGGGTCGGCAGCACGGATCTGCAGTCGCGCTATCTCGCCGGTTATGCCAATTGGCGCGACGCCGCCACCGGCTGGTATGTCGAGGCGGTGCTGCAAGCGGGCCACCACCGCTACAGCGTGCGGCCCGACGGCAGCCTGCCGGTGTCGGGCAAGGCGCGCAGCGTCTCGGCCTCGATCGAGACCGGCAAGTCCTTCGCGCTAACCGAAACCTGGAGCATCGAGCCACAGGTGCAGCTGATCCGCCAAAGGACGCGCGTCGACGACGTTTCGATCAACGGCGCGCTGGTCCGTCAGCATGCCGACGGCGGCTGGATCGGCCGCCTGGGCGTGCGGATCAAGGGCGACATCCCCACCGGCGCGGGTCGGCTGCAGCCCTACGCGCGGTTCAACGTCTACCGCGCCAGCGCGGGCGCCGATGTGGTGGATTTCGTTGCCCCGGCCGCGGCGACCCGAGTTGCCGGCGGCGGCGGCGGCTACACCGCGACCGAAGTGGCCGGCGGACTTTCGCTGGCGCTGACCCCGGGCATGACGGTGTACGGCGAAATCGGCCGCACCTTCAGCACGGGCGGCGACACCCGGGTGAAGTCATCGGTGCAGGGCACGGTCGGCCTGCGCGTGACTTGGTAGTCGACGCCCCGGGGCGGGTGAGGGCGGCGGTGGCCTAGCCGCGCTCGGGCGGCACGTCGCCGCCTTTCTGGCGCTCGCGGAACAGCGCCGCGCGCATCAGGAAGATGGTCGTGACGGGCGCAGTGAGAGCGACGAAGAACGCGATCAGCACCGCATGCAGGAACAGATGCGCTCCCTGCACGGAGAAGTAGACGGTGGTGGCCAGCGTGATGCACCAGGCGCCGAGCGTGGAACCCAGCGTGGGCGCATGGATGCGCCGGAAGAAGCTGGGCAGCCGCACCAGCCCGAAGGAGCCGATGGCGGCGAAGGCGGCGCCGACGACCGCGAACACCGCGGTCAGGATCTCGGCCCACAGCGGCAGCGGGCCCGCGATGAAGTCGTTCATTCGATCACCTCGCCTCGCAGCAGGAACTTGGCCAGCGCGGTGGAGCCGACGAAGCCGAAGAGCGCAACCAGCATCGCGGCCTCGAAGTACACCTTGCTCGCGTAGACGATGCCCAGCACCAGCATCATCAGCATGCCGTTGATATAGAGGCAGTCCAGCGCCATCACGCGGTCCTGCGCGGTGGGGCCGATGAGCAGGCGCGCCAGCGCGCAGAGCATGGCCACGGCGAGCAGCAGCAGCGCCAGCTTGAGGGCCCAGAGGAGTACCGGGGTCATGATTCGAAGATCTCCATCAGTGGCCGCTCGTAGCGGGTCTTGATCATGTCGATGAACGCCGCCTCGTCGTCCTCGTCGAAGACGTGGATCAGCAGGGTCGAACGGTCCAGCGCGATCTCGCCCCAGGCCGTGCCCGGTGTCAGGCAGAGGATCATGGCCAGCGTGGCGAGCGCGTTGGGGTCGCGCATCGCGAGCGGTACGCGCACGAAGCGCGGCGACATCTCGCTGCCGCGGCGGGTCAGCAGCAGGCGGGCGACGGTGAGTGCCGAAACCATCAGGTCGCAGGCCACCATGCCGCCCAGCCGCGCCGCCAGCAAGGGCTTGCGCATCTTCACGCGCGCCGGCCGCAGGCTTTGCGTCAGCAGCGGGACGACGATCGCGAGCAGGGCCGCGAACAGCAGCGTGGCCGCATCCAGCGACTGGTTCAGCAGCAGCCAGACGGCGAAGAGCGCCAACGACAGCATGGGCGAGGGCATCCAGCGCTTGATCATGGCGCGGGGCCTCCGTTGGAAGTGGTCGGGCCGGGCCGCTGGCGCGCGCCGAGCACGGCCTCGCGGTACGCGTCGGGAAAGCGCAGGCCCTGGGCCGTGGCGCTGGCGTGCTGCATCACCGGCTCGGCCATCAGCGTGAGCGCCAGGCAGGCAGCCAGCAGCGCCGCCACCGGCAGCACCTCGAGCGCACGCAGGGCGGGCAGGGTCTGGTGCGGCTGGGTCCAGAAATGGCGGATGCCGGTGCGGCTCAGTGCGATCAGCGTGAGAAAGCCGGAGGCAAGCAGCAGCGCGGTGAAGGCCCAGTCGGCCGGCGCTGGACTGCGCGCCTCGCCGAGCAGGCCCGAGAGCATCGCGAACTTGCCGACGAAGCCCGACAGCGGCGGCAGGCCCGCCAACAGTAGCGTGCAGCCGAGGAAGCTGAAGCCGAGAAAGGCAATGCCGGCGGGAATGGCCCGGCCATAGAGTGCCTGCGCCTCGTCGTCCAGGTTGACCTCTTCGAGGTTGCTCAGGTCCTCTGCGAGGAAGGGCGCGTCCCCGGATGTCTCGTGCGGCGCGATGCTCAGTCCGGCGTTGCGCCAGCGCTCGATCATGTCGATCAGGAGAAAGAAGGCGCTGACCGCCAGCGTCGAACTCAGCAGGTAGTAGAGCGCGCCAGCCCAGACGGATGACTGTCCCAGCCCGATGGCCGTCAGCAGCGTGCCGGCCGACACCAGCACGCTGAAGCCCGCCAGGTTGGAAAGGCGCTGCGTGCCGACGATGCCGAGCGCGCCGCAGAACAGCGTGACCAGCCCGGTCGCGACCAGTGCCCCTTGGCCGAACAGTGCCGAATTGCCTGCATCGGGCGCGAACAGCAGGCTCCACAGCCGCAGCAGCGTGTAGATGCCGAGCTTGGTGAGGAGCGCGAACACCGCGCCAACCGGCGACACCGCGGCGCTGTAGGCCGGCACCAGCCAGAAGTTGAGAGGCCAGGCGCCGGCCTTCGCGAAGAAGGCGGTGGCGAGGATGGCCGCCGCCGCATGCACCAGCCCGCGATCCGCCGGGGCCAGCTGTGCGATGCGCAGGCCCAGGTCGGCCATGTTGAGGGTGCCGGTGACCCCGTAGAGCAGGGCTGCGCCGACCAGGAACAGCGAGGAGGCCGCGAGGTTGATCGCGACATAGTGCAGGCCGGCCTGCACGCGCAGGCGGCCGGAGCCGTGCAGCAGCAGGCCGTAAGAGGCGGCCAGCATGACCTCGAAGAAGACGAAGAGGTTGAACAGGTCGCCGGTGAGGAAGGCGCCGTTGAGGCCCATGAGCTGCAGCTGCAGCAGCGGATGGAAATGCACGCCCGCTCGGTCCCAGCGTGAGGTGGAATAGATCGAGGCGCAGAAGGCGACCACGCCGGTGAGCGCGACCATCATGCTCGACAGCCGGTCGGCCACCAGCACGATGCCGAAGGGCGCGCGCCAGTTGCCGGGCAGGTAGACCCCAATCGAACCGGGGCCACCCCCGGTGTCGGGCGCGTTGACCCAGCGCAGCAGCGCCAGCGCGGCCAGGAGGCCCAGCAGGCCGGAGACCACGCTCAGGAAGGACTTGGCGCGGCGGCGCTGTTCGCCCATCAGCAGCATCAGCGCGGCCGTGAGGAGCGGCAGCAGGATCGGCACCGCGACCAGGTGCGGCATGCTGAACTCGAGCAGGCGGTCGAGGAAGGAGACGAGGCCCGTCATTCCGCGAGTTCCTTCCTTTCTTCACCGTCCACGTGGTCGGTGCCGCTGAGCCCGCGCGAGGCCAGCAGCACGACCAGGAACAGCGCCGTCATCGCGAAGCCGATCACGATGGCGGTCAGCACCAGCGCCTGCGGCATCGGGTCGGCGGTGTTGGCCAGGGTGGCGGCGACGCCGGGGACCAGCACCGGCTCGCTGTCGACCTTGATGCGGCCCATGCTGAAGATGAAGAGATTGACCGCGTAGGAGATCAGCGTGAGGCCCATGATCACCTGGAAGGTGCGTGGCCGCAGCAGCAGGTAGACACCCGATCCGGTGAGGACGCCGATGGCGATGGCGAGCACGGCTTCCATCAGGCGGCGACCTTCGCTTCGAGCGCGGCGCGCTCCGCTTCCTTCTCCGCTTGTTCCTCGGCCCAGCGGTGGCTGCGGATGGATTGGTGCGCCAGCGCCGTGAGGATCAGCATCGTCGCGCCGAGCACGAGCGCGAACACGCCGATGTCGAAGAACAGCGCGCTCGGCACGTGCACCTCGCCGAGCACCGGCAGGTGCAGGTGCGCGGTGTGCGTAGTGAGGAAGGGATAGCCGAAAAGCAGCGCGCCCGAGCCGGTGGCCAGCGCCAGCAGCAGCCCGCCGGCGATCCAGCGGCGCGGGTAGATGCGCAGGTGCTCTTCCACCCATTCGGCGCCCGAGACGATGAACTGCAGCAAGAGCGCCACCGACATCACCAGCCCGGCGACGAAGCCGCCGCCCGGCTGGTTGTGGCCGCGCATGAAGAAGTAGACCGACACCAGCGCCGCGAGCGGCAGCAGGAAGCGCACCAGCACGGCCGGAACCATCAGGTAGCCGATGGCCGTGTCCGGGGCGCGGCGCGGGTTCAGCAGATCGCTGCTGCCGTCGTCGGGTTGGGCCTGCTGCTGCGGGGGCAGCTCCATGGATTCGCGTGCCGGGCGGAAGCGCCGCAGCAGCGCATACACCGACAGCGCCACGATGCCGAGCACCGTGATCTCGCCGAAGGTGTCGAAGCCGCGGAAGTCGACCAGCATCACGTTGACCACGTTGGTCCCGCCGCCTTCGGACAGCGCGCGCTCGAGGAAAAAGGGCGAGATGCTCTGCGGGAAGGGCCGGGTCATCATGGTCCAGGCGAGCGCCGCCATGCCGCCGCCCGCGGCGGCCGCCACCAGCAGGTCGCGCCCGCGCCGGCCCCAAGGCCTGAGGCGCGCGCGCATCGGCTGCGGCTTGACGGTGCGCATCGGCAACCAGCGCAGGCCGAGGAGGATCAACACCATCGTCACGGTCTCGACCACCAGCTGCGTCAGCGCCAGGTCTGGCGCCGAGAACCAGATGTAGGTGGTGCAGCACACCAGGCCTGCGCCCGAGGCCAGCATCAGCGAAGCCAGGCGGTGGAACTTGGCCTGCCAGGCCGCCGCCAGCGCGCAGGTGCAACCGATCACCCAGGTCATCGCGAACATCGGCGAGAAGGGCAGCAGCTCGCGCGTGCCGCGGGTCGCCGGCGTGTGCCACAGCGAAGCGCCGGCCCCGGCCACTGCCACCACGACCAGCAGCAGCAACTGCATCTGCATGCGCCGCGTGCCCAGCACGCGCCGGCTGCGCCGGCCGGCCTCGCTCAGGCGGGCCATCAGGTTCTCGAAGATGCGCTGGCCGTCGAAGCGATGCAGCAGCGGGGTGTGTTCGAGCGTGCCGTGTGCACGGCCCCGACGCTGCAGCAGGTAGAGCCCGGCACCCCCGGCCAGCGCGACGGCGCTCATCGCGAGCGGCAGGTTGAAGCCGTGCCACACCGCCAGGCTGTATTCGGGCAGCGTGCCGCCGACGACGGGCGCCGCGGCAGTGGCGAGGAAGGCGCCCACCGACCAGGCCGGGGCCACGCCCACCACGAGGCAGATCAGCACCAACAG
The DNA here is from genome assembly GCF_051400855.1 of Variovorax stachyos. Taxonomy (NCBI): domain Bacteria; kingdom Pseudomonadati; phylum Pseudomonadota; class Betaproteobacteria; order Burkholderiales; family Comamonadaceae; genus Variovorax; species Variovorax stachyos. Next base: position 47,631 of record NZ_JBLFFN010000019.1, on the reverse strand, counting down.
CTCGGCCGGCACGCGCATCCAGCGCGGCGGCTCGTGCGGCTGCTTCGGCACGTCGGGGCCGGGCAGCGGGCCGAAGAAAACGTCGAACACGAAGCGGGCCGAGTAGGCCACGCTGAAGACGCCGGCCACCGTGGCGATCACCGGGAGGCTTCGGTTGACCCAGGGCGTCGCCTGGATGAAGACGGTCTCGGCGAAGAACATTTCCTTGGAGAGGAAGCCGTTGAGCAGCGGCACGCCCGCCATGGAGGCGCTGGCGATGATGGCCAGGGTGCCGGTGATGGGCATGAGCTTCAGCAGGCCGCTGAGCTTGCGGATGTCGCGCGTACCGCTCTCGTGATCGATGATGCCGGCGGCCATGAAGAGCGAGGCCTTGAAGGTCGCGTGGTTCATCACGTGGAAGACGGCCGCGACCGCGGCGAGCGGGCTGTTGAGCCCGAGCAGCAGCGTGATGAGCCCGAGGTGCGAGATGGTCGAATAGGCGAGCAGCGCCTTGAGGTCGCGCTGGAACATGGCCACGTAGCCGCCCAGCAGCAGCGTGGCGGCGCCGGCGCCGCCCACCAGCCAGAACCACGATTCGGTGCCGGAGAGGACCGGCCACAGGCGCGCCATCAGGAAGACGCCGAGCTTCACCATGGTGGCCGAATGCAGGTAGGCCGACACCGGGGTGGGCGCCGCCATCGCGCGCGGGAGCCAGAAGTGGAAGGGGAATTGCGCGCTCTTGGTGAAGGCGCCGAGCAGCACCAGCACCAGCACCAGCGGATAGAGCCGGCTGGCGCGGATCTGCTCGCCGGAGGCCAGCACCGCGTCGAGCTCGTAGCTGCCCACGATGCGGCCGAGCACCAGCACGCCGGCCAGCAGGCACAGCCCGCCCGCGCCGGTGACCGTGAGTGCCATGCGTGCCCCGCGCCGCGCATCGCGCCGGTGATGCCAGTAGCCGATCAGCACGAACGAGAACAGGCTGGTGAGCTCCCAGAACAGCACCATCTGGATCAGGTTGCCCGAGAGCACCACGCCCACCATCGAGCCCATGAAGGCGAGAAAGAAGGAGAAGAAGCGCGGCACCGGATCGGAGGGCGACATGTAATAGCGCGCGTAGAGCACCACCAGTGCGCCGATGCCGAGCACGAGCATGCAGAACAGCCAGGCGAAGCCGTCCATGCGGAACACGAGGTCGAGGCCCAGTGCGGGGATCCAGCGGATCTCTTCGCGGATCACGTCGCCGGCGGCGAGGCGAGGGAAGAACCACGCCGCCTGCACCGCGCAGCCCAGCGCGACCAGGCCTGCAAGTGTCGACTCCCGGTTGCGCGCGTTCGACGGCAGCAGGGCCGCGATCACACTGGCAATGAAGGGAAGTGCGACGAGGAGGGCAAGGGGCATCGCGTTCGATTCTATCGACCGCCCCTTGCGCAAGCCCTGCAATCAGGCGCCGAACTGCTGCACCGTGCGGATGCCGAGCCAGGTGAGAAAGAGCGAGCCGCAGACATGCAGCGCCGCGGTGCCCAGCGCCATGCCGAGGCGCTCGTTCATCAGCATCGAGACGACTTCGGCCGAGAAGCTGGAGAAGGTGGTGAGCCCGCCGAGAAAGCCGGTGATGAGCAGCAGGCGCCAGGTGGGGTCGAGCTGCGGCATCGCCTGGAACACGGCGACTGCGATGCCGATCAGGTAGCCGCCGATCAGGTTGGACGCGAGCGTGCCGTAGGGGAAGGCGGCGGTCGTGAGCCAGAGGCTGAGGCCCCAGCGGGCCAGCGCGCCTAAGGAGGCGCCGATGCAGATGGCGAGAACAGGCAGCACGGCGCGGATTCTAAGGACTCACTTCTCAACACCCATCACCGCGTTGGGCAGGACCGTCACGATGGCCGGGAACACGGTGATGAGCCCGATGCACAGCACCAGGCAGAAGAAGAAGGGAATCGCGGCCTTGGCGATCACGTTGCTGTCCTTGCCGGTCATGTTCTGCAGCACGAAGAGGTTGAAGCCCACGGGCGGCGTGACTTCCGCGATCTCGACGAGCAGCACGACGAAGATGCCGAACCAGACGAGGTCGAAGCCGGCCTTCTGGATCATGGGCAGCACCACCGCGCTGGTCAGCACGATCATCGAGATCCCGTCGAGCGCCGTGCCCAGCACCAGGTACACCAGCACCAGCGCACCGATCAGCGCGTAGGGCGAGAGCTGCATGCCGTCCACCCACTCGGCCAGCTCGCGCGGGATGCCGGTGAAGGCCATCGTCTTGGTCAGGAAGGCGGCGCCGGCCAGGATGAACATGATCATGCAGCTGGTGCGCGTGGCGCCCATGATGCCGTCCTTGAAGTTCTGCCAGTTGAGGCTGCGGCCCCACGCCGCGATGGACAGCGAGCCCAGCACGCCGAAGGCGGCACACTCGGTGGCCGTGGCCCAGCCGGCGACCAGCACCCAGACGATGAAGACGATCAACAGGCCGCAGGGGATCAGGTTGCCGGAGAGGCGGATCTTTTCCCGGAAACTCGTCGGCGGATCGGCCGGCGGCACCTGGTCCGGGTTGCGAAGACTCCACCAGCCGATGTAGCCCGAAAAGAGCAGCATCAACAGCAGGCCGGGGAGAAAGCCTGCGAGGAAGATGCGGATGATCGAGGCATCGGCCGCGACCGCGTACACGACCATGGTGATGGAAGGCGGAATCAGGATGCCCAGCGTGCCGGCGGTGGCGAGGGAGCCGATGGCCAGCTTTTCGTTGTAGCCCCGGCGCTTGAGTTCAGGCAGTGCCACCTTGGCGATCGTGGCGCAGGTTGCGGCCGAGGAGCCCGAGACCGAGCCGAATACGCCGCAGCCGAGGATGGTGGTGTGCATCAGCCGGCCCGGCACGCGGTTGAGCCACGGCCGCAGGCCCTCGAACATCTCTTCGCTGAGGCGGGTGCGAAACAGGATCTCGCCCATCCAGATGAACAGCGGCAGCGCCGCGAGTTCCCAGCTGGCGTTGCTTTCCCAGAAGGCCGAGAACAGGTTCTTGCCGGGCAGCGTGTTGGTGAAGAAGGCCTGTCCCACCCAGCCGACGATGGCCAGCGTCATCGCGATCCAGACGCCGCCCGCGAGCAGCACGAGCATGATGGCGAGCAGCAGCGCGCCCATGAGGAGGGTGTCCACGCGTTACCTTTTCAGTTGAAGCCAAAGCTTTGGCCTCGCCTGGCAAGCGAAGCGAAGCCCGTTCGGGAAACACCGCGGAACCGGCTTGGCCGGGCCGCTGGTGTTGCCCCCTTGATGGGGGAGGCGGTTACACGAAGCGAGCAAGCAACGGGGGTGGTCATATGTCGGAGGAGAAGTCGCCAGCGGCGTGGCGCTCTTCGACCGCGCGCTGGTAGCTCGGTTTTTCGCCGCGCACCACGCCCACGAGCTCGTCGATCATGGCGACGAGCAGCAGCCAGCAGCCGATGACGAAGGTCGACTGCGGAATCCAGATCGGGATGACGAGGAGGCCGGTCGCCATCTCGGCGAACTCATAGCTCTCCCATGTGAAGCTGGTGGCCCAGTAGGTCAGGTAGGCGACCGAGGCGGCGGCGATCAGCAGGCAGGCGACATCGAGCACGCGCCGCACCTTGGGCGGCACCGCGTCGAGCAGCAGCGTCACCCGCACGAAGTCGCCATGGCGAAAGGCGTGCGCCATCGCGAAAAAGGAGGCGGCGGCGCACAGCCAGGCCACCGCATCGTTCATTCCGCTCACATGCCAGTTCATCTGCCGGCCGACGCCGCCCACGACCATCAGCACGAAGATCAGGAACACGCAGAAGGCGCCGAGCGCCCCTGCGCCGAGGTAGAGGCGGTCCAGCAGGCGGCGCATCGACTACTTCTTCTTGTACGCGTCGAGGATGGCCTGGCCCTCGGCGCCGGCGGCCTTGAGCCAGTCGGCCTGCATGATGCCGCCGACCTGGCGCATGTCCGCGTCGAGCTTGGCCGAGGGCTTGTGGATCTTCATGCCGCGCTCGGCCAGCAGGCGCTTGTATTCGTCGTTCTTTTCCTGCGCGATCTTCCAGCCGCGTGCTTCCGTATCCGCTGCCGCCTTGGTCACCGCCGCCTTGGTGGTGGGATCGAGCGCATCGAAGGCCTTGGCATTGACCAGCACCGCGTTCTTGGGGATCCAGGCCTGCGTGTCGTAGAAATTTTTGATGTGCTCGTAGGTCTTCGTGTCGTAGCCGGTGGAGCCTGAACTCATGTAGCTCTCGATCACGCCGGTGGCCATGGCGGCGCTCAGTTCTGCCTGCTGGATCTGCACCGGCTGCGCGCCGATCAGCTCCGCGATCTTGGCCGTGGCCGGGCTGTAGGCGCGCCACTTGATGCCGCGCAGGTCGGCCACCGATGCAATTTCCTTTTTCACGTAAATGCCTTGCGGCGCCCAGGGCACCATGAACAGCACCTTGATGCCCTGCGCGGCCAGCAGCTTCTCCATGGCCGGCTTGGAGGCCTCGTAGAGCTTTTTGGCCTCGGGGTAGGTGGTGGCGAGGAAAGGCACGCCGTCCAGCGCATAGATCGGGTTCTCGTTGGCGTAGTTGGCCAGCAGGATCTCGCCGGCCTGGGCCTGGCCGCTCTGCACGGCGCGCTTGATTTCGGGCGCCTTGAAGAGCGAGGCGTTCGCATGCACGGTGATCTTGAGCTTGCCGCCGGTGGCGGCGTCCACGTCCTTGGCGAACTGGGTGATGTTCTCGGTGTGGTAGTTGGTGGCCGGATAGGCCGTGGGCAGGTCCCACTTGGCTTGCGCGAAAGCCGCTGCACCGAGGGTGAGGCCGGCGAGGGCGATGCCGAACTTGTGAATCATGGGCTCTCCAGAACGTACGGATAGGAAAAGGCGTCGAGGAGCATACGTGCAAATATCGGGCCACCGCGTGGGGCTTTCCCCTGACGGCGCCCGGTGACGCGTACTGGCGGCGCTCGCAAAAAAGCCGCCCCGGGGGCGGCTTTGGCTTTGGCAATGCGGCGTGGCTGCCCGCGGGGTGCTCAGGGCTTCGGCTCGGCCTTCTTTGCCGCGCCGTCGGCCTTGTCCTTCTTCGACTCGGCCTTGGCGACCTTGCTCGCCGGCGCCGCGCCGCCGAAGCTTTGGCCGTTGACCGTCAGGCCCTCGGCCGACAGCTTGGCAGCCGCCTTTTCCTTCACGCCTTGACGCGGCTCATGAGGTCGGGCCAGTCCTTGAAATCTCCACCCTTCTTTCGCTCGTCGATGATGCGCTTGGAGAGCGAAGGACCTACGCCCCTGACGGCATCGAGCTCGGCGTCGCTCGCCTTGTTGGCATCGACGGCCGCCCACGAGGCAGCGGCAAACAGCATGGCCATGATGGCCAGAATCTTCTTCAGCATTCTTGAAATTTCCCTGTCAACGTTGTGAAAGGGACGCTCCTCGCGTCCCGCCGCATGCGGATTGCATGCGGCGTGGATTTGAACGAAAAGATCGCGAACGTTGTTGGCGTTGCGACAATTGGAGGGATTTCAGAGCTCTTCGACGCGCCGCGGCGGATAGCTGTCCCAGGCCTGGCAACCCGGGCAATGCCAGAAATGCTGATTGGCCTCGAAGCCGCAGGCGGCGCAGCGATAGCGCATCAGCGGCCGCGTGGCCTGGTCCAAGGCCCGCTGCACGGGCTGGTGGTACTGCTCATGCGCGAAGCGCTCGCCGGCCAGCCAGCGCGCGGCTGCGACCAGCGAGGGTTGATGGCTCAGATGGGCGATGTAGCCGTCGCGCGGCTCGGGGGGGGCCGAGGCTTCCGCCGCGACATCGTCGGGCAGCACCGGAGTGCCGCCTAGCGCCATGATGGCCTCGAGCACGTCGATGGAAGGCGACTCTGCATAGCGGCGCTGCAGCATGACCAGTGCCTCGCCACCGCGCTGCGATGCGACCGCGGCCTGCTGGAGCATCGTGGCGTAGAGCGGCAGCGCCAGCGGCGCGGTCTCGCACAGGGCGGCGAGCGTGCTGTAGGCGCCGGCGGAATCGCCGTTGCGCAGCTGCAGCGCGGCGGTGTCGATGGCCGGCCTCGGCGCCTGCGGGGCCAATGCGACCGCCTGTTCCAGCAGTTGGGCGGCCGCCTGGGCGTGCCCGGCAGCCACCTGCTCGGCGGCCTGCTCGCAGAGGTGATGCGCGCGGCGCACGCTGTAGCTGGCCTGCTCGGCCTCGTCGAGCTTGTGTGCGACGGCTGCGGCCTGTGTCCATTCGCGCGAGCGCTCGTAGATGGCAAGCAGCGCCAGCCGGGCCTCGTTCTCGTAGCGGGTGCCTTCGAGCTTCTGCAGGGCAGCCTCGGCGCGGTCGAGCAGCCCGGCGCGCAGGAAGTCCTGCGCCAGCGCGTGCTGCGCGCGGTCGCGATCGGCTCGGCTCAGGTCGCCCCGCCCCAGCAGGTGCTCGTGCACGCGCACGGCCCGCTGGTATTCGCCGCGGCGGCGGAACAGGTTGCCGAGCGCGAAGTGCAGCTCCTGAGTGTCGGGATCGTTCTGCACGGCCTCGATGAAGGCGTCGATGGCCTGATCCTGCTGCTCGTTGAGCAGGAAGTTGAGGCCGCGGAAGTAGGCCTTGGGAGCCTGGAGGTTCTCGATGCGCAGCTGCCGAAGGTCGAAGCGCGAGGCGAGCCAGCCGAGGATGAATGCGAGCGGCAGGCCGAGCAGCAGCCAGCTGAAGTCAAAGTCCATGTTGGCGTACGGCGGGCAGGTCGGTCGTGGCGGCGGGCGGCGCGGGCGCGGGGCTTGTCGTGGCAGCAGGGGCGGCATTGCCGGGCAACTGGGCCGCTGCGCTGCGGTGCTTCCACCAGCCCGGCAGCATGCCGAGTGCGCCCACCACGAGCCCGCCCGCAAAGGCGGCGAGCACCACCAGCACCAGCGGCGCGCGCCAGGAGGTGCCGAAGAAAAAGTAGACGGTGGCGTCGTGCTGGTTGTTCAGCGCGAAAGCGAAGAGGGTAAAAAAAATGGCTGCCTTGAGCAGCCACAGGAGATATTTCATGCGCGTCCCCGTTGGCGGGGGAATTCTATGCTTCAGCCTTCGCGCCGACGCTGCTCGGCATCCAGCTCCGCGGTGCGCGCATCGACCGCTTCGCGCAGGGCCTTGCCCGGCTTGAAGTGCGGCACGCGCTTCTCTGGAATCTGCACGCTTTCGCCCGAACGCGGATTGCGCCCGACGCGTGGCGGACGCCGGTTCACCGTGAAGCTGCCGAAGCCGCGGATCTCGATGCGGTGCCCGCGCACCAGCGCATCGCTCATCGCGTCAAGAATGGTCTTGACGGCGTATTCGGCGTCGCGATGCGTGAGTTGCGCGAAGCGGGCCGCGAGTTCCTCAACCAGGTCCGAACGAGTCATAAAACCACAGAAGGACACGGTGAGGGAAGCTCACCGTGTTCTCCTCTGTTTCATTTTTCGTTGTTGCTGTCGAGCTTGGCGCGCAGCAGGGCGCCCAGGCTGGTCGTGCCCGCGTTCTCGCGTGCCGACTGCTGGCTCAGGTTGGCCATCGCGCCTTGCTCGTCGGCCAGGTCCTTCTGCTTGATCGACAGCTGGATGTTGCGGGTCTTGCGATCCACATTGACCACCACGGCCGTGACTTCGTCGCCTTCCTTGAGCACGTTGCGGGCATCTTCCACGCGGTCGCGGGAGATCTCGCTGGCGCGCAGGTAGCCGATGATGTCGTCGCCCAGGTCGATCTCGGCGCCGCGCGGGTCGACGGTCTTGACCTTGCCGGTCACGATCTGGCCCTTGTCATTCACGGTGGTGAAGGTGGTGAAGGGGTCGCTGTCGAGCTGCTTGATGCCGAGGCTGATGCGCTCGCGGTCGACGTCGACGGCCAGCACGATCGCTTCGACTTCCTGGCCCTTCTTGTAGTTGCGCACGGCGGTTTCGCCGGGCTCGTTCCACGAGAGGTCGGACAGGTGCACCAGGCCATCGATGCCGGCAGCCAGGCCCACGAACACGCCGAAGTCGGTGATCGACTTGATCGGACCCTTGACGCGGTCGCCGCGCTTGGTGTTCTGCGCGAATTCCTGCCACGGGTTGGCCTTGCACTGCTTCATGCCCAGGCTGATGCGGCGCTTGTCTTCGTCGATCTCGAGGACCATGACTTCGACCTCGTCACCCAGCGAGACGATCTTGTTGGGGGCGATGTTCTTGTTGGTCCAGTCCATCTCGGAGACGTGCACCAGGCCCTCGATGCCGGGCTCGAGCTCGACGAAGGCGCCGTAGTCGGCGATGTTGGTGACCTTGCCGAACAGGCGCGTGCCTTGCGGGTAGCGGCGCGAGACGCCCATCCACGGGTCGTCGCCCATCTGCTTGAGGCCCAGCGAGACGCGGTTCTTCTCGGTGTCGAACTTGAGGATCTTGGCCGTGATTTCCTGGCCGGCCTGCACCACCTCGCTCGGGTGGCGGACTCGGCGCCAGGCCATGTCGGTGATGTGCAGCAGGCCGTCGATGCCGCCGAGGTCGACGAACGCACCGTACTCGGTGATGTTCTTGACCACACCGCGCACGACTGCGCCTTCCTTCAGGGTCTCCATCAGCTTGGCGCGCTCTTCGCCCATGCTGGCTTCGACCACGGCGCGGCGCGAGAGCACCACGTTGTTGCGCTTGCGGTCGAGCTTGATGACCTTGAATTCGAGGGTCTTGTTCTCGTAGGGGGTCAGGTCCTTGATCGGACGGGTGTCGATCAGCGAGCCCGGCAGGAAGGCGCGAATGCCGTTGACCAGCACGGTCAGGCCGCCCTTGACCTTGCCGCTGGTGGTGCCGGTGACGAAGTCGCCGGATTCGAGTGCCTTCTCGAGCGCCAGCCAGGAGGCCAGGCGCTTGGCGGTGTCGCGCGAGAGGATGGTGTCGCCGTAGCCGTTCTCGACACTGCCGATGGCCACGGAGACGAAATCGCCGGCCTGGACTTCGAGTTCGCCCTTGTCGTTCTTGAACTCCTCGATCGGGACGTAGGCTTCGGACTTGAGGCCGGCGTTGACCACGACGTGGTTGTGTTCGACGCGCACGACTTCGGCGGTGATGACCTCGCCGCTGCGCATTTCGGAACGCTTCAGGGATTCTTCGAATAGGTCGGCAAAAGATTCAGACATGTGTGGATTCCTTCCGTCACGCAGGGTTTTCAGCCGCAAATGCAAGATCGCGGGGGCGGCTGGCTGGGTCTGGAGACGGCGGTTGTGGGCTGGTAGCCCGGGTTGAGTTGAACAACCAGCAAGCCGGTGCGCTGTCGCGCGGCGGGGACCTGCTGGACCGAAACGCCCTTCAGGAGGACCCGAAGGGCTGTACTTCCTGCCACCAGGACAGCACTTGCTCGACCGATTGCTCGACCGAGTGAGTGGAGTTGTCCAGGAGGCGGGCATCAGGCGCCGGCTTCAAAGGGGCGACGCTGCGGGAGGAGTCCCGAAGGTCGCGCGCTTCCAGATCGGCGCGAAGACCGTCGAGTGTAGCGGAAATACCCTTTGAAATCAATTGCTTATGCCGCCTCTCCGCTCGTTGGGAGGCGCTGGCGGTCAGGTAGACCTTGAGGGCGGCGTCGGGAAAGACGACTGTCCCCATGTCGCGGCCGTCGGCCACCAGGCCGGGCAGGCGGCGGAAGCTCTTCTGCAGCGCCAACAGCGCCCGTCGCACGGCCGGCAGCGCAGAGACACGGGAGGCGTCCATGCCGGCCGCCTCGGTACGGATGGCGTCGCTGACGTCCTCGCCGGCCAACAGCACCTTGCCGTCAGCGAAGCGCAGGGGCAGGGTGCGCGCGAGTTCGGCGATCCGTGCTTCGTGGGCCGCATCCGCCTCGAGGCCGTTGCGGCGCATTGCGAGGCCGGTTACGCGGTAGAGCGTGCCCGAATCGAGATAGTGGTAGCCCAACTGGTATGCCACTGCCACGGCAAGCGTCCCCTTGCCCGAGGCCGAAGGGCCGTCGATGCAGATCACCGGCACCTCGGCAGCTTCGGCCACCGAGAACAGGGTCTCGAAATAGTCGGGGAAGGTCTTGGCGACGCAATGCGGCTCGAGGATGCGCACGGGCAGCCCGGCCGGGTTGAAGGCTGCCAGCGAGAAGCACATGGCCACCCGGTGATCGTCGTAGGTGCGGATGCTCGCGGCACGCCAGTCGGCCGCGCCGAGAGGGTGCACGCGCAGGAAGTCGGGACCGTCCTCGACGACGGCCCCCAGCTTGCGCAGTTCCCTGGCCATGGCGTCGATGCGATCAGTCTCCTTGACGCGCCAGCTTGCGATGTTGCGCAGCAGGCACGGGCCGTCGGCGTAAAGCGCCATGACAGCCAGGGTCATCGCGGCGTCCGGAATGTGATTGGCGTCGAGCTCGATGGCCTTGAGCGGCCACGCACCGCGCGAGATCGCCAGCCAGTTGGGGCCGCTGTCGATCAGGGCGCCCATCTGCCGCGCCGCCTCGACGAAGCGGATGTCGCCCTGGATCGAGTCAGCGCCGACCCCCTCGATGCGGATGCCCTCGCCCGTGGCGATCGCGCCGAGCGCGATGAAGTAGCTGGCGGAGGACGCGTCGGCTTCGACGTGGATGTCCCCGGGCGAGCGGTAGCGGCTGCCGGCCGGGATGACGAAGCGTTCCCAACCTTCGCGCCGGACCTCGATCCCGAAGCGCGCCAGCAGGTTGAGCGTGATTTCGATATACGGCTTGGAGATCAGTTCGCCGACGACATCGATCATGATGTCCCGCTCCGCCGCGGCCAGGGGAAGTGCGAGGAGCAGGGCGGTCAGAAACTGGCTCGAGACATCGCCGCGCACCCGGATCGGCGCGGCGAGCTGGAGTGCGTCGAGCGGCACCGGATGGATGGCCAAGGGCGGATAGCCGGGGTTGCCGAGGTAGTCGATGCGACAGCCGAGCTGCACCAGCGCGTCGACCAGGTCGCCGATGGGCCGCTCGTGCATGCGCGGCACGCCGGTGAGCTCGAATTCGCCGCCGAGCAGCGACAGCGCCGCCGTCAGCGGGCGCATCGCGGTGCCGGCATTGCCCAGGAAGAGCTTGGCCCCGGAGGTGCGGGGCCGGCCGTCGAGGCCCTCGATGCGCAGCGCGGCGCCCGCGCGATCGATGCGGCAGCCGAGCGCGGCGAGGGCATCGAGCATCACTCGCGTGTCGTCCGAGTCCAGCAGGTCGTGCACGATCGTCGTACCGCTGGCGAGCGCGGCCAGCAGCAGCACCCGGTTGGAAATGCTCTTGGAGCCCGGCAGCCGCACGGTCCCGCCAGCACCCGCGAGCGGTGGGAGGTCGAGGAAGGGCGTGGAGAACATGGTCAGTCGGGCGACACGCCGGCGCCCGGCTGCCATCGCGCACGGGCGGCACTCGCTGCGGCGATGGCTTCCTCGAGGGCCTGCGAATCGCCCGCGCTCATCAGTGCTTCGAGCTGCGACAGGGCCGTGCGAAAGGCCTGCGACTGCTGCAATACCTGCTCGCGATTGGCCAGCAGCACATCGCGCCACATCGCGGGGTCGCCCGCTGCAATGCGCGTGAAGTCGCGAAAGCCGGGGCCGGCCAACTCCAGGAAGCGTGGTCCCTCGGATTGGGCCGTGATGGCATTGGTGAAGGCGAAGGCGAGCAGGTGGGGGAGGTGGCTGACGGCTGCGAAAGCCTTGTCGTGCGCCTCTGGCGTCATGGTCACGACCTTGGCACCGATTCCGGACCAAGCCTGCGTTGCGCGCTGCACGTTGGAACGCAGCGTCGCCTTGACGGGCGTCAGGACCACCTGGCGACCGGCGTAGAGGCTCGCATCGGCATGCTCTACGCCGGCGACCTCCTTGCCGGCGATCGGATGCGCGGGAACGAAGCTGGCGAACTGGTCGTGCAGGCCGCGTCGCGCTGCCTCGATCACGTCACCCTTGGTCGAACCCACGTCCATCACGAGCATCTGCTCGGTGATGCCGTGGCGAATCGCCTTGAAGGTAGCTTCGGAGGCGCCCACCGGCACCGCGATCAGCACCAGGTCGGCGCCAGACACCGCGAGCAACGCAGAGGGCGCCGCGACGTCGATCACGCCCATCTGCCGGGCGCGCTCGGTAGTCGAGGGCGACTTGCTGTAGCCGACCACGCGCTTCACCAGCTTGGCGCGCTTGAGCGCCAGTGCGAAGGAGCCGCCCATCAGGCCGCAGCCGATCAAGCCGAGCTGTTCGAACATGGCTGCGACCTCAGGCGGTGACGGGGTAGGCCCCGATGATCTTGTAGAACGCGCAGAGCTTGCGCAGTTCGGCGAGCGCGGCAGCGACGTTGGGCTGCGAAGGATGGCCGTCGAGGTCGATGTAGAAGTAGTACTCCCACTGGCCGGTCCGCGCGGGGCGCGACTCGAAGCGGGTCATCGAAACGTCGTTGAGCTTGAGCGGTACCAGCAGGTCGTGCACGGCGCCGGGCCGGTTGGGCACGGAGACCACCAGGCTGGTGCAGTCCTTGCCCGACGCGGGCGGCATGGCCAGGGTCTGCGGCAGGCAGATGACGGCGAAGCGGGTGCGGTTGTACGAGTCGTCCTGGATGGCATGCGACACGATGTGCAAACCGAAGCGCGTGGCGGCCCGCTCGCTGGCCAAGCCCGCCCAGGCCGGATTGCCGGCCGCGAGGCGGGCGCCCTCGGCATTGCTGGAGACGGCGCGCCGCTCGGCATGCGGCAGATGCTTGGACAGCCAGGTCTGACACTGCGCGAGCGCCTGCGGGTGTGCAAGGACCGCTTCGATACCCTCCAGCGAATTGACCGTGCGCAAGAGATGGTGACGCACCAGCAGGCTGACTTCGCCCACCACGTGGGTCGGGGAGTGCAGGAACAGGTCGAGCGAGCGCGTGACCACACCTTCGGTGGTGTTCTCGACGCCGACCACGCCGTATTGCGCGCTACCCGCTGCCGTGGCGTGGAAGACCTCGTCGAAGCTGGCGCAGTAGATCAGGTCGGCGGCGCCGCCGAAGTACTCGATGGCCGCCTGCTCGCAGAAGGTGCCCTCGGGGCCGAGCACGGCGACGCGCTGCGGCGACTCGAGCGCCAGGCAGGCCGACATGATCTCGCGCCAGATGGCGGCCACGTGCAGTGGCTTGAGCGGGCCCTGGTTGCTCTGCTGCATCTTCTCGATCACCTGCGCGACGCGGTCGGGTCGGAAGTAGGGCGTGCCTTCGCGCTTCTTGACCTCGCCCACCTGCTCGGCGACATGCGCGCGGCGGTTGAGGAGTTCGAGCAGTTGCCGGTCGAGCGAATCGATCTGCACCCGCAGGTCGGCAAGGCTGGCGGAAGGGTCGGAGGCGGGGGGCTGGGGCGTGGAGGCGGTCATCGGTCAGGTCGCGCGCATCTACGCGTGCGACTGCTCGAATTCTCGCATGTAGCCCACCAGCGCCTGCACACCTTCGAGCGGCATCGCGTTGTAGATGCTGGCCCGCATGCCGCCGACGGACTTGTGGCCCTTGAGCTGCAGCAGGCCGGCCTCGCGCGCGCCCGCCAGGAAAGCCTCGTTCCGGCTCTCGTCCTTGAGGAAGAACGGAACGTTCATGCGCGAGCGGCAGTCGGGCGCGACCCGGTTCTCATAGAACGGCGAGGCGTCGATGAAGTCGTAGAGCAGTCGCGCCTTGGCGATGTTGCGTTGTTCCATCGCCGCCACCCCGGTCAGCGCGCCCTCGGTCTGTTGCCGCAGCCATTGGAAGGTGAGTCCGGCAATGTAGATGGCCCAGGTCGGCGGGGTGTTGTACATGGACTTGTTGTCCGCGACGATCCGGTAGTTGAAGGCGCTGGGGCAGATCTCGAGCGCATGGTCCAGCAGGTCGTCGCGCACGATCACCAGCGTCAGGCCAGCCGGGCCGAGGTTTTTCTGGGCGCCGCCGAACGCCAGGCCGACGCGCTTCCAGTCGACCGGTCGCGAAGCCACGTGCGAGGAGAAGTCGATGACCAGGGGGGACTTGCTGCCCAGCGCGGCGAGATCAGGCAACTCCTGGAACTCGACGCCGTGAATGGTCTCGTTGGAGCACAAGTGCACGTACGAGGCATCCCCCGAAAGCTGCCAGGTCGCGGGCGCGGGCATTCGTGTGTGCCGGCTCTCGGCGTTGGACGCCGCGATGCGGGTCTGGCAGTAGCGCTGCGCCTCCTTGTGCGACTTGGTGCTCCAGCTGCCGGTGATCACGAAGTTGACGTTTCCGCCGCGCGACAGGTTCATCGGGACGATGGCGTTCTCGCCCAGGCCGCCGCCCTGCATGAAGAGGATGTGGAACTGCTCGGGCACCGCGAGCAGCGCGCGCAGGTCGGCTTCGGCCTGCGCGCAGATCGCGCCGAACTCCTTGCCGCGATGGCTCATCTCCATCACGCTCATGCCGCTGCCGTGCCAGTCCAGCATCTCGGCGGCGGCGCGTTGCAACACCGCCTCCGGCATCGCAGCCGGACCGGCGGAGAAGTTGTACGGGCGTCGACCCGCGCCCGACGTCACTTCTTGGCGGGCGCCTTGGGCGCGGACTTGGCCGGTGGAGCGCCTTCCGTCGGGGCCCCCAGAGCCTTGGCGACATTGGCGTCGAGCGTGCGCATTTTCGGCTCGATGCTGGAGCGGGTTTCGGCCACGAGCTTTTCCGTCAGCGCCGTCTGCATCTTGGGATTGAGTTCCTGGTACTTCTTGCTCAGGGGCGAGTTGATCCACGCCAACAGCTGACGCAGTTCTTCTTCGCTGAAGTTGTCGCGCAGGATCGGGCCTAGCGCGTCAGGCGCGAGCGCCACGGCCTTGTCGCGCACGATCGGGTAGGCCTCGTCGAAGTACTTCTTGAGCTCGGCGTCGGCAGCCTTGGCGGCGGCCTCGCGCTTCTCGGCGGGGACCTGTGTCTGCAGGTATTGCGAGCCGGCCTGCGCGATGGGTGCGCTCGACTGCTCGACCAGTCCGCGTGCGAGCGCCTCGATGCCGGGGCGCTGCAGGTCGAGGAACTGCTTGACCATTGCCGGCTTGTCCTGGGCCATGGCCATCGAACTGCCGGCCAGCGCGACCGCGAGGAGCGCGAACTTGAATTTTTTCACTGAGGGTTCTCCGTTGAAGATGTTGAAGTAGCGTCGTCGGCGCCGTTGTCGTTGTCCGCATTCGCGTCGTTTTCGACGATGCGCTGCAGGCCGCTGAGCTTGGCGCCTTCGTCGAGCCCGATCAGCGTGACGCCTTGCGTCGCGCGGCCGAGTTCGCGGATTTCGGAGACTCGGGTGCGCACGAGCACGCCCTTGTCGGTGATGAGCATGATTTCGTCGTCGGCGTGCACCAGGGTGGCAGCCACGACCTTTCCGTTGCGCTCACTTTGTTGAATGGCAATCATGCCTTTGGTTCCGCGGCCGTGACGCGTGTACTCGGTAATGCTTGTGCGTTTTCCGTAACCATTTTCCGTCGCGGTGAGCACGCTTTGCTCCTCGTCCTCGGCCACGAGCATGGCGATCACCCCCTGGCCGTCCTCCAGCGTCATGCCGCGCACGCCGCGCGCATTGCGGCCCATGGGGCGCACGTCGTTCTCGTCGAAGCGCACGGCCTTCCCGCCGTCGGAGAACAGCATCACGTCGTGCGCGCCGTCGGTCAGCGCGGCGCCGATGAGGTAGTCGCCCGGGTCCAGGTCGACCGCGATGATGCCGGCCTTGCGCGGGTTGCTGAACTCGTCGAGCGCGGTCTTCTTGACCGTGCCCATGGAGGTCGCCATGAAGACGTACTGGTTGGCCGGGAAAGTGCGCTTTTCGCCCGTGAGCGGCAGCACGACGTTGATCTTCTCGCCCTCCTGCAGCGGGAACATGTTGACGATCGGCCGCCCGCGCGAGCCGCGCGAACCCGCCGGAGCCTCCCACACCTTGAGCCAGTAGAGCCGGCCGCGGTTGGAGAAGCAAAGGATGTAGTCGTGCGTGTTGGCGATGAAGAGCTGGTCGATCCAGTCGTCTTCCTTGGTGGCCGTGGCCTGCTTGCCGCGGCCGCCGCGCTTCTGCGCCCGGTACTCGCCGAGCGGCTGGCTCTTGATATAGCCGGCGTGGGACAGGGTGACGACCATGTCGGTCGGCGTGATCAAGTCCTCGGTGGACAGGTCGAAGGCGCTGTGCTCGACCTGGCTGCGGCGCGCGCCCAGCTTTGTCTGGCCGAACTCCTGCTTGAGGGTGGCGAGCTCGTCGCCGATGATGGTCGACACGCGCTCGGGCTTGGCCAGGATGTCCAGCAGATCGTCGATCTCGGCCATCACTTCCTTGTACTCGGCCACGATCTTGTCCTGCTCCAGGCCGGTCAGGCGCTGCAGACGCATCTGCAGGATTTCCTGCGCCTGCGTGTCCGAGAGACGGTAGAGGCCGTCAGAGCTCATGCCGAACTCGCGCTCCAATCCGTCCGGGCGGTAGTCGTCGGCATTGACGATGCCGCCGTCGGCGCGTGCCCGGGTGAGCATCTCCCGCACCAGCTTGCTGTCCCAGCGGCGCGTCATCAGCTCTGCCTTGGCGACTGGCGGCGTCGGCGCGTTGCGGATGATGGCGATGAACTCGTCGATGTTGGCCAGCGCGACCGCCAAGCCTTCGAGCACGTGGCCGCGCTCGCGCGCCTTGCGCAGGTTGAACACCGTGCGGCGCGTCACGACTTCGCGCCGGTGCTGCAGGAAGACCTCGATCAGGTCCTTCAGGTTGCACAGCTTCGGCTGGCCATCCACCAGCGCAACCATGTTGATGCCGAAGGTGTCCTGCAGCTGAGTCTGCTTGTAGAGGTTGTTGAGCACGACCTCGGGCACCTCGCCGCGCTTGAGCTCGATCACCAGCCGCATGCCGGACTTGTCGGACTCGTCCTGGATATGGCTGATGCCCTCGATCTTCTTCTCGTGGACCAGCTCGGCCATGCGCTCCTGCAGCGTCTTCTTGTTGACCTGGTAGGGCAGCTCGTCGACGATGATCGCCTGCCGTTGGCCGCGGTCGATGTCCTCGAAGTGGCACCGGGCGCGCATCACCACCTTGCCGCGGCCCGTGCGGTAGCCGTCCTTGATTCCATTGACGCCGTAGATGATCCCGGCGGTGGGGAAGTCGGGCGCCGGGATGATCTCCATCAGGTCGTCGATGCTGGCATCCGGGTGGCGCAGAAGGTGCAGGCAGCCGTCGACGACTTCGTTCAGGTTATGAGGAGGGATATTGGTCGCCATCCCGACCGCAATGCCGCCTGAACCATTGACCAGCAAATTCGGCAGTTTGCTTGGCAATACCAGCGGTTCTTTCTCGCTGCCGTCGTAATTGGGACCGAAATCGACCGTTTCCTTGTCGATGTCGGCCAGCATTTCATGCGCAATCTTCGCGAGCCGAATTTCCGTGTAGCGCATCGCGGCAGCGTTGTCGCCGTCGACTGACCCGAAATTGCCCTGCCCATCGACAAGCATGTGGCGCATCGAGAAGTCCTGGGCCAGCCGCACGATGGTGTCGTAGACCGACTGGTCACCGTGCGGGTGGTACTTGCCGATAACGTCGCCGACGATACGCGCCGACTTCTTGTATGGCCGGTTCCAGTCGTTGTTGAGCTCGTGCATCGCGTACAACACGCGCCGATGAACTGGCTTGAGGCCGTCGCGCGCATCGGGGAGGGCGCGTCCCACGATCACGCTCATGGCGTAATCGAGATAGCTGCGGCGCATTTCCTCTTCGAGGCTGATGGGCAAGGTTTCTTTGGCGAACGACGTCATGGGCAGCGGGCTGACAGCAAGGAACCGGAAATTTTACGCCGTGCACGGTGTCGCACCGCCGCAACACAAGGCCGGGATTCCGCCTCCGTCCTACGGTTCAGGGGCGTCTGCCGGGCGGTTTGCCAAAGATCCCATGGCACAATCGCCTCAACGTTTTGGGTGGTGGTCACTTAAAGCGTCCTTGATTCGCAGCGCGGCTGCGGCTTTTTCCCCAAGAGGAGAACCATGAAGAAACTGAATAAAGTGGCGATGATGTTTGCAGTCGCTGCGCTCGCCACTGCCGCCGGCGCGCAGACCCGTGTCACCGCCGCGAACGGTGGGCCCGTGATCGACAACTGGCAAAACGGCACTGGCGAATTGGTCTGGAAGAACGGCACCAACGAACTCTGCTGGCGCGATGCAAACTGGACGCCTGCCACGGCTGCCGCCGGCTGCGACGGCGCCCTGGTTCCGCCGCCGCCTCCCGCTGCCGTGACCCCGGCTGCACCGGCACCCGCTGCTCCGCCGGCTCCTCCGGCTGTTGCCGCCTCGAAGGTTACCTTCGCTGCCGATGCGTTCTTCGATTTCGACAAGGCCGTGCTCAAGCCCGAAGGCCGCGCCAAGCTGGATGACCTGGTCTCGAAGATCCGCGACGTGAACCTGGAGGTGATCATCGCTGTCGGTCACACCGACTCGATCGGCACCGACGCCTACAACCAGCGCCTGTCGGTTCGTCGCGCTGAAGCCGTCAAGGCCTATCTGGTCTCGAAGGGCATCGAACGCAACCGCGTCTACACCGAAGGCAAGGGCGAGAAGCAGCCCGTCGCCGACAACCGCACCCGCGAAGGCCGCGCCAAGAACCGTCGCGTGGAAATCGAAGTGGTCGGTACCCGCGCCAACCGTTGATTCGCAAGAATCCTCAAAACGAACCCCGCCTCGGCGGGGTTTTTTAATGGGTAAATGCATTGCGGATTCGCCGAGAATGGGCTAGGGCAATTCGCGACGTTTCATAATCCGCATATGACCGAAACCGTGAATGCCGATCCAGCGGAGCTCGCCAAATTCTCAGAGCTGGCTCACCGCTGGTGGGATCTGGAAAGCGAATTCCGGCCGCTCCATGAAATTAATCCGCTCCGCCTTGAGTGGATCGAAAGTATTACGCCGATAGTGGGGCGCCGAGTGCTTGACGTGGGCTGCGGCGGCGGAATCCTCGCCGATGCCATGGCGCGGCGCGGTGGCGACGTGCTTGGTATCGACTTGGCCGACAAGGCCCTCAAGGTGGCTCAGCTGCACGCGCTGGAGGCTGCGACGCGCGGCGTCAAATATCGCCAGATCAGCGCCGAGGCGCTGGCCGCCGAGCAGCCTGAGAGCTTCGACGTCGTTACTTGCATGGAGATGCTGGAACACGTCCCGCAGCCGGCCTCCGTGGTGAACGCGTGTGCGCGCTTGGTCAAGCCCGGCGGCTGGGTCTTCTTCTCGACCATCCATCGCAACCTCAAGTCTTTCCTGTTGGCGATCGTCGGGGCGGAATACGTGCTGGGCATGCTGCCGCGCGGCACCCACGAATACCGGAAACTGATCCGGCCGAGCGAGCTGGCGGCTCACTGTCGCGCCGCAGGACTCGACCTGCGCCAGACGCGCGGCCTGCAGCACAATCCCGTCACGCGCCGGTACTGGCTCAGCGACGACACCAGCGTCAACTACATGTTTGCGACGCGTAAGCCCCCGGTGTCCCAGTCATGATCTCCGCTGCCAGTACCAGAGCCGTCTTGTTTGACCTCGACGGCACACTGATCGATAGCGCGCCCGACCTGGGCGGCGCAGCCGATCAAATGCGCACCGACCGCGGACTGGCCTCGCTGCCGATGGAGCGCTATCGCCCCATGGCCGGCGCCGGCGCGCGCGGGATGCTGGGCGTGGCGTTTGGTATCACGCCTGACGCGCCGGACTTCGCAACGCTGCGCGAGGAGTTTTTCCTCAACTATGAAGGTCGGATGATGCGCACGCGGGTATTCGAAGGGGTGACCGAACTGGTGGAGGCGCTTTGCGCACGCGGCCTGCAGTGGGGCGTGGTCACCAACAAGTCGGTCCGTTTCACCGAGCCGCTCACGCGTGCGATGCCGTTGTTCGCCACGGCGCGTGCGATCGTCAGCGGCGACACCACGCCGTTCGCGAAGCCGCATCCCGAGCCGCTGTTCGAGGCGGCACGGCAACTGGGCGTGGCGCCGGAGCACTGCATCTACGTGGGCGACGACGAGCGCGACATGGCGGCTGGGCGCGCCGCGGGCATGGGCACGGTGGCTGCGGCCTACGGCTACATGGGCGCTGATGCAGACATCACGCTCTGGGAAGCGGACGCGGCCATTGAATCGCCCCTGGAGCTCTTGCAACTATTGGAAGCGGCCTAAAATAGGTGCCTTGGGGCTGCACTGGTTTCGACGTGGGTTCGGAATCGCAGCGGGGCATGTCGAGCTGAATGCGCTCGTAAAACAGATTCAAACAAACTAACTGCAAACGACGAACGTTTCGCACTCGCCGCTTAATTGCCGGTGAGCTTTGCAACAGCACGCCGATGGGCTGGGCAAGGGGGCACGGAGCAATCCGCGCCTCCCGGCTGCAAAGATAATCTACATCGGCTGGCTTCGATCCGGGTACCTTGGGTCGAGGCGAGATCCAAGGGTACTGGCGGCCGGTGTAGCGTGCGACTGCGCGACACCGGTGGCGAGACTCAAAACAGATCGCTAAACATGTAGATCTGCGCGAAGAAGGCTTGCGGACGGGGGTTCAAATCCCCCCAGCTCCACCATTCAACTTGCAAAGACTTTGTCTTTGCGTTCACGATGTCGCGGTTTGCTCCCCAGCGGTCGACATCGGTCATTGCCTCCATCCTCCCTTCAAGTACGATGCCGCGCCGATCGGTTCTGTCGGGCCAGCGCGCATTCTGGGAGACGCACAATGACAATCACCACACCTTCGATGCAGCCCGTCACTTGGAGTGACCTGTGCGAGGCGGGCTTCTGGCGCTCGCTCGCGCCGCAGCTTTGCATCGGCGGCGTGCAGTCGGATGTGGGGACCACGCCGGGGCAGAGCACTGAACGGCTCGCGCGACGGATTCGAAGGATGGTTATTTCGGCGACAGCGATGAGGTGATCGGGCGGCTGGCTCCGCTGGTCGGCGAGGCGGTGAAGCGCTGCGTCGCTGTCGGGCTGCCGGCCGTGTTCGCGTGGGTCTACGACGAGCCGTGGACTTGCTACGCGCGCTTGCGGCCCGTGTTCGAGCATTTCCTGGGCGCCGAATTCAAGCCGTTGCCGGCGTTCTGGGCATGGCACGTCGATCCCAAGAAGGGGGAGACCGGCTGGAAGCCGCACCGCGACAATCGCTACAACTCACTCGCCGCGGATGGGTCACCGATCTCGCTCACCTGCTGGATCCCGCTGTCCGACGCGAACCCGCTCAACAGCTGCATGTACATCGTGCCAAGGCACATGGATCCCGGTTACAGCACGCCCGCTGGCATGCCGGAGCCGCCGACGCCTGTGTTTGCCGCGCGTGCGCTTCCGGCGAAGCCCGGCGATTACCTGGTCTGGAACCAGTGCGTGATGCACTGGGGCGGCCCGACGAGCGAATTTGCCGAGCACCCGCGCATGAGCATGGCGCTGAATTTCAGCGCGGCGATGTTCAACCCATCATGCAGCCATTCCGGCGCGGGGAACATCTCCCGGCCATGCCTCCCTTGCTGGAGCGGAAGCCCCATCCCGGCTTCGATGCCCGCCTGCAACTCATCGCACGTCAGATCCTCCAGTACCAGCACATGTATGGCTTGTCGCAGGGTCTCGCCGACCTCGCGGCGTACTTGCTGACGGCGCCCACGCGGGACGACTAGCTGCGGCGCCCACGCGGCAAATTCTGATTCTTTCTTTGGCATTCCTCGCGCGTTGTCGCACGCGGGCTATAGTCCGCCTCGCTCGCGCCTGCAGCCAGAGGGGATCAGCCCTCCGGCATGCAACGGAGACACCCCGTGGCCGGCGCGCTGGAGGATACACATGGAATCATCGACGACGCCCACGACCTCGAACTACTACGATGTCGTTCCGTACGAGTCTCATCCCTTTCCGCAATCGACGATTGAGCACCTCGAGGCCCTGGCCTTCCTTTTCGGCCTCGCCACGCCGCCGGTCAAGAAGGCGCGTGTGCTCGAACTGGGCTGCGCCGCGGGCGGTAACCTGATCCCCATCGCCGCCCGCCATCCAGAAGCGTCGATGATGGGCGTGGATCTGTCCTCGGTACAGATCCAGCAGGGCCAGGCGGTCATCGACCAAGCGCAACTCAAGAACATCGAACTGCGGGCTCTGGACATCACACGCATCGACGCTTCTTTCGGCCAGTTCGACTACATCATCTGCCACGGCGTCTACAGCTGGGTGCCGGCGCCGGTGCAGGACGCGATCCTGCGCATCTGCTCCCAAAACCTGGCGCCCGAAGGCGTCGCCTACATCAGCTACAACGTCTACCCGGGCTGGAAGGCCCGCGAGATCGTGCGCGATGCCATGATCCTGCGCGGCGCCCCGCGCGACGAGCCCGACGAGAAGCTTTCCTATGCCCGCGGCATGCTCGAGTTCCTGGAACAGTCGGCACGGCCGGACAGCGTGCTCAAGAAGACTTTGGAAGAGAACATGCCGATCGTGCGCAACTCGGGGGCGTACTACCTCCTGCACGAGTTCCTCGAGCCGCACAACGCCCCTTGCTACTTCAAGGAGTTCGCCGCGCGCGCCGGCGCGCACGGTCTCAGCTACCTGGCGGATGCCGAGCCCTCGACCATGTTCGTGCAGAACTACGGGGAAAAGGTGCGCGATCCGCTGCTGAGGGAATGCGGGGGCAGCCAGATCATGATGGAGCAGTACCTGGATTTCCTGGTCAACAGGACCTTCCGGCAGACGCTGCTCGTCAAGCAAGAGCGTGCCTCTGGCGTTCGTTATCGCCTGGATACCGAGCGCATCAGGGGGCTCGAGTACGCCGGGGTGTTTTCGGCCGAAGACGGCGAAGTGCTCACGCTCGATGCGCGCGAGCAGGTCTGCCGCGCGATACGCAACCTCAAGGTCACACTGCGCCTGCCGGTCCACAAAGCGGTGGCCCAGGTGCTCGACGAGCGCTATCCGGCGAGCACGCCAACCGATACGCTGATCGCCGCGGTCTCGGCGCGCACCGGCGAGCCGCGCGCCGCCGTTGAGACGCCGGTCATGGCAATGCTCGAGGAACTGCTGATCCTCGGCGCGGTCCGCATCCGGCGCACGCCGCCACAGGCCAGCGTCGCAGTGTCTGCCTTCCCGCGGGCGGCGGCCGTGACGCGCAATGCGCGGGGTCTTGCGCTGAGTGCCGGGCCAACCGCGGTCGCCTGCAACCAATGGCATGAGCTGGTGGGACTCTCTCTGCTCGAGCGCTGCTTGCTGCCCTTGCTCGACGGCAAGCATTCCCACGAGGCCCTGGCCCAGCACCTGGCTGCCGAGGCCCGTGCTGGGCGGCTGCGTTTCATCAAGGACGAGAAGCCGCTGACCGAAGAGGCGGCGCTGCGCGAGTTCACTCAGCGACAGGTGGCTCTGGCCTTGCGCGACCTTCGTCGAAAGGCGCTGATAGAGGCATGATGCACTCCTTTGCAAAAAGGAGATCGCCGTGAAACAACTCATGTGGACCACGACAGCGCGTAGCGCGGTCGTGGCGGCTCTGGCACTGGCCGGAGCGGCCCAATTGCACGCCGCATCACAGGCGCCCGTGGCGGCCGAGAACGGCATGGTGGTGAGTGCCCAGCACCTGGCGACAAAGGTCGGCGTGGATGTGCTCAAGCGCGGCGGCAATGCCATCGATTCGGCGGTAGCCGTGGGCTACGCGCTCGCTGTGGTCTATCCGGCCGCCGGGAATCTGGGCGGTGGCGGCTTCATGACCGTGCAACTGGCCGACGGCCGCAAGACTTTCCTCGACTTCCGCGAAAAGGCACCGCTGGCGGCAACTGCCAACATGTACCTCGACAAGGAAGGCAATGTCGTCAAGGGCCTGAGCACCCTTGGCCATCTTGCGGTCGGTGTTCCGGGCACCGTTTCAGGCCTCGAGCTGGCGCGCCAGAAATACGGCACCCTGCAGCGCGCCGCGCTGATTGCGCCGGCGATCGCGCTGGCCGAACGCGGTTTCACGCTGCAGCAGGGTGACGTCGACATGCTCGCCACAGCCACCGCCGAGTTCAAGAAGGATCCGGCCACCGGTGCCATCTTCCTGAACAAGGGCGAGCCCTTCGCGGTCGGCCAGAAGCTGGTGCAGAAGGATCTCGCAAAAACGCTCAAGGCCATCAGCCAGAAGGGGCCCGACGGCTTCTACAAGGGCCCCGTCGGCGCAGCCATCGTCAAGTCGAGCCAGGAGGGCAAAGGCATCATCACCCAGGCCGACCTCGACCAGTACACGACCCGCGAGCTGGCGCCGATCGAATGCGACTACCGAGGCTACCGCGTGATCTCGGCGCCCCCGCCCAGTTCAGGTGGGGTGGTGATCTGCGAGATGCTGAACATTCTCGAGGGCTATCCACTCAAGGATCTCGGTTTCCGCTCGGCCGAGGCGGTGCACTATCAGATCGAGGCCATGCGCCACGCCTACATGGACCGCAACAGCTACCTGGGCGATCCCGATTTCGTGAAGAACCCGCTCGACCGCCTGCTCGACAAGGGCTATGCCGAGAAGATCCGCGCGGTCATCGACCCGAAGAAGGCCGGCGTTTCCAAGGACCTCAAGCCCGGCGTCCCGCCGCATGAAGGCAGCAACACCACCCATTATTCGATCGTCGACCAGTGGGGCAATGCAGTCTCGGTGACCTACACGCTCAACGACTGGTTCGGCGCCAAGGTCACGGCGGCCGGCACCGGCGTGCTGCTCAACAACGAGATGGACGACTTCACCTCCAAGGTGGGCGTGCCCAACCTCTACGGCCTGGTCCAGGGCGAGGCCAATGCCATTGCTCCGGGCAAGCGGCCGCTGTCCTCGATGAGCCCGACCATCATGACCAAGGATGGCAAGCCCGTCTTCGTGGTCGGCACGCCGGGTGGCAGCCGAATCATCACGGTAGTGCTCCACACAATCCTCAACGTGGTGGACTACGGCATGAACGTGCAGGAGGCGGTTGATGCGCCGCGCTTTCACCAGCAGTGGCTGCCCGATGTGACCAACGTCGAGACCTTCGCGCTCAGTCCCGACACCCGCAAGATCCTGACCGACATGGGGCACAACCTCGGGGTGCCCCAGCCGGCCAACCATGTCGCGGCGATCATCGTCGGCGCGCCCTCGTTGGGCGGCAAGCCGGTGGGCAAGAACCGCTTCTACGGCGCCAACGACCCGCGCCGCAACACCGGACTCGCCCTCGGCTACTGATGCGGATCGAGGAGATCCTCTACACCCAGGGCTTCGGCACCCGGCGCGTTTGCGCCGGGCTGGTCCAGCAGGGCTTCGTGCAGGTGGAAGGGGCAGCGGTCACCGACCCAGGCGCCGAGTTCGAGGTGCAGGGC
This sequence comes from Variovorax stachyos, assembly GCF_051400855.1. NCBI lineage: Bacteria > Pseudomonadati > Pseudomonadota > Betaproteobacteria > Burkholderiales > Comamonadaceae > Variovorax > Variovorax stachyos. Next base: position 22,549 of record NZ_JBLFFN010000019.1, on the reverse strand, counting down.
CTGCGTTTCACCGTGCAGGGCAGCGCGTGGGAATACCACGAGAAGGCCTACCTGATGCTGCACAAGCCGGCTGGTACCGAATGCTCGCAGAAGCCCTCGACCTACCCCAGCATCTACACGCTGCTGCCGGCGCCCCTGCGCCAGCGGCCCAACAAGGGCGCGGTGCAGGGCGTGCAGGCCATCGGGCGCCTGGACCAGGACACTACGGGCCTGCTCCTGCTGACCGACGACGGGCAGTTCATCCACCGCATGGGCTCGCCCAAGCACCATGTGCCCAAGGTCTACGAGGTGGGCACGAAGCATCCGGTCGATCCTGGTCAGCTCGAACGCCTGCTGGCTGGCGTGGTGCTCGACGACGATCCCAAGCCGGTGCGGGCGGCGGCCTGCGAGGCGACCGGCCCGCTGCAGCTTCGACTGACCCTGACGGAGGGCAAGTATCACCAGGTCAAGCGCATGCTCGCCGCCGTGGGCAGTCGGGTCGAGACCCTGCACCGGTCCCGCATCGGCCCGCTCGAATTGCCGCAGGACCTGGCGCCTGGCCAGTGGCGATGGCTGGAACCGGACCAGGTCGAAGGCCTGCGAAATGCGCGCGCTGGTCAGCCAGCGAACAGGATCGATCGTTAAAATTCGAAGCCTTCTTCCGGAACGTCCCCCTTGCGCTTCAAGCTCTCCGTTACAGGCCGCCTTTTTGCGGCCTTTTTATTTGCCTGCTTGGCGCTGCCGTCGCCGGCGGCCGAACCACCGCCGGTCTTCGTGCTCAATTCGCTCGATGCAACGGTGAGCGTCATCGATCCGGCGAACTGGAGCGAGAAACAGCGCATCCCGACCGGCAAGGAGCCGCACCATCTCTACCTCTCGCCCGACGAGAGCTCGCTGATAGTCGCCAACTCGGCGGGCGACTCGCTGACCTTCCTCAATCCGCGCACGGCCGAGGTTCAGCGCGTGGTCTACGGCATCATCGATCCGTACCACCTGCGCTTTTCGCCCGACATGAAGTGGTTCGTCACTGCCGGCAACCGGCTCAACCACGTCGACATCTACCGCTGGGACGGCAAGGAGCCCAAGCTGGTCAAGCGCATTGCTTCGGGCAAGACGCCGAGCCACATCTGGATCGACGGCAAGAGCACCACCGCCTACGTGACGATGCAGGACAGCGACGAACTGGTCGCCGTCGACCTCGCCACCCAGACCATCCGCTGGCGCGCCCCTACCGGACCGATGCCTGCCGACATCTTCGGTATCCACGACGGCAAGACCCTGCTCGTGGGGCTCACGGGCAGCGACGGCGTGCAGGTCTTCGACGTCGCCGGGCCGCAGCCCAAGCCCGTTGGCAAGATCCTGACCGGCAAGGGCGCCCATGCCTTCCGCTCGGCCGGCGACGGCCGCAGCGTTTTCGTCAGCAACCGGGTAGCCAACAGCATCAGCCGCATCGACCTGCAGACCCTGCAGGTTGTCGACACCTACCCGGTGCCTGGCGGGCCCGACTGCATGGATGTCTCGGCCGACGGCAAGACGCTCTACGTGACCTCGCGCTGGGCCAAGAAGCTCAGCGTGATCGACCTGGCAGGCCACAAGGTGGTGAGGCAGGTGCCTGTCGGCCGCTCGCCGCACGGGGTGTGGACACTTGATCATGCGAAGCGCTAGGGCCGCGGCATTCCTTCTTCTTGCAGTGGCCGTCGGGCCGGCCGGCGCGCTCGCGCAGGGCAGCTGCACCAGGCCGGTCTACCTGAGCTTCGACACCGGCCACATGGGGGTGGCGCCACTGGTGGCGGATGTGCTCAGGCGCCAGGATGTGCGCGTCACCTTCTTCGCCGCAGCCGAGCGCACCCAAACGGGCGGCGACAGCCTGGACAGCCAGTGGGCGCCGTGGTGGAAGGCGAGGGCGGCCGAGGGCCACGAATTCGCCTCCCACACCTACGACCATGCCTACTGGCGCGGCGACATCAAGGGCGTCGCACCGCGCTTTCGCATACAGCCCTCGGCCGGCGCGTTCGCCGGACGGCAGTTCACCTGGGATGCGCAGCAGTACTGCGCCAACATCGCCAAGGCCTCCGATCGGCTGCAGCACGTCACCGGCAAGAAGCCGCTGCCGCTGTTCCGTGCGCCGGGCGGCAAGACCTCGCCCAAACTGCTGGCGGCCGCGAAGGCCTGCGGCTATGAGCATGTAGGCTGGGCGCCGGCCGGCTTCCTGGGCGACGAGCTGCCGAGCGAAAAATTCAGCAACGAGAAGCTGCTGCGGCAGGCCCTCGATCGCATCCAGCCCGGCGACATCCTGGTCGCGCACCTGGGCATCTGGTCGCGCAAGGATCCGTGGGCGCCGGCGGTGCTGGAGCCCTTGATCGTCGGGCTCAAGGCCAAAGGCTTCTGCTTCGAGACGCTGCGCCAGCATCCGGCATATCGGGCCTGGATCGCCTCGCATTCCTGAATCGCATGGTGCCCCGCCGATGGACTGGCTGACCGACATCTTCGCCAACGTGCAGCAGTGGCTCTTCGAAGCCGCGGTGCAGCCGCTGGTCTACGCAGTGGGCCTCGGCGGCTGGGTCGAGGACGCCTTCGACGCCACGGGCTGGCTGTTGGTCGGGCTGATCCAGATTGGCGTGCTGGTCGCGCTCATCGGCCCGCTGCAGCGCTGGCGCCCGGCCGAGCCGGTGGTCGATCGGCCGGCCATCCGCATCGACATTCTCTACACGCTGATCCATCGGCTGGGCCTGTTTCGCCTGGCCATGTTCTTCGCGGTCGATCCGCTGTTCGACGAAGTGCTCGGCGCGGTGCGCGCGGCCGGCTGGGGCTCTGTCCACCTGGACCAGCTCTGGCCGGGCCTGACCGACATCCCCTGGGTCGCCTTCGCGATCTACCTGGTGGTGCTGGATTTCGTCGAATACCTCATCCATCGCGGACAGCACCGCTTCGACTGGTGGTGGGCGCTGCATTCGCTGCACCACTCGCAGCGCCAGATGACCATGTGGAGCGACAACCGCAACCACCTGCTAGACGACCTCATCCACGACTCGATCATCGTCGTGGTGGCGCAGCTGATCGGCGTGGCGCCTGGGCAGTTCATCGCCATCGTCGCCTTCACGCAGCTCAGCGAGAGCCTGCAGCATGCCAACCTGCGCTGGAGCTTCGGCGCGGTCGGCGAGCGGCTCTGGATCAGCCCTCGCTTTCACCGCGTGCACCACAGCATCGGCATCGGCCACGAATCGAAAGGCCCGCGCACGCTCGGCGGCCACAACTTCGGCGTGCTGCTGCCGTGGTGGGACATGCTCTTTCGCACCGTCAATTTCGAGGAGCGTTACGACCCGACGGGCGTGCGCGACCAGGTCGAGCCGGATGCGCATGGCCGCGTGCAGGACTACGGCCGCGGCTTCTGGTCGCAGCAATGGCTGGGCCTGAAGCGCCTGGCCGGCCGGGGCTGAACAGGGGCTCGCTGGCGCGCCTTTGGCTGCGGTGCCGTGACCCTTCGGCGCGGCCGTGCGGCTCATGCCGGCGTCAGCGGGGCCGCGTTCACGCGCTGGCGTTATCCTCTGCCCCCGATGCGTCTCCTCCTCGACTCCTTCTGGCGATCCGTTGCCTATTGCATGCACCCCCGGGTGATCGTGCTGTCGCTGCTTCCGCTCGCGCTCATGGTGCTGCTCGCTGCGCTGCTCGGATACTTCTACTGGGACGCAACCGTCGCCTGGACTCGCGAGGCGCTCGAGGCCTGGCCGCTGCTGGCCAGCTTCTGGGGCTGGATCGGGCGGCTGTTCTCCAGCGACGTCACTTCGGTGGTCGCGCCGATGGTGGTGGTGATCGCCGCGACGCCGTTGATCGTGGTGGTGGCGCTGCTGGTCGTCGCCGGCCTGATGGCACCGGCACTGACGCGACTGGTGGCCGAGCGCCGCTTCCCCTCGCTGGAGCAGAAGAAGGGCGCTTCCTTCCTCGGCAGCGTGTTCCGCTCGCTGGGGCTCACGGTGCTGGCGCTGCTCGCGCTGGTGGTGTCGATGCCGCTCTGGCTGATCCCGCCGCTCGTGCTGATCCTGCCGCCGCTGATCTGGGGCTGGCTGACCTACCGCGTCATGAGCTTCGACGCCCTCGCCGAGCATGCGAACCCCGAGGAGCGTGCGACCCTGCTGCGCGCCCACCGGCTGCCGCTGCTCGGAATCGGCGTGCTGTGCGGCTACCTGGGCGCCGCGCCCAGCATCGTGTGGGCGTCCGGGCTGCTCTTCGTCGCCGCCTTCCTGGTGCTGGCGCCGCTTGCGATCTGGATCTATACGCTGGTGTTCGCGTTCTCCGCGCTCTGGTTCTCGCACTACTGCCTGGATGCGCTGGCCCAGCTGCGGGCTCAGCGTGCGGCGGCGGCCCTTCCCACCACGACGGCCGAGGCGGCGGATGCCCGCGCTGTCGCAACCCAATGGGGTGCTCCATGACCCGTTCCATCGGCCTGCTCGTCGTCGGCGACGAGATCCTCTCGGGCAAGCGCGTCGACAAGCACATGCCCAAGCTGATCGAGCTGCTCGCCGCCCGCGGCCTGCAACTGGCCTGGGCCGAATACGTCGGCGACGAGCCGACCCGCATCACCGCCGCGCTCGGCCGCGCCTTCGCCTCGGGCGACATCGTGTTCTCCACCGGTGGCATCGGCGCCACGCCCGACGATCACACGCGCCAGTGCGCCGCAGCCGCGCTGGGCGTGCCGCTGGCCCTGCATCCGGAGGCCGAGGCCCTGATCCGGGAGCGCATGCAGGACACGGCGCGCGAGCAGGGCACCGTGTACGACCCGGTCCGCCCCGACAACATCCACCGCCTCAATATGGGCGTGTTCCCGCTCGGGGCCAAGATCATTCGCAACCCCTACAACAAGATCCCCGGCTTCAGCGTGGCCGACGTGCATTTCGTGCCCGGCTTTCCGGTCATGGCCTGGCCGATGATCGAGTCGGTGCTCGACGAGCGCTACGGCCACTTGTTCGGGCGCGGCCGCGCGGTCGAGAAGTCGGTGATCGTCTACGGTGCCATGGAGGCCACGCTCACGCCGCTGATGGAAGCCATCGAGCGCACGCATCCGGGCATCAAGGTCTTCAGCCTGCCGAGCGTCGACCACGCCGAGCACGGCCGCCACATCGAGCTCGGCGTCAAGGGCCAGGCCGAGCGCGTCGACGCGGCCTACGCGCAGCTACTCGAAGGCCTGCACAGCTTTGATGCACGCCTTGGCCCTGAATTGGTGCGTTGATCGGATGGGCACCAATTTGGTTACAACTTGCCTGTTTTTGGGTGCGCCGCAGGGCCTTGGACGCCCCTTCGTGGCCCTGACAATGGCACAGAAACTGCATTCCCGATCGCGCTGATTTCCAACCACTACCAATCCTAGGAGAAGCCTGATGGCTAAGACCGTCGCCGATGTACTGAAACTCGTCAAGGAAAACGAGGTCAAGTTCGTCGACTTTCGATTCACCGACACCCGCGGCAAAGAGCAGCACGTGACCGTGCCGGTCTCGCACTTCGACGAGGGCAAGTTCAACGACGGTCACGCCTTCGACGGCTCGTCGATCGCCGGTTGGAAGGGCATCGAAGCCTCGGACATGCTGCTCATGCCCGACCCGAACACGGCCAACATCGACCCCTTCTTCGAAGAGACCACCCTGATCCTGACCTGCGACGTGGTCGACCCCACCGACGGCAAGCCCTACGAGCGCGACCCGCGTTCGCTGGCCAAGCGCGCCGAGGCCTACATGAAGGCCTCCGGCCTGGGCGACACCGCGTTCTTCGGGCCGGAGCCCGAGTTCTTCGTCTTCGACGGCGTGCGCTGGCAGAACGACATGTCCGGCTGCTTCGTCAAGATCGAGTCCGAAGAGGCCTCGTGGAACACCGGCAAGGAATTCGAGCACGGCAACACGGGCCACCGCCCGGCCGTCAAGGGCGGCTACTTCCCCGTGCCGCCGGTCGACAGCTTCCATGACATGCGCTCCGAGATGTGCCTGGTGCTCGAGTCGCTGGGCATCCCGGTCGAAGTGCATCACCACGAAGTGGCGAACGCCGGCCAGATGGAGCTCGGCACCAAGTTCAGCACGCTGATCCAGCGCGCCGACTGGGTCCAGCTGCAGAAGTACGTGATCCACAACGTGGCCCACGCCTACGGCAAGACCGCCACCTTCATGCCCAAGCCCATCGTCGGCGACAACGGCTCCGGCATGCACGTGCACCAGTCGGTCTGGAAGGACGGCAAGAACCTGTTCGCCGGCGACGGCTATGCAGGCCTGAGCGACTTCGCGCTGCACTACATCGGCGGCATCATCAAGCATGCCCGTGCGCTGAATGCCATCACCAACCCCGGCACCAACAGCTACAAGCGCCTGGTGCCCGGCTTCGAAGCCCCTGTGAAGCTGGCCTACTCGGCCAAGAACCGCTCGGCCTCGATCCGCATCCCCTTCGTGGCCAACCCGAAGGGCCGCCGCGTCGAGGCGCGCTTCCCCGATCCGATGATGAACCCCTACCTCGGCTTCGCCGCCATGCTGATGGCCGGCCTGGACGGCGTGGAGAACAAGATCCATCCGGGCGAGGCCGCCAGCAAGGACCTCTACCATCTGCCGCCGGAAGAGGACGCGCTGATCCCGACCGTGTGCCACAGCCTCGACCAGGCGCTCGACTACCTCGACAAGGACCGTGCCTTCCTGACCAAGGGCGGCGTGTTCACCGATGCCTACATCGACGCCTACATCGACCTCAAGATGCAGGAAGTCACGCGCTTCCGCATGGCCACGCACCCGGTCGAGTTCGACATGTACTACTCCCTGTAAGGGCATCGCCCTTACGGGGCGCCTTTCAGTGAAATAAAGGACGGCTTGCCGTCCTTTTTTCTTGGGGCGATTTCCCCCTGTGGCGGCGCCATCGAATTGCATGAAAATGCCACCGGTTGCCCACTTTCATACGATGATCATGAAGACTTGTTTCGTTTACCTGCTGGCCGCCATGGCAGCGGCCGGCGTCCACATGCAGGCCCAGGCGCAGCAGGAACGTGTCTGGCGCTGCGGCAACGAATACACCAACAACGCGACCCTCGCCCAGCAGCGCGGCTGCAAGGTCATGGAAGGCGGCAACGTGACCGTGGTGCAGGGAAGCCGGCCGGTCGCGGCGGCCACGCCCAGCAGCGGCAGCACCGTGCGGGCACCGTCGCCGCCCGGCAGCCCGCGCGTCGAAAGCGTCGACCAGCGCGCTCGCGACGGCGAAGCCCGTTCGGTGCTGGAGTCAGAGCTCAAGAAGGCCGAGGAGCGCCAAGCGCAGCTCCTGCGGGAATACAACAACGGCGAGCCCGAGAAGCAGGGCAGCGAGTCCCGCAACTACCAGAAGTACCTCGACCGGGTGGCCGAGATGAAGGCCGAGATCGCCCGCAACGAGAGCGACATTGCCGGCATCCGCCGGGAAATCGGCCGACTGCCGGCCACGCGCTGATGGCCTTCGGCAAATCCGCTGCCGCCGCCAAGCGTTTCCAGGCTTTCGACCTCCTTTCCACCCTGATCGCGGTGGTGCGCACCGACGGATCGGTGCTCTTCGCCAATGCCGGCCTCGAGGACGCGCTGGGCACCTCGCGCCGCACGCTCGAAGGCTCGCAGTTCGGCGCCTGCTTCCATGAACCCCAGGTGCTGCGCACCGCCATCGACGGCGCGCGCAGCAACGACTTCGCCACGCTGCGCTACGAGGCCTTCCTGCGCCGCGTCAACCACGAGCTCATGCCCGTGCAGGTGACGCTCGCGCAAGGCGACCGCGCGGGCGAGCTGATCATCGAGATGTCGCCGCTCGAGCAGCAGGTGCGTCAAGACCGCGAGGAGCGCCTGCTCGACCAGGCGCAGGCCAACAAGGAGCTGATACGCAACCTCGCGCACGAGATCAAGAACCCGCTGGGCGGCATCCGCGGCGCGGCGCAGCTGCTGCAGATGGAGGTGGAGTCGCGCGACCTGGTGGAGTACACGCAAGTCATCATCCACGAGGCCGATCGCCTGCAGACACTGGTCGATCGCCTGCTGGCGCCGCACCGCCGCCCGCACGTGGTGGGCGACGTCAACATCCACGAGGTCTGCGAGCGCGTGCGCTCGGTGATCCTGGCGGAGTTCCCGCGCGACCTGCACATCGAGCGCGACTTCGACGTGTCGATTCCCGAATTTCGCGGCGACCGCGAGCAGCTGATCCAGGCCACGCTCAACATCGTGCACAACGCGGCGCAGGCGCTCGCCGAGCGGCGCGCCGCGGGAGACGCGCGCATCACCTTCAAGACCCGCATCGCGCGCCAGGTGATATTCAACAAGCAGTGGTACCGACTGGCACTGGAATTGCATGTCATCGACAATGGACCGGGCGTGCCGGACGCGATCAAGGACCGCATCTTCTACCCGCTGGTGTCGGGCAGGGAAGGCGGGACAGGCCTTGGATTGACGCTGGCGCAAACTTTCGTGCAACAGCACCACGGCGTGATCGAGTGCGACAGTGTTCCGGGCCGGACTGATTTCAAGATATTGATACCGTTGCCTTAGGACAGGGAAGAAGGAACTGCATGAAGCCGATCTGGATAGTGGACGACGACCAATCGATACGCTTCGTGCTCGAAAAAGCGCTCCTGCGCGAGGACCTGCCCACCCGCAGCTTCACCAATACCCGCGAGGTGCTGGCCGCGCTCGAAGCCGCGGCCGACGACGAGATGCTCGGCCCCCAGGTGCTGGTGAGCGACATCCGCATGCCGGGCGGCTCGGGCCTGGACCTGCTCGACAAGATCAAGGCCAAGCATCCCGGCCTGCCCGTCATCATCATGACGGCCTTCTCCGACCTCGACAGCGCCGTCTCGGCCTTCCAGGGCGGCGCCTTCGAGTACCTGCCCAAGCCCTTCGACCTGCCGCGCGCCGTGGAGCTGATCCGCCGCGCCGTCGACGAGAGCCAGCGCGAGGAAGTGGCCGAGGAGCGCATGGCCGCCGCCCCCGAAATGCTGGGGCAGGCGCCGGCCATGCAGGACGTCTTCCGCGCGATCGGGCGGCTGTCGCAGAGCAACGTGACGGTGCTGATCACCGGCGAGTCCGGCAGCGGCAAGGAGCTCGTCGCACGCGCGCTGCACAAGCATTCGCCGCGCGCCAACGGGCCCTTCGTGGCCATCAACACCGCGGCGATCCCGAAGGACCTGCTCGAGAGCGAGCTCTTCGGCCACGAGCGCGGTGCCTTCACCGGCGCACAGACCATGCGGCGCGGGCGCTTCGAGCAGGCCGAGGGCGGCACGCTCTTCCTCGACGAGATCGGCGACATGCCCTTCGACCTGCAGACGCGCCTGCTGCGCGTGCTGAGCGATGGGCACTTCTACCGCGTGGGCGGCCACAACTCGGTCAAGGCCAACGTGCGCGTGATCGCGGCCACGCACCAGGACCTGGAGCTGCGCGTGAAGCAGGGCGGCTTCCGCGAAGACCTGTTCCACCGCCTCAACGTCATCCGGCTGCGGCTGCCCGCCTTGCGCGAACGCGGCGAGGACGTGCCCGCGCTCACCCGCCACTTCCTGCAGCAGAGCGCCAAGCAGCTCGGCGTCGAGCCCAAGCGCATCTCGGATGCGGCCCTGGCGCGGCTGTCGACCTTCGCTTTTCCCGGCAACGTCCGGCAGCTCGAGAACATCTGCCACTGGCTGACCGTGATGGCGCCGGCGCAGCTGATCGAGGCCAAGGACCTGCCGCCCGAGGTGATGGCCGGCGCGCCGGTCGAGGCGCCGCCCGCCGCAGCGAGCGCGGCCCCGGCGGCGGTCTCCGAACGCGAAGCTGCCGCGCCTTCGGCCGTCCCCCCCGCGGCCGCGGTGCCGGTCGCTCCGGCTGCCGCCATTGGCCAAGTGGCCAGTTGGGAAAGCGGCCTGGAGCAGGAGGCCCAGAGCCTGCTGGCGGCCGGGCGCCACGACGTGTGGGACACGCTGTCGCGCCGCTTCGAGTCGCGCCTGATCCTCACCGCCCTGGCCAACACGCGGGGCCGCCGCATCGAGGCAGCGCAGAAGCTCGGCATCGGCCGCAACACCATCACCCGCAAGATCCAGGAGCTCGGCCTGGAATAGGTCCGAGCGGACCGCTGCCCGCGCTCAGCGGCTGCGCTGGCCCAGCGTCAGCGTGTCGAGCTGGAACTGGCCGCTCTTGTCCCACAGCCAGGTGTCGACATAGGTGTGCGCGCCGAGCTTGCCGGGGTTCGGCAGCGGCGAGGCCTCGCGAATCAACTCGGCGATCTTGCCGCTGACCTCCGGCGCGTGGCTTGGGGTGCGGGTGAAGTGCACGCCCTTGACCTGCCCGTTGGCGTCGATGTCGGTTTCGGTCACCACCACGGCATACACCAGCGGCGGAATCTTCCCCTTGTAGATGCGCTTGGGATAAGCGTTGTAGATGTGCCGGGCGCCGAGCTTCCGATAGGCACGCACGGCCGGCGTCTGCTGGGTGATGAGGCGCACGGTGGGCACCTCGGCCGAGGGGGTGGACACGCCTTCGTCTGCCGGCTTGACGGTGTCGCGCGATGCCGCGGGGCCCGCGGGGGCGTCCGGCTTGAAAACCGAGCAGGCGGAGAGTCCGAGTGCGGCCGCGAGCAGCGTGGCCTTGAATACGGTGGTGAAGGTTTTCATGCGTCGAGCTCCAGGGTCACGGGTGCATGGTCGCTGGGCTTGTCCCACTTGCGGGGCACGCGGTCGATGACGCAGCCCCTTGCCCGCGGCACCAGCGGCTCGCTCACGAGGATGTGGTCGATGCGCAGCCCGCGGTTCTTCTGGTAGCCCAGCATACGGTAGTCCCACCAAGAGTAGCTCTTCTCCGGCTGCTCGAACAGGCGGAAACTGTCCACCAGCCCGAGCTGCAGCAGCGCCTTGAAGTGCTCGCGCTCCTCGGTGGTGTGATGGATGGTCTCGGCCAGGCCCACGGGATCGAAGCTGTCGCGGTCCTCCGGCGCGATGTTGAAGTCGCCCAGCAGCGCAAGCCGCGGATGCGCCGCCAGCTCTTCGCGCAGCCATTCGTGCAGCGCGCGCAGCCAGCTCAGCTTGTAGGCAAATTTTTCGGTGCCGGGCGCCTGCCCGTTGACGAAGTAGCCGTTGACGATGCGCAGCTCGCCGGACGGCGTGTCGAGGGTCGCACTGATCACGCGCGAATGGTCGTCCGCGAAGCCGCCGATGTTCTTCGCGACGTCGCGCAGCGGCGCGAGGCTCAGGATCGCGACGCCGTTGTAGGTCCGCTGGCCGAACACTGCCGCGTGATAGCCGGCCGATTGCAGCACGTCGAGCGGAAACTTGTCGTCGCTCATCTTGAGCTCCTGCAGGCACAGCACGTCGACCGGGTTGGCAATCAGCCAGTCCAGCACATGCTGGAGCCGGGCGGTGAGGGAATTGACGTTCCAGGTGGCAATTTTCATGGGCAGCGTGTGACGGCTTTGGGGTGAAATCCAGGGGCAGGACTGAAGCGTACCCCAGTCGCGCAGCCCTTCCCGCAGCGTCCTCGAGCGCGCCGGCCTTATCCGGAAAGCTGCCAAGCCTGCATCTTTTTCTTCGTTTGCCGATCGGCGTCTATGCGAGCGACAAGCTCAGTTGAGCCGCTGCCCGCCGGCAGCGTCGAAGAGGTGGGCCTTGTCGGGCAGCGGCCGCAGCGGCAGGCGGTCGCCCGGGCGCGCGCCGATGCGCTCGCGGAAGGCGGCGATCACGTCATGTCCGCCGAGGCGCAGCGCGACCTGGGTCTCGGAGCCGGTCGGCTCGACCACCACGATGTCCGCGGGCATGCCCCGGCCGGCATCGATGACGAAGTCTTCCGGCCGCGTGCCGTAGAGCACCCGGTCGCCGTGCGATCCGCGCGATGCCTGCGACACGGGCAGGCGCAGCCCGTCGTCCGTCAGCACATGCGGCGCGCCGTCGAGCTGCAGCCGGCCCGGGATGAAGTTCATCGCGGGCGAGCCGATGAAGCCGGCCACGAAGGCATTGCGCGGCCGGTCGTAAAGCTCGAGCGGCGCACCCGCCTGCTCGACCCGGCCCTCCTTCAGCACCACGATGCGGTCGGCCATCGTCATCGCCTCGACCTGGTCGTGCGTCACGTAGACGGTGGTCGTGCCCAGGCGCTGGTGCAAAGCCTTGATCTCGGTGCGCATCTGCACGCGCAGCTTGGCGTCGAGGTTCGACAGCGGCTCGTCGAAGAGAAAGGCCTGCGGCTGGCGCACGATGGCGCGGCCCATGGCCACGCGCTGGCGCTGGCCGCCCGAGAGCTGGCGCGGGCGGCGCCCGAGCAGTTCGCGCAGGCCGAGGGTCTCGGCCGCCTGCTGCACGCGCCGCTCGATCTCTTCCGGCCGTGCGCGGCGGATGCGCAGGCCGAAGCCCAGGTTCTGCGCCACCGTCATGTGCGGGTACAGCGCGTAGTTCTGGAACACCATCGCCACGTCGCGGTCGCGCGGCGCCACCTCGTTGATGCGCCGCTCGCCCAGCAGGATGTCGCCCTGGTCGGCGCTCTCCAGTCCCGCGATGATGCGCAGCAGCGTCGACTTGCCGCAGCCCGAAGGACCGACCAGTGCGACGAACTCGCCGTCGCCGATGTCGATGTCGATGCCGCGGATCACCGGCGTGCCGCCGAAGTCCTTGGCGAGTTGCCGCAGGGTGATGGAGCTCATGGAGAAAACCTCAATCCTTGACGGCGCCGGCGGTGAGCCCGCGCACCAGGTACTTGCGAACGAGCACGGTGAAGATGACCACCGGGAACATCACCAGCGTTCCGCTGGCGGCGATCTTGGTCCACTCCCAGCCTTCGTACTGCAGGAAGTTGACGATCGCCACCGGCGCGGTGATGGCATTGGTGCGCGTCAGGATCAGCGCGTAGAAGAAGTCGTTCCACGAGAAGATGAAGCACAGCACCGCGGTGGCCGCGAGCCCCGGCGCGGTGAGCGGGAGGGCGACGCGCCAGAAGGCCTGCCAGACGCCGCAGCCGTCGATCCAGGCCGCCTCTTCCAGCGTGGCCGGCACCGCCTCGAAGAAGGTCTGCATGAGCCAGATCACGATCGCGAGGTTGAAGGTCAGGTAGACGATGGCCAGGCCGATCACCGTGTCCTGCAGGCCGAGGTATTGATACGCCAGGAAGAAGGGGATGGTGAAGGCGATCGGCGGCGCCATGCGGGTCACGAGGATCCACAGCGCGATGCGGTTGCGGCCTTTGAAATTCCAGCGCGTGAGCGCATACGCGGCGGGCACGCCGATCACCAGCGACAGGCCGGTGGACAGCGTGCTCACCGCCAGACTGTTCCAGAAGGACTTCAGGAAGTTGCCCTGCAGCAGGCTGGCGAAGCCCTCGAGCGTGGGCGTGAAGAGCAGTCGCTCGTCGAAGATATCGGCCGCGGGCCGGAAGGCCAGCTGCACCAGCCAGAGGAAGGGCGAGAGCACCACCAGCAGCAGCAGGGCCACGACCAGCGAGCGGCCGTGCGCTGCGAGCCAGTTGCGGCTCCGGTGCGACGCGGCCGCGGCGGGCTGCTGCAGGCCTTCCTCATGCGCGCTTGCCAGCTCGCCGGCATGCAGGGCGGCGTCAGCGCTGGCCATGGTCGCTCCAGCCCAGCCGGCCGATCAGCCAGCTCAGCACGAACACGCCCGCGAGCATGACCGTCGCGATCGCGCTCGCATAGCCCCAGTAGGAAAAGTTGAAGGCCTGGATGAAGCCGTAGTAGTTGGTGACCTCGGTCACGTTGCCCGGCCCTCCGTTGGTCAGAACGTAGATGAGCGGGAAGGCCTTGAAGCTGTCGATCAGCCGGAACAGCCCGCACACCACCAGCACCGGCCGCAGGTAGGGCAGCACGATGTGGCGGAACAGCTGCCAGCGGCTCGCGCCTTCCAGCCGCGCGGCCTCCAGCGGATCGTCGGGGATCATCTGCAGGGTGGCGAGCACCATCAGCATGGTGAAGGGGAACCACTGCCAGGTGTCCGCGAGCGAGATCGCCCACAGCGCTGTATCGGGGTCGGCGATCAGCGAGCGCACCGGCAGGCCCACGCTCTCCAGCGTGCGGTGGACCGGGCTGACGTCGGGCGTGTACATGATCTTCCAGATCAACGCGACCACGATCGGCGGCAGCACCATCGGTATCAGGAAGGCGGTTCTCGCGCCTTCGAGCAGGCGCGACTTCCCGTTGAGCAGCAGTGCCAGGCCAAGGCCCGCGATTAGCTGCAGCGCGACGCTGGAGGACGAGAGCTTCAGCTGCACCGCGATCGAGGCGAGGAAGCGCTCGTCGTGCAGCAGCTGGCGGTAGTTGACCAGCGGATCGTCGAAGCGGAAGCTCGCCGCCGGATCGGTCAGGCTCAGCGGCGTGAAGCTGGCCACAACCAGGGCCGCCGCGGGCACCAGCGTGATCAGCAGCAGCACGGCCAGCGAGGGCGAGAGGCCGGCCAGGAAGGCGCGGCGCCGTTCGGCCTCCCAGCCCGCGGCGGGGAGGGCGTGGCTCACAGCTTCTGCCCCGCGCGCTTGAGCTCGGCAATCGAGTTGGCCTGGGCCTGCTGCAGCGCCTGCTTGGCCGAGAGCTGGCCGCTGGCGATCAGCTCGATCGCCTTGTTGAGCTGCTGGTCGACCTGCGGGTAGACCGAGACCGTGCGGTACTTCATGTGCCCCGTCTTCGCCGCGAGCTCGATGGAGTCGAGCGAAAGCTTCGCGAGGTCGCTGCCGTTGATCACCTGCTTCTGCCGGAACTCCGCCGACTCGATGTCGGAGCGCCGTGCCGGCGAGCCGTAGCCCGCCGCCACCGCGCGGCGCGTGGTCTGCTTGGAAAGCGCCCATTGGATGAAGGCCCAGGCCGCCTCCTTCTGCCGGGAGCCGGCAGGGATGCCGAGGCCGTGCACCGCCGTGCCCGGGAAGCGGCCCGCGGGGCCCTTCGGAACGAGGCCGAACTTCACGGTCTTCACCGTCTTGCTCGTGGCGGGGTCACCCAATTGCGCGAGGTGCAGCTGCCCGGCGTCGGTGAAGTTGACGCGGCCCAGCTTGAGGGCCTGGGTCACCTGGTCGGGCTGGTAGGTGATCGCGCCGTCCGGGCCGAACTCCTTCAGCAGGTTGGCGTAGTACTCGGCGGCGGCGATGGCCTCCGGCGTGTCGAGCGTCGGGAACAGGTCGTCGGGCGCCTTGCGGAACACGTCGCCGCCGAAGGCATGCAGGTAGGGCACGAAGGTCCAGCCGTAGTGGTTGTCGGCAACGAAGCCGGCCACGCGCTCCTTGCGGTGGACGGCGCGCAGCACCTTGACGAGGTCGTCGGTCGTGTCCGGAAATGCCAGCCCCGCTTTTTCCACGAGGTCGAAGCGCGACGAGGCGGTGAGCAGCGCCTCGGCCGTCCATGGAACGCCGTAGAGCTTGCCGTCCTTGCCGGTTTCGGGGGCGCGCGCGCCGGGCAGGAAATCGTCGAGGTGGAAATCGGCCGGCGTCAGGTTGGGGTTCCTGATGAAGTCGTCCAGCGGCGTGAGCCAGCCCGAGTTGATCCAGCGGCTCGAATAGATGAAGGTGACGTTGACGACGTCGTAGGCCGCGCCCTTGGTCGAGAGCTCGAGGTCCACGCGCTGGTTGTAGACGGGGAAGGAGGGCGCGTCGAAGTTGACCTTGGCTCCGGTCAGCGCCTCGAACTCCGGCAACCACTGCTGGATGAGCTTCGGATAGGCGGCGCTGAAGGTCGAGACGTTGAGCGTGACTCCAGCGAACTTCTTCGCGCCTTGCGCGCCCGCGAGCGCCGGCCAGAGCGCGCCGGCGCCGAGCGCGGCGCAGGCCCCGAGCAGGTGGCGGCGCAAGGGGTCGGGGTGAGATGCGTGTGTCATGGAGGGGTTCATGCGGTGGCGGCGATCAATTCGTCGATGCGCGCGTCGTTCGTGGCCTCGGGCCGGCTGCGCGTGCGGCTGCGCTGGCCGTCGACCGCGATGGCGGTCTCGCCGTGCACCGTCACGCGGCGCACCAGGCGCGGCTGGTTGCCGTAGTCGTTGATCGCGAAGTGCTGCGTGGAGCGGTTGTCCCAGATCGCCACGTCGTCCTGCTGCCAGGCCCAGCGCACGGTGTTCTCCAGGCGGATCACGCGGTTCTGCAGCAACTCGAAGATGCGGGCCGACTCGCTGCTCGACAGGCCGACCAGCTTCTTCACGAAGTGGCCCAGCAGCAGCGCCCGCTCGCCCGAGACGGGATGCACGTGCACCACCGGGTGTTCGGCCTCGTACACCGCCGAGACGAACACCTCGCGGTGATGGCGCAGGCGCTGCTCCTCGACCTGCACGCGGTCGGCGCCGTAGTCGTAGTCGTTGCCGTGCACGGCCCAGAGCTGGTCGGCCAGCTGCTTCAGGTGCGCGGGCAGCCGTTCGTAGGCGTGGGCGGTGTTGGCCCAGACGGTGTCGCCGCCGTAGGCGGGGATCTTCACCGCGCGCAGGATCGAGATCTTCGGAAAGGCATCGACGAAGGTCACGTCGGTGTGCCAGGAGTCGGCGCGCCCACCGCCCTTGGAGGCATCCAGCTCGAACAGCTGCGTGCCCTGCGGGGAGGGCACGGTGGGATGCGCGACCGTGCGGCCGAAGCGTGCGCCGAAGGCCTGGTGCGCGCTGTCGTCGAGCTGCGTCTGCCCGCGGAAGAACAGCACCTTGTACTTCACCAGCGCCGCATGCAGCTGCTCGATGCGCTCGGGCGGCAGCTCGCCGGACAGCGCGAATTCCTGTACCTCGCCTCCGATGTTGCCGGCCACGCGGCGTATGCGCAGGCCGTCGAAGCTGGTGTCGATTGCGGGAGAGGATGCGGGGGTGCTCATCGTGAAGGCTCCTGGAATTGATGGGTTGCCGGTGCGGCGTGAAGAGGCGGCCGATTCTGCGAGTGCGAGGCCGATCGGAGAACTACCGATTCGTTGCTTTCAAATGAGCGAAACATCTTTGGCGGGCGGCCTGTGTGCTTTCCAACGAAGGCTTTCGCGCATGCTTAGCCGCTTTGCGCATAGCGCGTCGCGGCAGCCACCTCAGCCGTCCGCGAAGTGCTCGAACAGCAGCCCGCGCAGCCACTGGTTGCCCGGATCGCGGTGGAAGCGCGCGTGCCAGAAGCAGTTGATCGCGATCTCCGGCAGCTTCGCGGGGTGCGCGCGCCAGACCAGCCCGAAGGGCTCGGCGATGCTGCGGGCCAGGCGCTCGGGCACGGTGGCGATCATCGGCGTGGCGCGCAGGATGTGGCCGATGGCCACGAAGTGCGGCACGGTCAGCCGGACGCGGCGCACGATGCCCTGCGCCGCCATCAACTCGTCGACCTGGCCGTGGCCGGTGCCGACGGCCTGCACCAGCAGGTGGTCGGCAGCCGAGAAGTCCTTGAGCGAGATCCGCGGCCGGGCAGCCAGCGGATGCGCCGCGCTGAACAGGCACACGTAGCGCTGCCGGAACAGCCGTCGCTGGAAGATGCTGGTCTTCAGCTGCGGCAGCAGTCCGATGGCGATGTCCACGTGTCCGGCCTCCATCGCATCGCGCAGGTTCACGGCGGTGTTGCGCACGGTGCTGATGGTCACCCCCGGTGCGGTGCGCGCGAGCAGCTCCATCAGCAGCGGCGTGAAGTAGATCTCGCCGATGTCGGTCATCGCGAGCGTGAAGCCGCGCGTGCTGGTGGCGGGCTCGAAGACGGTGTGCTGGTTCAGTGCGCCATGCAGCGCGCTCATGGCATAGGCCACCGGCTCGGCCAGCTGCAGCGCGAAGGGCGTGGGCTCCATGCCGCGCGCGGTGCGCAGGAACAGCTCGTCGCCGAACACGCGGCGCAGTCGCGCGAGCGCATTGCTGATGGCCGGTTGCGAGAGGCCGAGCGCCTCGGCCACCGCCGAGACGCGCTTCTCGGCCAGCATGCGGTCGAAGACCAGGAGCAGGTTCAGGTCGATGTCCTTGAGCTGCATGCGAGCGCACCTTTATTCACGGCAGTGATTCGACGAATTCACGAGATTCTATTGGCCAATGTGCAGCCCGAGCCGATGATCGGCGCCATGGACCTGCACATCCGCCCCCTGGGCCGCACCCTCGACGTTCGCCCCGGCGCGAACCTGCTCGAGGTGCTGCGCGAGCACCAGGTGCCGGTCTCGTACAGCTGCATGGCCGGGCGCTGCGGCACCTGCCGCTGCAAGCTGGTCGAAGGCCGGCTGCTCGATGGCGGCCCGGGGCCGGGCGCGATGCGGCCCGATGGCCCCCGCGAGCACCACGTGCTGGCCTGCCAGAGCACGCTGACCGAGAGCTGCACCATCGAGATCCCCGAGCCCGACGAGGTGGTGGTGCACCCGGCGCGCATCGTCAAGGCCACGATCGCAGGCATCGACATGCTCACGCACGACATCCGGCGGCTGCGCCTGAAGCCGGCCAAGCCGCTGTCCTTTTCGCCGGGGCAGTATGCGCAGTTGCAGTTCGCGCCGGAGCATGCACGGCCGTATTCGATGGCGCGCACCAGCGGCGACGCGGAGCTGGAGTTCCATGTGCGGCGCGTGCCGGGTGGCCGCGTCACCGACTATGTGTTCGAGAAGCTCAAGCCCGGCGACGCGGTGCGCGTCAGCGGGCCGATGGGGGCGGCCTACCTGCGCACGCGGCACGAGGGGCCCATGCTCTGCGCGGCCGGCGGCACAGGGCTGGCGCCGGTGCTGGCTATCGTGCGCGGCGCGATCGAGGCCGGCATGGCCAACCCCATCCATCTCTACTTCGGCGTGCGGTCGGACGCCGACGTGTACGGGCTCGAGGAACTGCGCGAGCTGCAGGCGCTGCATCCGGCACTGAAGGTGCATGTGGTCGGCGTCACCGGGCCGATGCGCCCGGGCATGCGCCAGGGCCTGATCACCGATGCCATCCGCGCCGACTGGCCCGCCGGCTTCGAGGGATGGCGTGCCTATCTCTGCGGCTCGCCACCGATGGTGGAGGCCGTCACGCTGCTGCTCGAGGAGCGCGGGCTGCCCATCGAGAAGATCCATGCCGACGCCTTCTATCCACAGGCGGCCTGAGGCAAAGACCAGAAGAAGGAGACCCCATGACGAACGCCAACCCCGCCACCGTCTTCCCGCGCGAGCTGCGCTGGGAATCGGAGAAGACCAGCCGCATTCCCTTCATGGCCTACACCGGCGAGGAACTGCACAAGAAGGAGCTGGAGCGCTTCTTCTACAGCAAGCACTGGTGCTATGTGGGCCTGGAGGCGGAGATCCCGAACGCGGGCGACTTCAAGCGCACCGCGATCGGCGAGCGCTCCGTGATCATGGTGCGCGACGCGGACGGCGGCATCAACGTGGTGGAGAACGTCTGCGCCCATCGCGGCATGCGCTTCTGCCGCGAGCGCCAGGGCAACCGCAAGGAATTCGTCTGCCCCTACCACCAGTGGAACTACACGCTGAAGGGCGACCTGCAGGGCGTGCCCTTCCGCCGCGGCGTGAAGCAGGACGGCAAGGTCAACGGCGGCATGCCGGCCGACTTCAAGCTGGAGGAGAACAGCCTCAACAAGCTCAAGGTGGCCACGCGCGGTGGGGTGGTCTTCGCGTCCTTCGACCATGAGATCGAGTCGCTCGAGGACTTCATGGGGCCGGCGATCCTGCACTACTTCGACCGTCTCTTCGATGGTCGAAAGCTGAAGATCCTCGGCTACAACCGCCAGCGCATCCCGGGCAACTGGAAGCTGATGCAGGAGAACATCAAGGACCCGTACCACCCGGGGCTGCTGCACACCTGGTT
This sequence comes from Variovorax stachyos, assembly GCF_051400855.1. NCBI lineage: Bacteria > Pseudomonadati > Pseudomonadota > Betaproteobacteria > Burkholderiales > Comamonadaceae > Variovorax > Variovorax stachyos. Next base: position 2,916 of record NZ_JBLFFN010000019.1, on the reverse strand, counting down.
CGTGACCTTCGGGCTCTGGCGCGCCGACAACAAGTCGGAGCTGAAGATGGACGCGCGCGGCCGCCACGCCGCGATGATCTCGACCCGCGGCAGCGCCGGCAAGGCGGCGCAGGTGACGCAGGTCTCCAGCTTCAAGGAGAGCATGCAGCTGAAGGACCCGCGCTTCCTGGACATCGTGCCCGAGGCCTGGTGGGGCGGGCCGACGGCGGTGATGACGACGCTGTTCCCGAGCGTGATCCTGCAGCAGCAGGTCAACAGCGTCTCGACGCGCCACATCCAGCCGGTGGGCCACGACGCCTTCGATTTCGTGTGGACGCACTTCGGCTTCGAGGACGACAGCGAGGAGATGCAGCAGCGCCGCCTGCGCCAGGCCAACCTGTTCGGGCCGGCGGGCTTCGTCTCGGCCGACGATGGCGAGGTGATCGAGTTCTCGCAGCAGGGCTTCGAGCAGAAGCCGTATCACCGCACGCTGGCCGAGCTGGGCGGGCGCGAGGTGGAGGACACGGACCACATGGTGACCGAGACGCTGATCCGCGGCATGTACAAATACTGGCGCGAGGTGATGGAGGCATGACCATGAGCTTCGAGGACTACTTCGCGCTCAGCCAGCTCTATGCCGACTACGCGCGCGCCGTCGATTCCGGCAACTGGGACTTATGGCCGGCCTTCTTCATCGAGGACTGCAGCTACCGCCTGCAGCCGCGCGAGAACCACGAGCGCGGCCTGCCGCTGGCCACGCTGTCCTTCGAGAGTAGGGGCATGCTCGAGGACCGGGTGTACGGCATTCGCGAGACGCTGTTCCACGACCCCTACTACCAGCGCCACGTGGTCGGCCAGCCGCTGGTGCACAAGGTCGATGAGGACGGCACCATCCACAGCGAGGCCAACTACGCGGTGTTCCGCACCAAGCTGAGCGAGCTGTCGACGGTGTTCAACGTGGGCCGCTATATCGACACGGTTGTGCGCAAGCCCGAGGGGCTGAAGTTCGCGTCGCGGCTGGTGGTGTACGACAGCGAAATGATCCCGAATTCCATCATCTATCCGATCTGAGACATGACAGAAAAAGAACCCGATGCCCATGGTGCCCCGCTGCGCCGCTTCCTCGACCCGGCCTATGTGCCGCTGGCCGACAACCTGGCCCAGCTGCGCGAGCGCATCGATGCGATCGATGCGCAGATCGTCGAGCTGCTGGCCGAGCGCGGCCGCTATGTGAAGGACGCGGCGCGCTTCAAGCGCGATGCCTTCCAGGTCTCGGCACCGCAGCGCCAGCAGGAGGTGTTCGACAAGGTGCGGCGGCTCGCCGAGGAGAAGGGCGCCTATCCCGAAGTGGTCGAGGCTGCCTACCGCGCGCTGGTGGCGGGCTTCATCGCGCGCGAGCAGCGCGACCATGCGGAGATGGTCGAGATCGGAGAGCAGTCATGACGCGGCTTCGCCTTTTTCCCCTTGCGCTGCTGTCCTTGTCCGCCGCCCACGCCGCGGCGCAGGACTGGCCGCAGCGCCCGGTGCGGATCGTGGTGCCCTTCGCTGCCGGTTCCTCGCCAGACATCCTGGCGCGCATCGTCAACGACAAGCTCGCGGGCCGCCTCGGCCAGCCCCTGGTCGTGGACAACAAGCCGGGCGCGGGCGGCAACAGCGGCACGGACCTGGTCGCGAAGGCACAGCCCGACGGCTACACCTTCCTGCTGTCGGTCAACGCGCCACTCGTCTACAACACGGTGCTCTACAAGAACCTGCCCTACGACCCGTTCCGCGACTTGCAGCCGGTGTCGCTGGCCGCCACCACGCCCAACGTCTGCGTGGTGTCGAACGCGCTGGGCGCGGATTCGGTCAAGGGCTGGCTCACCGCCATGCAGCGCAACCCGGGCAAGTTCAACTTCGCCTCGACGGGCAGCGGCTCGATCTCGCACCTGGGTGTGGAGCTGATCAAGCTGAAGACGAAGTCCTTCGCGGTCCACATTCCCTATGCCTCCTCGGGTCAGGCGACCACCGCCATCATCCAGGGCGACGTGCAGTACGCCTGCCTGCCGCCCGTGGCCGTGATGCCGCAGGCCAAGGCCGGGCGGCTCAAGGCCTTGGCCGTGACCTCGGCCGAGCGCTCACCGTTGCTGCCCGAGCTGCCGACGCTGCGCGAATCGGGCGTGCCGGACATTCAGGCCGTGCCCTGGTTCGCCTACATGGCGCCCAAGGGCACGCCGCCCGAGGTGGTGCAGCGCATGAGCCGCGAGATCGCCGCGGTGCTCAAGGACGAGGCGACGCGCCAGCGCCTCGCAACGGCGTACTTCGATCCGGTGGGCAGCACGCCACAGGAGCTCGCGAGCTTCATGAACGAGGAGCTGCGACGCTGGAAGCCGGTGATAGAGCGCGCCGGGCTGAAGCCCGAGAACTGACACCTACCAGGATGAACCCACGATGAGCACCACAACCGATTGGATCGACGCCGCTGCGCTTGATGAACTGCCCGAGGACGATGTGATAGGCCTGGAGGTCCAGGGGCTCGACATCGCGATCTACAGCGTGGACGGCGAGGTCTTCGCCACCAGCAACACCTGCACTCACGGCCACGCGCGGCTGTGCGACGGCTTTCTCGAAGGGCACGAGATCGAGTGTCCGCTGCATCAGGGCAAGTTCGACGTGCGCAGCGGCAAGGCGATGTGCGCGCCGGTCACCGAGGATTTGCGCAGCTATCCGGTGAAGATTGAACGGGGACGGGTGTATCTCGCGTTGGCCTGATCCCCGTTCACGATCAAGCGTAGAGGGGATTCGTCGCAAGGATGGGTCGCGCGCTGCAAAGGCGCCTGCGGGTGTGCGGTGCGGCGTGCCACTGTGGCGGTCGGCGCTGCGCGCCGACTTCCCTGCGATGCTCGCGCAGCCGGCCTGCCGCGGAACTCGCGACGTTCACTTCGTTCACTCTGCTCA
>NZ_JBLFFN010000018.1:0-102621 GCF_051400855.1 Variovorax stachyos | reverse complement strand
TTGCCGTGGTCCACGTGACCGATCGTGCCCACGTTCACGTGCGGCTTCGTGCGGGTGAATTTTCCTTTTGCCATTTTCTCGACTCCGAAAAATAACTAGATCAACACACTGACATGGGGTTGCAGCCATCCGGCCACAACCCCAAGACTGGTGCCCATTGCGGGAATCGGACCCGCGACCTCTCCCTTACCAAGGGAGTGCTCTACCACTGAGCCAAATGGGCGAAATACTTCCAAAAACCTGCGCCTCGCGTCGATCGGAGATTGCTGGAGCGGGAGACGGGAATCGAACCCGCGTCATTAGCTTGGAAGGCTAGGGTTCTACCATTGAACTACTCCCGCATCGCGGTGCAACCCCTCGAGCCAGGGCCGCACCGTAGTACGGTCCGGGTTCTGCGCTTTCGCTTCAAGCTTTGCACCGAAACCCGCCATTCAAACGCTCTGCAAAATCCGTTCTTCGCTGGTGGAGAGGGCTGGATTCGAACCAGCGTACTCGTAAGAGGGCAGATTTACAGTCTGCTGCCATTAACCACTCGGCCACCTCTCCGGCGAACCTCGAAATATAGCACGGTTGACAGGGCAGGTCGATGACAGGGCTTGGCCGCGGGCAGGCGACGCAGGTTCCCACCGCGGAAATGCCTTCGACCTTCTCCGTAGCGCGAGCATTCAATTTCACCCGGATCAATTAAAGACCCTGGGACTCCCGCCAGGCCCGCGCCTCGCCGAAATGGCCACAACCGATGAAGGGCACTGGTGGGCGCAGAGCCGAAAGCGGCGAGGGGTGGTTCGCGGTCAGCACCTTGTGGCGGCGGCTGTCGATCAGCGCGCGCTTGCTCTGCGCATGCGATCCCCACAGCATGAACACCACCGGACGGTCGCCCTCGGCCACGTGGCGGATCACAGCATCGGTCAGCACCTCCCAGCCTCGGCCGGAATGGCTGGCCGGCTGGCCCTCCTCCACTGTCAGGCAGGTGTTGAGCAGCAGGACACCATGGATGGCCCACTTGACCAGGCTGCCGCCCGGATCGGGGAAACGCGGCGGCGGAGTGCCCAGATCGCGTTCCAGCTCCTTGAAGATGTTGCGCAGCGACGGGGGCAAGGGCACGCCCGGCGCCACCGAGAAGGCGAGTCCCTCCGCCTGGCCACGCCCGTGGTACGGGTCCTGGCCGAGGATCACGACGCGCACTGCCTCCGGCGGCGTCAGCTCGAGGGCTCGCAACGGCTTGGGTGGGAATATGGCGGCGCCAGCCTTCAGCCGCTCATGCAGGAAGTCGATCAGTTTGAGCCCGGCTGGCGAGCCGAAGAACTCGTCGACCAGGGGCTGCCATCCCGGGGCCACCGGCCAGTCGGCCGGATCGCTGCTGGACAGTTGGGTGGGGGGCGCGCTCATAGTGCAACCTCCGCCCTGCGGGCTACGGTATTCGCCGTGGGAACGCTCCGGCGGCTCATCGGAACAGGTCGGCCAGCGCCTCGCCGGGCTCGTCGGCACGCATGAAGGCCTCCCCCACCAGAAAGGCATGGACGCCGGCGGCACGCAGCTTCGCCACGTCCTCGCGCAACGTGATGCCCGACTCGGTGACGAGCAGGCGATCCGCGGGAACCCTCGGCAGCAGATCAAGGGTGGTCTGCACCGAGACCTCGAAGGTCCGGAGGTTGCGGTTGTTGATACCGATGAGCGGCGTGCGCAGCTTCAGCGCCCGCTCCAGCTCGGCCGCGTCGTGCACCTCCACCAGCACCGCCATCCCCAGCCCCAGCGCGATCGCCTCGAAATCGCGCATCTGCGTGTCATCCAGGGAGGCGGCGATCAGCAGGATCGCATCGGCGCCAATGGCCCGCGATTCGTAGACCTGATAGGCATCGACGATGAAATCCTTGCGCAGCACCGGCAGCTCGCAGGAGGCGCGCGCCTGCTTGAGGTAGTCGACGCCGCCCTGGAAGAACTGGCGATCGGTCAGCACCGAGAGGCAGGCCGCGTTGACCGTGCCATCGCCCTCGGCATAGCTCTGAGCGATGTCGGCCGGGATGAAGTCGGCGCGCAGCACGCCCTTGCTCGGACTGGCCTTCTTGACCTCGGCGATCACTGCCGCCTGGCCCCCTGCGATCTTGGCGCGCAGCGCGCCGGTGAAGTCGCGCGTGAGTACCCGGCTTTCGGCATCGAAGCGGATCGCCTCGAACGGGCGCATCTTGAGCGCCGCAGCCACCTCTTCCCGCTTGACCGCAACGATCTTCTCGAGGATGTCGGACATGCTTTCCCCCTCCTCAGCCCGCGTTGGTCGCCTGGACCAGTTCGGCCAGCTTGACCCTCGCCGCGCCCGATTCCAGCGCCGCACGGGCACGTGCGATCCCGCCCGCCATCGAGTCGACCAGGTCGGCCGCATAGAGCGCAGCCCCGGCATTGAGAATCACGATGTCGCGCGCCGGACCCGGCTGGTTGTCCAGCACGCCCAGCAGCATCGCCCTGGATTGTTCGGGCGTCTCGACGCGCAGCGTGCGGTTGCTGGACATGGCAAAGCCGAAATCCTCAGGATGCAGCTCGTATTCACGCACCTCGCCGTTCCTCAGCTCGCCAACCATGGTGGCAGCGCCGAGCGAGATCTCGTCCATGCCGTCCCTCCCGTAGACCACCAGCGCATGCTCGGCGCCCAGCCGCTGCAGCGCGCGCACCTGGATGCCGACCAGGTCCGGATGGAACACGCCCATCAGGATGTTCGGCGCGCCGGCCGGGTTGGTGAGAGGCCCCAGGATGTTGAAGATGGTCTTGATGCCAAGTTCCTTGCGCACCGGCGCCACGTTCTTCATCGCCGGATGGTGATTGGGCGCGAACATGAAGCCGATGCCCACGTCCGCGATGCATTTCGCGATCTGCTCGGGCTTCAGGTTGATGTTGACGCCCAGCGACTCCAGCACGTCGGCGCTGCCCGACTTGCTGCTCACGCTGCGCCCGCCGTGCTTGCTGACCTTGGCGCCCGCCGCCGCGGCCACGAACATCGAGCAGGTCGAGATGTTGAAGGTGTGCGAGCCGTCGCCTCCGGTGCCGACGATATCGACCAGGTGGCGGGTGTCGGCCACCGGCACCTTGGTCGAGACCTCGCGCATCACCTGCGCGGCGGCGGTGATCTCGCCGATGGTCTCCTTCTTGACCCGAAGACCGGTGATCAGCGCCGCCATCATCACCGGCGAGCACTCGCCGCTCATGATCAGACGCACGATGTGCAGCATCTCGTCGTGGAACACCTCGCGGTGCTCGATGGTGCGCTGCAGGGCTTCCTGGGGGGTGATGGGCATGGTGAGTCTCCCTTGGGTCAGTGAACGGATGGGGCCGCGCCCGGATTCTCTGCGAGCGCGAGCCGGATGCCAAAGCCGATGAACAGGGCGCCCGCGCCGCGCTCCAGCCAGTGCATGCCGCGGCGCACCGAGCCCACATGGCGTGCCGTCCAGCCTGCGAGCAGCGCCCAGCCGACATTCACGAAGATGGCGTTGAAGTTGAACAACGTTCCGAGCAGGAAGAAGGCCAGCGGCTTGTTGGCCGTCTCGGGCGCGATGAACTGCGGCACGAAGGCCAGGAAGAACAGCGCCACCTTCGGGTTGAGCACATTGGTCCAGAAGCCGCCGAGGAAGACGCTCCTCAGGCTGGAACGCTCCGGCATGTCTTCGATCGGCAGGACACTCTCCTTCGGCATGCGTGACACGAGCATGCGGACGCCGACCCAGAGGAGGTAAGCCGCGCCGATCCACTTGAGCACCGTGAACAACGCCGCCGAGGTCTGCATCAGCGCGCCTACGCCCACCGCGGCAGCAGTGATGTGCACGAAGCAGCCCGCCGTAATGCCCAGGCCGGCCACGATGCCGGCGCGCACGCCCGAGCGCAGTGCCCGGGTCACGATGTAGAGCACGTCCGGGCCGGGCGTCAGGTTCAACAGCAGGCCGGCAACGACGAAGAGCAAGAGCGAATGCGCGTCAGGCATGGAAGAAGCTCCGGATGGCGGCGATGGCGTGGTCGATGCCGCCGGCGTCGACGTCCAGGTGCGTCGCGAAACGCAGCCGGTACAGGCCGGTGGCAAGCACGCCCTCGCGCTTCAGGTGCGCCAGCAGATCGGCGGAGCGCGCCTGCGCCTTGCCCACCAGGTCGACGAAGAGCAGGTTGGTCTGAGGCGCCTCGACTTGCAGGCCGTCGATTCCGGCCAGGCCCTCGGCCAACCGGCGCGCCAGCGCGTGATCTTCGGCAAGGCGATCGATGTGGTGCTCCAGCGCATGCGACGCCCCGGCAGCCAGCATCCCGGCCTGGCGCATGCCGCCCCCGGCCATCTTGCGGATGCGGTGGGCGCGGGCGATCAGCTCGCGCGATCCGCACAGCGCCGATCCCACAGGCGCCCCGAGGCCCTTGCTGAAGCACACCGAGACGCTGTCGAAGCAGCCCGCGATGCGCCGCGCCTCGTCACGCGCGTCGGTGCCGCGCTGCGCCGCCTGCGCGACCGCCGCGTTGAAGAGCCGCGCGCCATCCAGATGCCGGGCGAGGCCCTTGCGTTGCGCGAGCTGCGTGGCCTGCTCGACATAGTCGAAGGGCAGCAGCTTGCCGCCCAACGTGTTCTCCAGTGCGAGCAGGCGGGTGCGGGCGAAGTGCGCGTCATCGGGCTTGATGGCGGCTTCGATGTCCTTCAGGGCCAGCGTGCCGTCCGGCTGATGGTCCAGCGGCTGCGGCTGCACGCTGCCGAACACCGCCGCGCCACCGCCTTCCCAGCGATAGCAGTGCGCCATCTGGCCGACGATGTACTCGTCTCCACGCTGGCAGTGGGCGAGGATCCCGCAGAAGTTGCTCTGCGTCCCCGTGGGTACGAAGAGCGCCGCCTCGAAGCCCAGCATGCCGGCGATCTGCGCCTGCAGCGAGTTGATGCTCGGATCGTCGCCGAACACGTCGTCGCCCAGCGGTGCCGCCAGCATGGCGTCGCGCATCGCAGCGGTCGGCCGGGTCACGGTGTCGCTGCGCAGATCGACCAGGGGCCTGCTCATGGTGTTACTCCAGGAAGTTCTTGAGCATGGCGTGGCCATGCTCGGTGAGGATGGACTCGGGGTGGAACTGCACGCCCTCGATGCGCACCGCCTGCTCGAAGCCGGTGTGGCGCACGCCCATGATCTCGCCGTCCTCGGTCCAGGCCGTGAGCTTGAGTTCGCCCGGGCAGGTGTCGCGCTCGATGGACAACGAGTGGTAACGGTTGACCACGAACTTCTCCGGCAACCCGGCGAAGACGCCCTCGCGCGTGGTTGTGATCTCGCTGGTCTTGCCGTGCATCAGCTGCTGCGCGCGGACGATGCGGGCGCCAAAAGCAGCCCCGATTGCCTGATGGCCCAGGCAGACCCCGAGAATCGGCAGCGTGCCGGCGAAGGCCTTGATCGCCGCCACCGAGATGCCGGCTTCGGCCGGCGAACACGGTCCGGGCGAGATCACCAGCCGCCCGACGCCGGCAGCGATGCGCTCGCCCACCCCTTCGACCGTGATCTCGTCGTTGCGATGCACTTCCACCTCCGCACCCAGCTCGCCGAAATACTGGACGAGGTTGTAGGTGAAGCTGTCGTAGTTGTCGATCATCAGCAGTTTCATGGCTTGGCTCCGATCCGATGCACGCCCTTGACCACCGGGAACACGTTGAAATTGACGAGCAGGCCCAGCGGCAGCCCCGACAGCCGCACCGCGGCCTGCGCCTGGGCGCGATGCAGGTCGGTCAACGCATCGACCGCCTTCACTTCGACCACCACCGATTGCTCGACCACGAAGCCCGCGCGGCAGACCTCGCCGAGCGAGCGGCCCTTGTAGCTGGCCGACACCGGCACGTCCCGCACGAAGCCGATCTCGCGCTCGGCGAGTTCGATCTCCAGCGCGGCGGCGTACACCTCGGCCGGCAGGCCGACGCCGAGCACGCGTTGCACCTCGATCGCGGCCCCGATGATCTCGTGCGAGAAGTCGGTGTTCTGAAATTCGTCGGCCATCACTCGAGCCCTTCCTCGACCAGTTCGGCGGCACGCAGGAGCGCCCGCGCCTTCGCCTCGGTTTCCTTCCACTCCAACTCGGGCACCGAATCAGCCACGACGCCCGCAGCCGCCTGCACGTGCAGCATCTGGTCCTTCACGATGCCGGTCCGGATGGCGATGGCCACGTCCATGTCGCCCGCGTAGCTGATGTAGCCGCAGGCGCCGCCGTAGAGGCCGCGCTTGGTGGGCTCCAGCTGGTCGATCAGCTCCATCGCGTGCACCTTGGGCGCGCCGGTCAGGGTGCCGGCGGGGAAGGTGGCCTTCAACACGTCGATCGCGGTCATGCCGTCCTTCAAGGTGCCCTCGACATTGCTGACGATGTGCATCACGTGGCTGTAGCGCTCGATGGCGAAGGCCTCGGTCACCTTCACGCTGCCGGTCTTGGCGATGCGGCCGATGTCGTTGCGCGCCAGGTCGATCAGCATCACGTGCTCGGCACGCTCCTTGGGGTCGTTGATCAGATCCTGCTCGGCCGCCTTGTCCAGCTCGGGCGACGCACCGCGCGGGCGGGTGCCGGCCAGCGGGCGGATGGTGATCTTCTGCTCGCCTCCGCCCGTCTGCTCCTGGCGCACCAGGATCTCCGGCGAGGCGCCCACCACATGGAAGTCGCCCAGGTCGTAGTAGTACATGTAGGGCGAGGGGTTGAGCGAACGCAGAGCGCGGTAGAGCGACAGCGGCGATTCGGTGTAGCGCTTGCTGATTCGCTGGCCCACCTGCACCTGCATGAAGTCGCCGGCTGCGATCAGCTCCTTGGCGCGCTCCACCGCCGCAAGGTAGTCGGCCTTGGCAAAGCTGCGCTCGGGCGGATGCGCCTGTGTCGGACGCACTTGCGGCGCGCTGACCGAGTACTTGAGCTGCTCGCGCAGCTCGCGCAGGCGCCGCTTGGCATTGGCATACGCCTCCGACTGAGCCGGGTCGGCGTAGACGATCAGGTAGAGCTTGCCCGAGAGGTTGTCGATCACCGCCAGCTCCTCGCATTGCAGCAAGAGGATGTCGGGACAGCCCAGCGTGTCGGGCGGGCAGCTCAGTTCCAGCTTCTTCTCGATGTGGCGCACGGTGTCGTAGCCGAAGTAGCCGGCCAGCCCACCGCAGAAGCGCGGCAGGCCGGGCCGCAGCGCCACCTTGAAGCGCTTCTGGTAGGCCGCGACGAAGTCCAGCGGATTGCCGTGGACCTCCTCGACCACCTTGCCGCAGGTGACGACCTGGGTCAGCGCCTCGGCGCCGAAACCGCTGGCGCGCAGCAAGGTGCGCGCCGGCAGGCCGATGAAGCTGTAGCGCCCGAAGCGCTCGCCGCCCACCACCGATTCCAGCAGGAAGCTGTGGCGGCCGCTCTCCTTGGCGTGGGCCAGCTTGAGATAGAGGGACAGCGGGGTTTCGAGGTCGGCAAAGGCCTCGACCATCAGGGGGATGCGGTTGTAGCCTTGCGCGCTGAGGCTCTTGAATTCGAGTTCGGTGATCACGGGTGGGGTCTCCGTCGGCCGGCGACGCCACGTGGTCGCCGGTGTCATTCACATGAGAGGTGGCCGCGTCGCGATGGACCTCGGCCGGGGGCGCACGGCGTGCGCCGTGCAATCAAACAGGCTGCAACGATGGCGTGCGCCAAGGCCAGGCTCCCCGGCCGCCTTGACCTGTCTGAATGACGTGATGAATGAACATGGAGGCGCGAGTTTAGCCCAGGGACCTCGGCATGACAAAAGAATGCTAGCGCACGAGGTGCACGCGCAGCGCCCCGAGCTGCGAATACAGCTGCTGCACCGCCTTTGCGTCCAGCCCCGCGAAGAGCTCCAGCAGCCATTCCTCGTGCGCCTTGGCCATCGCCTCGAAGCCGCGGCGGCCCTTGGGCGTCAGGCTCACGATCCAGGCCCGGCGGTCTTCCGGGCTGGGCGAGCGCTGGACCACGCCCTCGCGCTCGAGCTCGTCGGTCAGGCCGGTGACATTGCCGCCGGTCACCATCAGGTAGCGCGACAGCACGCGCATCTTGAGGCCCTCGCGGTAGCGGTAGAGCTGCGCCATGTAGTCGAAGCGCGCGAGCGAGATGTCGAAGTTCTCGCGCAGCCGCTTGCGGATCTCGGCCTCGATCTGCGTGGTGCTGGCCAGCATGCGCAGCCACAGCTTGAGGACCGCATGGTCGCCGGTGCCGGCACGCGCCTCGTGGCCCAGCTCCTGCGCGTCGCTCAGGAGCGCATGCGAAGCGTCGTTCTGCTTCATGTGACCTCGCCGCCCGAGACCGAGATCGACTGGCCGTTGACCGCCGCAGCGCCCTCCCCGCAGAGCCAGCGCACCGCATCCGCCACCTCGGCCGGCTGCACGATGCGGCGCTGCGGGTTGACCGCCGCGAACTCCGCCATCGCCTCGGCCTCGCTGCGCCCGGTCTTGCCGACCACGTTGCTGACGCTGTCGCGCAGGATGTCCGTGTCGGTATAGCCGGGGCACACGGCATTCACCGTCACGCCCTTGCGCGCCACCTCCAGCGCCAGCGAGCGGGTAAGCCCGATCACGCCGTGCTTGGCTGCCGTGTAGGCGCTGACATAGGCATAGCCCTTCTGCCCCGCCGTGCTCGCGATGTTGACGATGCGACCCCAGCCCGCTTCGAGCATGCCCGGAAGCGCCGCCTGGGCGCAGAGAAAGCTGCCCGTCAGGTTGACGCTCAGCATTCGCTGCCAGAGCGCGATGGAGGTCTTCAGGAAAGGCGCGCTCTCGGCCGCGCCGGCGTTGTTGACGAGGATGGCGATCGGCCCGCGCTCGGCGCGCGCCTGCGCGAAAGCAGCCGCGACGGCCTCGGCGTCGGCCACGTCGGCGGTCACGACGCCATGGCCGCTGCCGGGCAGCGAGTCGGCCACCCGCAGCAGGGCGGCGCGGTCACGCCCCAGCAGGGTCAGCGCCGCGCCCTCGGCCGCGAGGGTGCGCGCGATCTCGGCGCCGATGCCGCGCGCGGCGCCGGTCACGAGCGCGTGGCGGCCAGTCAGTGAATGTGCTTGCATGCCTGAATTGTTTAGTTCTGAAAAATTTTACCGGCCGGTGGTGGCGTGCTTCTTCAGCGCATGAGGCGTCCGCCGTTGAGGTCCAGTGTGGCACCGGTCACGAAGCCCGCCGCCGGCGAGGCCAGGTAGACCACCGCCGCGGCCACCTCTTCCGGCTCGCCGAAGCGCCCGACCGGGATGCCCGCGGCCAGCGTTCGCCGGCGCGCCTCGTCCATGGCCTCGAGTACCGGGCTGCGCACAGCCGCCGGCGCCAGCGCGTTCACAGTGACACCATGCGGCGCGAGTTCCTGGGCGAAAGCGCGGGTCAGCGCCATCACGCCCGCCTTGGACGCCGCATAGTGCACGCCGGTCGCCGCGCTCGCCTGCTGCCCGGCGATCGAGCCGAGATTGACGATGCGCCCTGCGCCGCGCTCGCGCATGTGGCGCCCGGCGATGCGGCAGCCGAAGAAGCTGCCGCGCAGATTGACGGCCAGCACCTCGTCCCATTCCTCGGCGCCGATGTCCCACAGCGAGGTCGACGGCGTGCGGGCGGCGTTGTTGACCATCACGTCCACGCCGCGGAAGCGCTGCACGGCAGCGTCGAAGCACAGCCAGAAGCTGGCCTCGTCGCGCACGTCCAGCGGCATCGCGATGACTTCGTGGCCCGCCTCGCGCAAGCTGGCCGCGACGGCCTCGACCGCCTGCTCGTCGATGTCGGTCAGCATCACCCGCGCGCCGGCCTCGGCCACCCCGCGCGCGATGGCAGCGCCGAGCCCCTGCCCCGCTCCGGTCACGAAGGCCGAGCGTCCGGCCAGCGAGAACAGCTCGGCAGGCGTCGGCATCGCTTCAGCCCTTGGCCGGCGCCCGCCCGCCGGGCCCGCGGTCCCAGGTGGCGGCGGTCACGCCGCGCTCGCGCAGCTTGTATTTCTGCACCTTGCCGTTCTCGGTGCGTGGCAGGTCGGGCAGCAGGTCGACATAGCGCGGCAGCGCGAAGTACGGCAGCCGCGTCTCGCAGAAGGCGAGCAGCTCGGCCGGGTCGAGGCGCTGGCCCTCGCGCGCCACCAGTGCGGCCATCACCTCGTCCTCGGCCAGCTCGGAGTGCACGGGATAGACCGCGCAGGCGGCGACGCCCGGATGGCTCAGCAGCACCTGCTCGACTTCGAAAGAAGAGATGTTCTCCCCGCGCCGGCGTATCGCGTCCTTGATGCGGTCGACGAAGCGGAAGGCCCCGTCCGCCTCGCGCACCACGCGGTCGCCCGTGTGGAACCACAGGTTGCGCCAGGCTTCGACTGTCTTCTCCGGCATGTTGAAGTAGCCGCTCGCAAAGGCATGGGGCTCGTCGGCGCGCAGCAGCAGTTCGCCGGCCTCGCCGTCGGGCAACGCCACATCGTCCTCGTCCGCCACGCGGGCCTGGAAGCCGGGCCGCAGCCAGCCCATCACGCCGCCGCGCGGCGAATCGGGTGCGGTGGCGATGGCGAAGTTGGTCTCGGTCGAGCCATAGCCCTCCAGCAGCCGCACGCCCGTGCGTTCCAGGAAGGTCCGGGCCGCGGATTCCGGCACGCCGGGTCCAAGGCCCACGCGCACGCGATGGTCGCGCTCGCCGGGCCCCTCGGGCTGCGCCAGCAGGATGGGCACCATCGCACCCAGCAGGTAGACCACCGTGGCGCCCGAGGCCCGCATCGACGGCCAGAAGCCCGACGCCGAGAAGCGCGGCTCGAAGACCACTTCGCACCCGGTGAGCGCCGCCTGCGCGAAGGTGTTCAGCGCGTTGATATGAAAGAGGGGCAGCGTGGTGCAAAGCACGTCGTCCGCGCCAACGCCGAGCACATCCGCACTGTTGACGCCCCACCAGTAATACTGCGCATGCGGGCACACCACGCCTTTGGCCGGACCCGTGGTGCCCGAGGTGTAGAGGATGGCCAGCGAGTCGCCCGGCTGCATGGCGGCCGGCGGCAGGGCATCGCGCGCCGCCGGGTAGGGCAGCGTGCGCACGCCCGGAATCGCATCGCCGGCGTCCGCACCCAGCACCCAGATCTCGCGCAGCAAAGTGCGCGCCAGATCCGCGGCCAGCAAGCGCTCGACGAACGCCGCTTCGATGACCAGCAGCTTCGCCTCGCTGTTCTGCAGGAAGTATTCGATCTGCGGCCCCATCGAGGCCGTGTTGATCGGCACCATCGCGGCGCCCAGCCAGCCGCAGCCGAGAAAGACCTCGAGAAACTCGATGCGGTTGCCGCTCATCAGCGCCACGCGGTCGCCGCGCTGCACGCCTGCCTGCGCCAGCGCCGCGGCACGACCACCTGCGGCCTGCCGTGCATCACTGTGCGTCCAGGACCGGCCCGCGATGCGCAGCAGCGGCCGCCCCTCGAAGAGCCCCGCCTGCCGCTCCAGCATTGCGGGCAGCGTGCGCTGCGCCGGCGGCAGCGGGCTGGCAGGACGCTCAGGCGTCATCGTTCGTGCCCCCGCCGAGGTAGGTGGCCTGCACGCGCGGATCGCTGGCCAGCTCCTGCGACGCGCCGGTCAGCGCGATCTCGCCGGTCTCCAGCACATAGCCGTGGTCCGAGCTCTCCAGCGCCGCGCGCGCGTTCTGCTCGACCAGCAGGATGGAGACGCCGTCCTCGCGCAGCTTGCGCACGATGGCCAGGATGTCGCGCACGATCAGCGGCGCCAGGCCCAGGCTGGGCTCGTCGAGCATCAAGAGGCGCGGCGCCGACATCAGCGCGCGGCCCACCGCCAGCATCTGCCGCTCGCCGCCCGAGAGCGTGTCGGCGCGCTGCGCACGGCGCTCGGCCAGACGCGGGAAGCGGTCGTAGACCGACTGCAGCCGCTTCTTCAGTGCATCGCTGCGCAGTTTGCTGCCGAAGGCGCCGAGCTGCAGGTTGTCGAGCACGCTGAGCTCGCCGAAGAGCTCGCGCTTCTCGGGCACCAGGCAGAGGCCGCGCTCGACGCGCGCCTCCACGTCGAGCCCGTGGAGGTCCTCGCCCTCGAAGCGCAGCAGGCCCTTGCAGGGCAGGAGGCCCATGGCCGCGGCCAGCAGCGTGGTCTTGCCGGCGCCGTTGGGGCCGATCACCGAGATGATCTGGCCGTGCTCCAGGTTGAGCGAGACGCCGCGGACGGCGTCGACCTGGCCGTAGGACACGTGAAGGTCGCCTATTTCCAGCATCGCAGTCATACGACGCTCCCCAGATACGCCGCCTGCACCCTCTCATCTGCCCGCACCGCAGAAGGCACCCCCTCGACGAGCTTCGACCCGAAGTTCATCACCACCAGCCGATCCACCAGCTTCATCACGAAGTCCATGTCGTGCTCGACGATCAGGATGGTCACGCCCTCCTCGCGCAGCTTGCGCAGCAGGTCGCCCAGCGCCATCTTCTCCTTGCGCCGAAGTCCGGCCGCCGGCTCGTCCAGCACCAGCAGCACCGGGTCGGCCGCAAGCGCGCGGGCGATCTCCAGGATGCGCTGGGTGCCCAGTGGCAGGCTGCCCGCGAGCTCGTGCGCGCGCTCGCCCAGGCCGATGCGATCGAGCTGGCGTTGCGCTTCCTGCAGGACCTGGCGCTCCTCGGCACGATCGAGCCGCAGGCCCGCCTTGAGCACACCCGAACTCGTACGCCCATACGCACCCAGCGCGACGTTGTCCAGCAGCGTCATGTGCGGGCGCAGCTTGACGTGCTGGAAAGTGCGCGCCAGGCCCAGCCGCGCCACCTTGCGCTGCGGCATGCCGGCGATGTCGTGGCCGAGAAAGCGTACCTGCCCGGCCGTCATCGGCAAGGTGCAGGTCAGCAGGTTGAACATGGTCGACTTGCCCGCGCCGTTGGGCCCGATCAGGCCCATGATCTCGCCGGCCTTCACCTCGAAGCTCACGTCGTTCACCGCCACCAGCCCGCCGAAGCGCTTGACCGCGCCCGTCACCGAGAGGATGGGCGAACCCCGCTCGGGCAGCGTGCGATGCGGCAACGGCTCGACCGCCGCCAAGGGCTCGCGCGGCGCATGCGCACGCGCACGCTTGTGGGTCCAGCGCCGCACGAAGCCCATCAGCCCGCCGCGCGCGAAGTGCAGCAGCAGGATGAAGAGCGTCGCGAAGGCCACCGCCTCCAGCTGCCCCGCACGTTGCGTCAACAGCGGCAGCACGTCCTGCAGCCCGTTCTTCAGGATCAGCACCAGCGCCGAGCCGACCAGCGCGCCGGTCAGGTGCCCGAGCCCGCCGGCCACTGCCATCAGCAGGTACTCGATGCTGGCGCGCACGTCGAAGGGCGAAGGGCTCACGAAGCGGTTCATGTGCGCATAGAGCCAGCCCGCGAGGCCGGCGAACAGCGCGGCCGTCACGAACAGCGTGAGCCGCACGCGATAGGCATCGGCCCCCACGCTGGCCAGCAGGATGGCGCCGCCGCGCAGGCTGCGGATCGCGCGGCCCGGCCGCGACTGCAGGAGGTTGTGGCTGAACAGCATGGCCAGGCCGACCAGCACCCAGATCAGGTAGTAGATGGCGCGCGGATCGGCCAGCGACCAGGCGCCGACGCTGAGCGCCGGGATGTTCGACAGGCCCGTATGACGCCCGAGCGCATCGACATTGCCGAACAGCATCGCGATCGACAACCCCCAGGCGATGGTCGAAAGCGGCAGGAAGTGCCCGCCCAGCCGGAGCGTGAGCATGCCGATCGCCAGCGCCGAGAGCCCGGTCAGGCCCAGCGCGAACACCAGCCCCAGCCAGGGCGACAGCCCCTGCGTGGTGCTGAGCCACGCCGTCGCATAGGCCGCGATGCCGACGAAGGCAGCCTGCCCGAAGGAGGTCGCCCCGCCGATGCCGGTCAAGAGCACCAGCCCCAGCGCCACCAGCGCGCCGATGCCGATGTCGTTGAGCAGCGAGACGGTGAAATTGCCGGCGAGCAGCGGCACCAGCGCCAGCACCACGACGACGAGGCCGATCCACAGCAGGCGCCTGGGAAGGCGCTTCGTCGATGCGCTTGCCGGCGTGCCGCTCACGGCGACTGCGCCTTCGGTCGTTTGCGCGGTGCTCATTGGTCCACCTCCTCTTCTTCCTCTTCCGCATGCACGCTCAAGAAGGAGCGCAGCATCAGCACCGGGATCAGCAGGCTGAAGACGATCACGTCCTTCAGCGCGCCGCTCCAGAAGGAGGCGAAGCTCTCGACCACGCCGACCGCCAGCGCGCCGATGGCGGTCATGGGGTAGCTCACCAGCCCGCCGATGATCGCCGCCACGAAGGCCTTGAGCCCGATGATGAAGCCGGAGTCGTAGTACATGGTGGTGACCGGCGCAATCAGCACGCCGATCAGGCCCGCCAGCAGCGAGGCGCAGCCATAGGCCAGCAGCGCCGTGCGCGCCGGCCGTATGCCGACCAGCCGCGCGCCCACGCGGTTGACAGCGGTGGCGCGCAGCGCCTTGCCGGCGATCGTGCGCTCGAACACCAGGAAGAACAGCCCGCTGAGCACGATTGCCGATGCCACCATCAGGATCACCTGCCCGCTCACGGTGAAGCCGTCGCCCAGCGGGAGCGAGCCGCTGGCCAGGGGCTGGGTGCGCGAGCCCTCGGGGCCGAAGAAGAGCAGGCCCAGGCCCGACAGCAGGAAGTGCAGCGCCAGCGAGACGATCAGCAGCACCAGCACCGAGGCGTCGGCGATCGGCTGGAACACGACGCGCGAGAGCAGCGGCGCGATCGGCACCACCAGCAGCACCGCCGAGGCGATGTGCAGCGGCGCCGGCACGCCCGGCCGGCTCGCCAGCCATGCCAGCAGGCAGGGGACCAGCGGCAGCACGCCCCAGCCCAGCAGCGCCTTGGGGATGCGGGCGCTTTCGCCGCGCCGCACCAGGCTGCCGATCTCGGTCGCCAGCGCGAGCGCCGTCAGCACCATGACCAGGCCGATGGTGGGCGGCACGCGCCCGGTTTCGAAGGCGGCCAGCGAGAGCGCGGCAAAGGCCGCGACATCACCGAAGGGCACGAAGACCACGCGCGTGACCGAGAAGATCAGCACCAGCCCCAGCCCGGCCAGGAGGTAAACGGCGCCGTTCGCCAGGCCGTCGATGCCCAGGATCAGTGCCACGTCGGGTGTCATTCGGGAGTCCTCCGCTTCTTTCCGTTGTTGTCGCTCGCAGGCTTCAGTTCGCGAGCTTCCACTGGCCGTTCTCGAGCTTCACGATCACGCGTGCGCGCTCGTCCACGCCGTACAGATCGCCCGGCTTGAAGTTGTAGACGCCGTGCGTGCCCACCACCTCCTTGGTGCTGGCGATCGCGTCGCGCAGCGATTGCCTGAACTCCGGCGTACCCGGCTCGCCCTTGGCCCGCGCCGCGGCGTTGGTGAACACCAGCCACCCGTCGAAGGAGTAGGCGGAGAAGGCATCGCTGGTGGGCGCGTTGTTGACCTTCTGGAAGGCGGCGCGGAAGTCCATCGCGATCTTCTTGGTCGGGTAGTCGTTCGGCAGCTGCTCGGCCACGATCACCGGCCCGGTGGGCATCAGCGCACCTTGCCCGGCCCCGCCGACCACGCGCACGAAGTCGGGGTTGATCAGTCCGTGCTGGCCGTACATCGGGCCCTTGAAGCCGCGCTCGCTCAGCGCCAGGAAGGGCAGCGCGCCCGGCGTGCCGGCGCCGCCGGTCATCACCGCATCCGGCTTCATGGCCAGCAGCTTGAGCACCTGGCCGGTGACCGACGCGTCGGCCCGCGCGTAGCGCTCGTTGCCCAGCACCTTGATGCCGGCAGCGGGCGCCGACTTCATCAGCGCGTTGTAGACCAGGTCGCCCCAG
Source organism: Variovorax stachyos (assembly GCF_051400855.1). NCBI lineage: Bacteria > Pseudomonadati > Pseudomonadota > Betaproteobacteria > Burkholderiales > Comamonadaceae > Variovorax > Variovorax stachyos. The sequence continues at coordinate 86,884 of NZ_JBLFFN010000018.1, read as the reverse complement.
GCATCGGAGAAGCCGATGTAGCCCACGGTCTTGACGCCGTCCTTCTTCATGCGCTCGACGACCGCGTCGATCATCAACTGCGTGGGCTGCGCGACGGTGAAGACCCAGCCGTTCTCCGCCGGGTCGAGCTGGATCGGCGTGAGGCCGATCATCGGCACCTTCGCATCGCGGCCCACCTGCGCCATCGCGATCGCGGCGGGTACGCCGGAGGTTCCCATCAGCACATCCACCTTTTCCTCGTCCACCAGCTTGCGCGCGTTGCGGCCCGCGTTGGTGGGGTCGGAGCCGTCGTCGAGCACGATCAGCTGGATCTTGCGGCCGTTGACCTCGCTCTTGTAGGCCAGCGCGGCCTGCATGCCCTTCGCGTAGGGCACGCCCAGCGAGGAGTTCGGGCCGGAGAGCGAGACGCTCAGCCCCACCTTGAGATCGGCCGCGAAGGCGGTGATCGCGAATCCGGCGGCCAGGGCCGTGGCCAACGCGCTGCGCGCCAGGGTCTTCATCAAGCTCTTCGTCATGGGGTGGCTCCTCGAGGGGTGGGTGGGATGGGTCAGATGAACAACTGGATGGCGGGTAGCGCGCGGCCGGCGTTGAGCAGATCGATGCGCTTGCGGCGGATCAGGAAGCTGTCGCCGTGCCGCGCCAGCAGGTGGCGGCAGGTGCCGGCGAGCAGCAATTGCTCTTCGCCGCGCGCTTCCACATAGATGAAGGGCGTGGCGAGCGCGAGGCCCGCCTCGTCGTCCTGCTCGATCACCGAGCGCTGCAGCACATGCTGGCATTGGCTTCGGGGATGCTGCGAGTGCGCGCGCGGATTCTTCAGGCGCTCGATGCGCAGCTGAAGCAGCAGCCGGTCTTCATACGCAATGGAGTTGTGGGAGACCGGATCGGCCTGCGCGGCACCCTGCAGCGGCACCCAGTAGTGGCCGTCGTCGGCGAAGAGCGCCAGCCAGTCGTCGAAACGGCCGGCATCGAGCAGGGCGGCCTCATGCGCGACGAAGTCCTGCGCCTGCGTCATGCGGAAGGCTCCGTCATGTATCTGGCCCAGGCGCGGAACTGGTTGCGCATCAGCAGCTCGTTGGTGCCGTTGGTGCTGATCGTGTCTTGCGCGAGCTCGGCCGGATCGAAGTTTCGATGCAGGCTGACCCATTCGTTGCCCTCGGCCGCCAGGCCGCGCTGCATGCTCTCGAACAGGTGCACGTCGTCGTGCGCCACCACCGACATGGGCGAGAAGACCAGGCGGTTGTAGGTCATCGCGCGCTCGAAGAGCAGATCGGGCGCGCCGGCCGCGCGGAAGCTCCAGGCCTCGATCAGCGTGCGGTTCGCCGCCAGCGGGCGGATCACCCGGATGGCCTGCGGCGAGCCCTTGACCGAGAGGCTGGGGAAGAGCACCGAGTTCTGCGGCGAGCGCTGCAGGATCTCCATCGCCCGCTCGGCGCCGTGCGCCTCGCGCATCGCGGCCTCGTAGTCGGGCAGCTGCGCGTAGTTCGAGTGGATGCTGAAATTGATGCCCAGCACGCTGTGGCCGTTGGCGAACACGCGCCCGCCCATCTTGTCGAAGAAGTCGTAGCCGGAGCCGAAGGGCAGGATCTGCTCCATCGCCATCGGCTTGGGCTCGTCCGGCGAGCGGCCCTGCCACAGCGCATCGGCCGCCTGCGTGGCCGACTCGTGCGTGGACATCGGATGCACCGTGTCGTTGATGTTCTCGAGGTACATCTTCCAATTGCAATGGATGATGTTGCGCAGCACGCCGCCGCCCACCGTGAGCCGGCCCTCGGGCGAGCGCTCGACCATGTTGTCGATGGCGCGCAGCACCTCGCCGAAGTAGTCCTCGAAACCCGGGCCCTGGTCGGCGAGCCGCGCGAACACGAAGTCGCGGTAGACCGCCGTGTTCTTCAGCTCGACCAGGCCCCGGCCCGATTCGCATTCCTTCAGGCGGGTGCCTTCGTAGCCCGACTTCAGGGGAATCGCCAGCGGCGCGCCGTCGAGCTTGTAGGTCCAGGCGTGATAGGGACAGCGGAAGAACTTGCCGGCATTGCCGCTCTCGTCCGTGACCAATTGGCTGCCCTTGTGCGCGCAGCGGTTGTAGAACACGCGCACCGCGCCGTCGGCCTGCCGCACCATCATCACCGGGCGGCCGGCGAGTTGCAGCGCCCAGTAGTCGCCGGTGTTCGGCACCTGGCTGGCATGCCCCACGTAGAGCCAGGTGTTGGCGAAGAAGCGCTCCTGCTCCAGCGCGAACAGCTCGTCGCTCAAGTACAGATCGCGGTGCACCCGATCCTCCTGGACCAGTGCGCGGATGGCCTCGGGTCGGTCACGATAGCTGTTCATGGCAGGGGCGCCTTGCTTCGAATCAGGGCGTCAGGGCACCAGCTTCCACTGGCCCTTCTCCATGCGCACCACCACCACGGCGCGCTGGTCGGAACCGTAGCGGTTGTCCGGCTTGAAGTTGTAGACGCCGTGCGTGCCCACCAGCTCCTTGGTGCTCACGATGGCATCGCGCAGCGCCGTGCGATAGGCCGGCGTGCCGGGCTCGCCCTTGGCGCGCGAGGCCGCATCGGCCAGCAGCAGGTAGGCGTCGTAGGTGTAGGAGGAGAAGGCGTCGGTCGGCTGCGCGCCGTGCACCTTCTGGTAGGCGCTGCGGAAGTTCATCGACACCTTCTTGATCGGGTTGTCGGCCGGCAGCTGGTCGGCCACCAGCACCGGGCCGCTGGGCACCTGCAGGCCTTCGATCGAAGCGCCGCCCACCCGCACGAAGTCGGCGTTGATCAGGCCGTGCGTGCCGTAGATCCGGCCCTTGTAGCCGCGCTCGGCCAGGCCCAGGTAAGGCAGCGCGCCGGGTGTGCCCGAGTTGCCGGCGAACACCGCGTCGGGCCGGCTGGCCATGATCTTCAGCACCTGTCCCGCGACCGAGGAATCAGTACGCGCATAGCGCTCGTTGGCCACCACCTTGATGCCGGCCGCCTCGGCGCTCTTCACCAGCGAGTCGTAGGCCAGGTCGCCCAGTGCGTCGGAGAAGCCGATGAAGGCCACCGTCTTCACGCCCGACTTCTTCATCTGCTCGACCACGCCCGCGACCATCAGCGGGAAGGGCTGCGAGACCGTCACGGTCCAGGCGCCCTCCGGGCCGGGAATGGTGACCGGTGTGGGCGAGATCAGCGGCGTGTTGAGCTCGCGCGCCACGGCCGCGATGGCCATCGCGTTGGGAACGCCCGAGCTGCCGATCAGCACGTCGACCTTGTCCTCGGTGACGAGCTTGCGGGCATTGCGTCCGGCGGTGGTGGGGTCGGAGGCATCGTCGAGCACGATCAGCTCGACCTTGTGGCCGGCCAGCGTCGGATGCTCGGCAATCGCGGCGCGAATGCCCTTCTCATACGGAATGCCCAGCGCCGAAACGGGCCCCGACAGCGAGCTGATGAAACCGATCTTGAGATCGGCGGCCACGGCCTGCGCGGCAGCCAGGGCAATGGCCGTGAGGCCGATGACACGTGCGAGCTTCTTCATGTTCAGGGCACCAGCTTCCATTGACCTTTTTCAAGCTTGACGACGACGCGCGAACGCTCGTCGGAGCCATAGCGGTCGTTCGGCTTGAAGTTGTAGACGCTGTGCGTGCCCACCAGCTCCTTGGTGCTGACGATCGAGTCGCGCAGTGCCGCCCGGAAGGCCGGCGTTCCCGGTTCGCCCTTGGTGCGCTGTGCGGCATCGAGGAACAGCAGCCACGCGTCGAAGGTGTAGGCGGAGAAGGCATCGGTGGGCGCCGCGCCGTTGGCCTTCTGGTAGGCCGTGCGGAAGTCCATCGAGACCTTGCGGATCGGGTTGGAGTCGGGCAGCTGCTCCGCCACGATCACGGGCCCGGTAGGTGCCAGCAGTCCTTCGACCGCATTGCCGCCCACGCGCACGAAGTCGGGGTTGATCAGCGCATGCATGCCGTAGATCTGGCCCTTGTAGCCGCGCTCCGAAAGCGCGAGGTAGGGCAGCGCGCCCGGCGTGCCCGAGGTGCCGGTGATCACCGCGTCGGGACGCAGCGCCACGATCTTCAGCACCTGGCCGGTGACCGAGGCATCGCCGCGTGCGTAGCGCTCGTTGCTCACCACCTTGATGCCTGCGGCCGGCGCGCTCTTGGTGAGCGCGTCGTAGACCAGGTCGCCCCAGGCGTCGGAGAAGCCGATGTAGCCCACGGTCTTCACGCCGGACTTCTTCATCTGGTCGACCACCGCGTTCAGCATCAGTGGGGCGGGCTGCGGCAGCGTCACCATCCACGCGCCTTCCTCACCCGGCAGGTTGGCATTGGCAATGGAGATCAGCGGCGTCTTCGTCTCGCGTGCGACCGCGGCGATGGCCAGCGCGCCGGGGGAGCCGGCCGTGCCGATGATGACGTCGACCTTGTCCTCGTCGATCATCTTGCGCGCGTTGCGCGCGGCGGTCGACGGATCGGAAGCGTCGTCGAGCTGCACCAGCTGGATCTTGCGGCCGTTCAGCTCCGACTTGTAGGCCAGCGCGGCCTTCATGCCCTTGTCATAGGGAATGCCCAGCGAAGACACCGGCCCCGACAGCGAGGTGATGAAGCCGACCTTGTAGTCGGCGGCCCAGGCACTGGCAGCGCTCAGCGCGCCGATGCCGAGGACGATGCCCGCCAGGGCGCGGAAGGGGCTTGGAACTCTCATGACGATCCTCCGAAGGATGAAGTGGGCCTGAAGATGATTTGTGAAATGTTTAGACCTAAACAATGCTAGCGAGACGACGCTGCAATGACAAGCGAGACAACGAGGGTTCGGGTAAACGCGAGCGCGCAACGCCCGCTACAGGGCCAGGCTACCCACGCTGGTGCCGCCGCATACGTAGAGCACCTGGCCGGTGACGAAGCCGTTGGCCGGGTCGACGAAGAAACGCACGGCCCGTGCGACGTCGGCCGCTTCGCCCAGGCGCTGCACCGGCACTGACGCGGCGAGCTGGCGTTCCTTCTCGCTGCCGGCCTCCACCACGTCGTAGAACATGTCGGTGCGGATCGGGCCCGGCGCCACCACGTTCACGGTGATGCCTTGGGCCGCGAGCTCGAGCGCCCACGTGCGCGCCATGCCCAGCATGCCCGCCTTGGTGGCCGAGTAGCTCGTGCGCGTGGCCAGGCCTACCGCGGCGCGCGAGGACATGAGCACGATGCGGCCGAAGCGTTCTGCCTGCATGGCGGGCAACGCGGCCTGCACCAGCTGGATCGCGCAGCCCAGGTGCAGCTGACCAAGCGCATCGAGATCCTCGAGCCGGACCTCCGGCAACAGCGCCGGCCGGATCACGCCGGCGTTGTGCACCACCGTGCGCACTTCGAAGCGGCGCGCCATCTCCTGCGCGGCCTCCGCCGTGGCGGCGCGGTCCATGAGGTCGACCTCGATGTTGAAGAGCTTCGGATGGTTGATCTCGCAGCGGCGCCGCGCCAGCGACACCACCTCGTAGCCTTGCGCGAGCAGGTCCGCGCAGATCGCCTTGCCGATGCCGGCACTGCCGCCGGTGACGGCGGCGACGGGATGCGTGAGGTTCATCGTGGTCTCCGGTTGTGGTTCAAGCAGCACTGCCCACCAGCGCCAGCACGCGCAGAGGGCTGCCGCTGCCCTTCTCGATCTTCAGCGGCGGGCAGATCAGCACCGCGCCGGTCGGCGGCAGCAGGTCCAGGTTGCTCAGGCATTGCAGGCCATAGCGACCCGCGCCGTGCATGAAGTAGTGGCAGGGATAAGGAGGCCGCAGGTGGTAGCCCTGGCCCGCGTCGGTGCCGATGGCCTCGGAGCCGAAGCCCAGCACGTCGCGCTGCTCGACCAGGAAGCGCACCGCCTCCGTGCTCGGGCCCGGCGTGTGCTGGCCGGTCTCGTCGAAGTTCTGGTAGGCCTCGGGGTCCTGCCGCTTCGACCAGTCGGTGCGCATCAGCACCCAGGCGCCCTTCGGGATGCAGCCGTGCTTCGCCTCGAAGCGCTCGATGTCTTCCACCGTCAACAGGTAGTCGGGATCGGCCTTCGCCTGCTCCGAGCAATCGATCACGCAGGCCGGCGCCACGAAGTGCTGCACGGGAATGGTGTCGACCGAGTTGTTCGGCAGGTCGCGGCCCGAGATCCAGTGAATGGGCGCGTCGAAGTGCGTGCCCGTGTGCTCGCCGCACGAGAAGTTGTTCCAGTACCAGCCGGGTCCGCGCTCGTCGTACTTCGACACTTCCTCGATGCGGAAGGGCCAGCACTGGCCCATCTCGGGCGGCAGCGCGATCTGCGGGAACTCGGGCGTCAGCGTCTGCGTGAGGTCGACCACGCGGATGCGACCCGTGGTCAGGGCGCCGACCAGGCTGCCGAGGATCTCGGCGGTGGACATCAGTTCATCTGTCATCGTCATGTTGTGCTCCGATCTCTTTTCCAGGAACACCGCGGAACCGGCTTTGCCGGGCCGCTGGTGTTGCCCCCGGTGAGGGGGTTGGCGGCCACACGAAGTGGGCAAGCATGGGGGAGAGCTTCATTCATCCTCCGGCTGCGAGCTCGCGCTCCAGCACCTTGGGGTTGTCGCGCCAGCGCTCCAGCCATTCCTGCGCCACCTCGCCCGGGTACACGTCCTCGAGCCCTTCGCGCAGTGCCTTGACGATCGCATTGGCGAGCGCGGTGGGCGTCACCTTCGGCGGCGGCATGTGCTGGTTCCATTCGTCGTCGATCGGCCCGGGAAACACGTTGACCACGCGAATGCCGGCCGGCCGCATTTCGGCGCGCAGGCATTGCGCCAGCGAATAGGCCGCCGCTTTCGAGGCGCTGAAGGTGCCGTGCGGCGGGAAGTTCGCGAGCGCGTAGATCGACAGCAGGTTGACCCAGGCCGTGGCGCTGGTCACGCCATCGGCCGAGCGGCCCTTGAGCGCCGGCCCGAACTCCTGCGCCAGCCGCAGCAGGCCGAAGTAGTTGATGTCCATCTCGGCCTTGGCCACGTCGGTGCCGCGGCGCGCGCCGATGCCGAAGGTGCGGTGCACCTCGGCGTTGTTGATCACGATGTCGACCTTGCCGCCGATCTCGCCGGCCAGTTCGGTGACCGAGCGGCCGTTGGTCAGGTCCAGCGGCACCAGCGTCACCTGCGGCAGCGCCGTGATGTCGTCCAGCCCGCCCAGCTTCTTCCAGGGCTCGGCATGGCCGACCCAGACGATGTCGGCGCCGGCCTTCACGAGGGCACGCACGATGGCCTGGCCCACCGCGGTCTTGCCGTCGGTCACCAGGGCCTTGCGGAATTTCGGGTCGCTGGTCATCTCGCGCAGCATCTTGTCGTCGGCCATATGGGCACTCCCTTCGTTCGGAAATCCAATGAGGACGGCCTGTCCCGCGCGGTCCAGGCGGGCGCCCACGCGCACGCGGGAGGGCGCGTCGCCGACCTCGCCGTGCAGGTGGACCATCAGCGTGGGGCCGGTGTCGAGGTGCACCAGGCCCAGGCGCCAGGGCAGGCGCTCGCGGAAGAACAGGTCGTTGCTGTGATGCAGCGTGGTGGTGCTGATGAGCTCGCCCTCGCCCGTCTGCTCGCGCCAGTGCAGCCGCGGCGAGAGGCACTTGTGGCAGGCCTCGCGCGGCGGGTACTGCACCGTCCCGCAGTCCTTGCAGGTCTGCAGCTCGAAGCGGCCTTCGGCGGCCGCGGCCGTCATGCCCAGCGCGACGCGGCCGCGGGAACCGGGCGGCAGGTTCATCTGCCGTGTGCGCAAGATGGGGTTCTTGCGCTTGGGGCGCATCAGGGGCATGGTCATCGCGCCTCCGCCGGGCCGCCCCAAGGCAGGCGCGCGGCCCCCTCGGGGGGCAGTGCAGCCGCGAAGCGGCAAACGTGGGGGCTCATGATGCCGGTCTCCCGAGGATCACGGCGCCGGTGCACAGGCATCGGTCGTAGGTGACCATGCCGAAGCCCGCGACCAGGCCCAGCCTGGCGTCCGGCACGGTGCGCGGGCCGGCCGCATCGGTGAGCTGGCGGATCGCCTCGACCATGCCGAGAAAGCCACCGGCCGCGCCGGCCTGGCCAGCCGAGAGCTGCCCGCCGCTGGTGTTGTTGGGAAAGCTGCCGTCGAAGGTCATGGTGTTCGCGCGCACGAAGTCGGGGCCCTCGCCCTTCTCGCAGAAGCCCAGGTCCTCGAACTGCATCATCACGATCACCGGATAGTCGTCGTAGGTCTGGACGAAGTCCAGGTCGGAGGGCTTCACGCCGGCCTGGGCGTAGAGGTCGTCGCGGTCCTTGCGCCAGCCGCCCTGCACCATCACCGGGTCTTCGGCATAGGCGTTGTGGCGCTCGATGGCGCCGCGGATCACGGCGTGCGGCAGGCCCAGGTGGCGGGCGCGCGCCTCGCTCATCACGAGGAAGGCGTCGGCACCCGCGCAGGGCATCACGCAGTCGAACAGGTGGATCGGGTCGGAGATGGGCCGCGCATCCATGTATTCCTCGAGCGTGAGCGGCTTCTTGAACACGGCGTTGGGGTTGCCCAGCGCATTGGTGCGCTGGTCCACCGCGATGCGGCCGAAGTCCTCGCGCTTCGCGCCGTAGGTGCGCATGTAGTTGGCGGTGATCATCGCGAAGATGGAGTTCGGACCGCCCGAGCCGTAGGGGTAGCTCGCGTCGCGCGCGAAGTTGCTGAAGCTGCCCAGCGTCAGGCGGAAGGAGTCGACGTGGTTGGTGTCGGCGCCCACGCAGGCGACGATGTCGGCATCGCCCGCCTGCACCGCACGCGCGGCACGGCGCAGGCACATCACGCCGGAGGCGCCGCCGGTGGGCATGTGGTCCAGCCAGCGCGGAGACAGGCCCAGGTGCTGCGTCACGCCGACGGCCGTGTCGGGCGCGAGCGAGAAGCTGCTGAGGCTCAGGCCGTCGATGTCTTCCTTGGCCACGCCGCTGGCCTTGACCAACGCCTCGAGCGCCTGGCCGATGAACCAGTGCGCGCTGCGTGTCGAGTAGCGCACGTAAGGCACGGTCACCGGCACCGCCACCGCGACGCCTTCATAGGACAGCCGGTTGCGCGCCATCTCAGGCCTGCCTCTTCTTCATCGCACGCGTGTCGATGCAATGCGGCTGCCCGGGCAAGGCCTGGGCCAGTTCGCGCAGTTGGCCGCGCTGGATCTTCTGCGAGGCGGTGAGCGGCAATGCATCGACGAATGCGACATAGCCCGGCGCCTTGTAGTAGGCGAGCTGCGCCAGCGCATGCTCGACGATGCTGCCGGCGATGCGGCCGCGCTCCGAGGCGTCGACCTCATCGCGCAGCACGACGCAGGCCAGCACCTCGTCGCCGCGCACCGGGTCAGGCGTGGCGGCGACCGCGGAAGTCTTCACCGCCGGGTGCTGGTTCAGCACGCTCTCGACCTCCACCGCCGAGATGTTCTCGCCGCTGCGGCGGATCACGTTCTTCTTGCGATCGACGAAGAAGAAGTTGCCCTCGGCATCGCGCCGCACCAGGTCGCCGGTATGGAACCAGCCGCCGGCCCAGGCCTCGCGCGTGGCTTCCTCGTCCTTCAGGTAACCGGAGAAGAAATAGCGCCGCGGGTCTTCGCCGGCCGAGCGCACCAGCAGCTCGCCGGGCGTGTCGGCGGGCACGTCGCGGCCTTCGTCGTCCACCAGCCGGACCTCGACGTAGTCCTGCTGCCGGCCGAAGCAGCTCGTGCCGACTTGTCGCGGCTCCCGGTTGGCCATGATGCAGGCGCCGGCACCGGTCTCTGTCATGGCCCAGGCCTCGACCAGCAGAAAGCCGAAGCGGGCCTCGAAAGGCGCGTGGTTCTTGCGGTCCACGCCGGCGCCGAAACCCCAGCGGATCGCATGGTCCTTGTCGGCCGCCGAATCGGGCGCGGCCAGCAGCATCGCCGGCATCACGCCCAGGTAGTGGACGATGGTGGCGCGGCTCTCGCGCGCGCTCGCGAGCCAGGTCTTCGGATGAAAGCGGTCGAGTTGAACCAGGCAGCCGCCCGCCACGAGCACCACCATGGTCGAGAAGGCCATCGCGTTCATGTGGTTGAGCGGCAGCGGCGTGATCACGCGCTCGGCATCGGGCCGGATGGCGCACACGCCGTCGAGCGCCGCGTACCACTCGCCCGCGCGCAGGAAGTAGGCGTTGCTCAGGATGCAGCCCTTGGGCCGCCCGGTGGTGCCGGAGGTATAGAGCAGCGCGCATTCGGTGTCGAGCCCGATCGCTTCGTGAGGACGCGGCGGCGCCTTGCCTGCGGGCGGGATCACGTCGTCCGGCCCGATCGTCTCGAAGGCGATGCCAGCCTGTGCCGCGGCGGCACGCAGGTCGGCCGCGCGCTCGGGCAGGGTCACGGCCAGCCCGATCTCGCTGTGGCCGATCAGGTAGACCAGCTCGGCCGAACGCATCTCGGCATTGATCGGCACCACGCTCGCGCCCAGTGCGTTGAGAGCGAACCAGTGCAGCAGGAACGCCGGCCGGTTCTCCAGCAGCAGGCCGACGCGATGGCCGTGGCCCCAGCCGGCCGCCGAGTAGGCCCGGCGCAGGCGTTCGACTTCCACGGCAGCCTCGCCCCAGCGAAGGGCGCCGGGCGCGATGCCGTAGGCCGCGGCGGTCACCGACTCGGTGAACAGGAACTCCGCATCCGGCGTGCGCGCCGCGGTGGCTGCAAAGCATTGGTGGACCGTGGTGTGCATCGCGTCCCTAGATGAAGAGCTGCACTGCAGGCAGCGCCGCGTCGCAGTTGAGCAGGTTCACGCGCTTGAGCGTCATGCGCAGCTGGCCGTCCACCTGCGTCAGGTGGTGGAAGAAGGTGCCCACATAGAACTGCAGTTCGTCGCCCTGCGATTCGGTGTAGTGGAACTCGGTGCGCACCGCGAAGGCATTGCCCTCCTCGTCGAACACCTCGACGGTCGGCGTCTGCAGCAGGTGGTGGCAGCGGCTCGGCGGCTGCTGCGAGAAGGCGCGCGGGCTCTTCAGGCGCTCGATGCGCAGGTCGCGCAGGAGCTTGTCCTCATAGAGGTGCGAGCAGTGGTTGAGGCCGTCTTCCTGGTCCGGTGTCGCCGGCACCCAGTAGTAGGCATCGTCGGTGAAGAGTGCGTTCCATTCCTCGTAGCGCTTGGCATCGAGCAGGCGGCACTCGTGCACGACGAAGTCGATCAGGTCCTGGCGTGTGAGGCTGCTGCTCATCGCATGGTCTCCGTCATGTAGCGGGCCCAGCTGCGGTATTGATTGCGCATCGGCAGCTCGTTGGTGCCGCCGGTGGTGATCTCGCCGCCCTTGAGCTCTTCGGGATCGTAGTTGCGGTGCAGGCTGACCCACTCGTTGCCGGTCGCGTGCAGGCCGGCCTGCATGCCGCGATAGGCCTGCAGGTCGTCGTGGCCGACGACCGAGAAGGGCGAGTTGATGAGCCGGTTGTACATCGCGGTGCGCTGCAGCAGCTCGGGCGGCGCGCCCTTCAGTCGGAAGGTCCAGCTCTCGATCAGCGTCTTGTCCGCGGCAATGGGCTTGACCACGCGGATCGCCTGGATGGCGCCCTTGATCGTGAGGTTGGGGTAGTACACGGTGTTGTGGCGCGTCATGCCGAGGATCTGCGCGGTGCGCTCCTCGCCGTACTTCGCCTTCATCGCATCGTCGTATGCGGGGATCGCCTTGTACTTGCTGTGGATGCTGAAGTGCACGCCGGTGAAGCTGTGGCCGTTGTCGTAGGTCCGGATGCCCATGTCCTCGAAGAACTTGTAGTCCGACATGAAGGGCACGAACTGCTCGATGGCCATGGGCTTGGGCTCGTCGTCCGGCTTGTCGGCCCACATGCGCTTGGCGGTGCCGGCCGATGACTCGTGCGCCACCATCGGGTGCATGGTGTCGTTGAGGTTCTCGACGAACATCTTCCAGTTGCACTGGTGCATGAAGCGCAGGCAGCCGCCGGCGATCTCCAGCTCGCCTTCGGGCGAGCGGTCGGCCATGTTGTCGATGGAGCTCAGCGAGTCGCCGAAGTATTCCTCGAAGTCCGGGCCGGCATCGTTGATCTTCACGAAGATGAAGCCGCGGTGGCTGCGCACGTTGCGGATGGTGGTGAGTCCCTTGGCCGACTCGCATTCGTGCAGCTGCGTGCCCTCGTAGCCGTTCTTCAGCGGGATCGCGAGCAGCGAGCCGTCGGTCTTGAAGGTCCAGGCGTGATAGGGGCAGCGGAAGAACTTGCCGGTGTTGCCGCAGGGGGCGCTCACCAGGCGCGAGCCCTTGTGGGCGCAGCGGTTCATCATGGCGCGCAGCGTGCCATCGGTATGGCGCACCACCATGAGCGGGCGGCCGCCGATTTCGTTGCTGATGTAGTCGCCGGGCCTGGGCAGCTGGCTTTCATGGCCGACGTAGTTCCAGGTGTTGGCGAAGAAGTGCTCCTGCTCCAGCTCGAACAGCTCCTGGCTGATGTAGAGGTCGCGGTGCACCCGGTCGTTCTGCACCAGGGCGTGCACCGCCTCTGGCTTGCCTCGGTAGGAAGTCATCCTTTGCTCTCCTTCAGATGTCCAGCACCAGCCGCGGTCCCTTGGCGCGCGAGATGCAGATCTGCATGACATTGCCCTCGGCCTTCTCGCGCGCGCTGAGCACATAGTCGCGGTGGTCGATCTCGCCTTCCAGCACCGGCGTCGCGCACACGCCGCATTCGCCGCGCTTGCAGTCGTACAACGGGTCGCAGCCATGCTCGATCAGGCAGTCGAGGATGCTCTGATCCGCGGGCACCGTAAAGCGCTGACCCGATTGCGCGAGCTCCACCTCGATGGGCTGGTCGCCCGCCTCGACCACCGGCGTGGTGAAAAGCTCGAAGTGCACGCGGTCGTGTTCCCAGCCGCGCGCCTGGGTGCGGGCCAGCACGGCATCGAGCATGACCTTGGGGCCGCAGACGTAGAGCCGGTCCCCGGCGGGCACGTCGTCGAGCACCGCATCGATGTCGAGCGGCCCGCCGGCCTCGACGTCGGCATGCACGCGCAGGTCGTCGCCCAGCAACGCCTGCAGCTCGGGCAGGAAGGCCATCAGCTCGCGGCTGCGGCCGGCATAGTGCAGGCGCACGGCCGCGCCTTCGGCGCGTCGGCGCGCGGCCATGCTGGCCAGTGGGGTGATGCCGATGCCGCCTGCGATCAGCACCGTGCCGCCGGGGCCGGTGTGCAGCGGGAAGTCGTTCTTCGGCGGCTCGATGGTGAGCAGGTCTCCCTGCTTCAGCCGCTCGTGCATGAAGCGCGAGCCGCCGCGGCCTTCGTCCTCCAGGCGCACGGCGATCACGTAGCGGGTGGGCGCGTTGGTCGCATTCCGTTCGGTCGCGAAGTTGATCAGCGAGTAGTGGCGCCAGTCCTTCGCGCCATCGGGCAGCTCGACCTGCACGCGGACATGGGCACCGGCGCTGTAGCCCGGCAGTGCACGGTTGTCGTCGGCGCACAGCACGAACATGCGGATCAGCGGGTTCAGCTCGCAGACTTCGGCGACGCGCAGTTGAAGTGTGGGGGTCATGCGTGTCTCTCTTGTTCTCTTCTCAGGCCAGCGTGTGCCGCGACAGTGCCGCATGCAATTGGCGGCCCTGTTCATCGGCCAGCGCCGCCTCGCGCAGCTCGCGCAGCGTGGCCGGCGCCATGCGGGTGCCCGCCCGCTGGAAGGCGGCCATCAGCGTGTCGTAGTTGCGCAGGCCGCGTTCATGCGTGTCGCTGTAGCCCTTGACCAGGCGCTGGCACTGGGCAAGCTCGATCGCCAGCTCGGGGTGCCGCACGGCGGTGCCGGCGATGCGCTGCAGCCATTCCTCGATGCGGCGGTTCTCCTCGGCATAGCGGGTGGTGCTGCGGCGCCAGCGTTTCGCGGCGGCGACGGCGCAGAGCATCAGGTAGCCGCCGAGCGAGCTGGTGCGGATCACGCGGCCCTTGCGGGTCATGCGCTCCACCAGGCGGCGCGGCCAGCCCGAGCCCACCAGCCAGCGGCCGAGACCGCCGGGCAGGGTCTCGCAGATCTCCTGCAGGCGCGGATGCATGTATTCGTTGATCGCGAGCAGTTGCCCTTCCTTCACGCCGGCCTCGCCGCGCACGCGATCGAAGCGCGAGGCGCGCGTCTTCAGCGCGGCGACGCGGGCCGTGTCCTCGTAGGACATCCAGAGGGCCAGGTGGCGTGCGGTCTCGCGCTGCAGGCGGTGGTCCTCGCCCGCGGGCAGCGCGGCGATCGCGGCCAGGCGGTCGAGGTAGAGGCCGGCGTAGTCGGTGTCCTGGTAGTCGATCAGGCGCCGCACGCCCTCGAACAGCACGGGATGCAGCGCCGGTGCGAAGTCGCGCTGAACCCGTTCGACCAGGGCACGCACAGCGGGGTGGCGTGGCTGCGGCGCGGCAGCGGAGGCGGGCACCGGCTTCTCGTCCTCGTGCGTGCCTTGCGCCCGTGCGAAGCCAGCGTCGAAGGCCTTCAGGCTGGGCTTGACGCCCACGCCGCCGCGCTCGATGGTGGCCTCGAACTGGGCGCGGCTGAAAGGCAGCACGCCGGAGCCGGCCAGGGCGCCGAAGAGCACGGCGCTGATGACGCTGCCCGCGGCCTCGGCCGTCTGCGCCATGTCGAAGCGGATGAAGCGCTTGGCCGCCCGGTCGGCGTGCACCAGCAGCGCTGCGCTGTCGACCCGGCCGTCGCCCAACGCGCTCTTCTCGGCAATGGAGTACACGCGATGGGTGGAGGCGATCAGCGTGCTGCGGTCCTTCGTGACCAGCCCGCGCTGCACGGCGCGCCCGGCTTCCATCAGCTCCGAGGCCAGCACCACGTCCACGTCGCCCGGCAGGGGCATCAGCGCCAGTACCGGCCGGCCGCCATCGGCCTGGGCCTGAGCTTCGGGGTAGATCTCGACGTAGTAGATGGTCGCGCCGGTGCGCTGGGCTACGCCCGGCACCGAGGTGGTCTGCGCGATGTAGCCGTTGGCCTCGCCCATGTCGACGATCCAGTCGGCCAGCACGCCGCCGCCCTCGCCGCCCATTGCGAGGATGGCGATCTTGATCGGTTGCGTCATGGCTCGCCCCCAGGTTGGCTCACTTCGTGTAGCCGCCCACCCCCTACCGGGGGCGACACCAGCGGCCCGGCAAAGCCGGTTCCGCGGTGTCCCTGGATTTGGAACGCTGCGAATGCTTTCGGCGCTGTGTTGTTGCGTCGCATAAATTCATTCAGAACGCATAAGCCGCGCGGCGCTTGGCCTCGCCGCGCTGCAGCCATCCGATCACGCCCGCGCGCACGCGCTCGCGGAAGCGGTCCCAGCCGGTCGGGTTGCTGACGATCTGCGCCTTGTAGAAGGAGGGGCAGAGCACGGCGGCATGCGAGACATCGCCGCAGTTGCCGCAGCCCACGCAGCTGTCGAGCACGGTGGCGACCGGGTCCGTGCGCAGCGGATCGGGATTCGCCTTGATCGAGAGCGAGGGGCAGCCGGAGAGGCGGATGCAGGAATGGTCTCCGGTGCAGGTGTCCTCGTCGACGCCGAATTTGTCGCGCACCACGCGCTTGCCTTCGGCGATGGCCTTGCGCACCAGCGGCTTCTCGCGGCGCTGCTTGTTGAGCATGCACTCGGACTGCGCGATCAGGACCTTGGGGCCCTTCTGCTTTGTCGTGAGCGCTTCCTTGATCACGTCGCGCATGCCGGCGACGTCGTAGGTGCGGCGCATCGTGCGCACCCATTTCACGCCCACGCCGCGCACCGCGCGCTCGATCGCGTGGCCGGTGCTGCGCGTCGGGTTCTGCGCCTTCGACGAGAGGATGTCCTGCCCGCCGGTGGCCGAGGTGTAGTTGTTGTCGACCACGATGGTCAGGTTGTCGCTCTGGTTGAAGACGGCGTTGGCCACGCCGCTGGTCAGGCCGTTGTGCCAGAAGCCACCGTCGCCCATCATCGAGATCGCGCGCTTGCCCGCCGGCGCATTGAGCGCAGCCGCGCCGGCGCCGCCCAGGCCGTAGCCCATGGTGGTGTTGCCGATGTTGAAGGGCGGCAGGATGGAGAACAGGTGGCAGCCGATGTCGGCGCTCACGTGGTGCGGGCCGAGCTCGCGCTCCACCAGCTTCATCGCGCTGAAGATCGGGCGCTCGGGGCAGCCGGTGCAGAAGCCCGGCGGACGGGCGTGCACGCTGTCGCCCAGCGGCAGGGCCGGCTCGGGCGCATTGTCGACGCCGATCTCGGCCACTTCCTTGAGCGGGATCACCTTGCGCACCGGCGCCGGGATCGGCAAGGGCTGCAGCCGGCCGTAGCGCTCGCCGAAGGCGCGCGCGCCCTTGAGCAGCTCGGCCGCCGTGTACTCGCCGGCCACCGGCAGCATGTCCTTGCCGTGCAGCGCGGTGGTGGAGCCGGCCTGGCGCAGGATGGTGGCGAGGTTCTGCTCGACGAAGTTGGGCTGGCCCTCTTCCACCACCAGCACCGCGCGCTTGCCTTCGCAGAAGCGCAGCACCTCGTTGTCGACCAGCGGGTAGGCCACGTTCATCACGTAGAGCGGCACCTGCGAGTTGCCATAGACGTCGGCCAGGCCGAGCCGTTCGAGCGCGCGCAGCAGGGTGTTGTAGCTGCCGCCCTGGACGATGATGCCGATGTCGTCGGCGTCTTCCGAGAAGAACTCGTTGAGCTTGTGCTCCTCGATGAAGCGCAGTGCGGCGGGCCAGCGCTCCTTCACCTTTTCCTGCTCGTGCACGAAGCTGGCGGGGGGCAGCACGATGCGGCTGACGTCGCGCTGCGGGTTCTCCAGCGCGTCCTTCAGCGTGAATGTGGGCCGGCGGTTGGCGCCGGCCACGAACTGCCCATGCACGTGGCAGGCGCGGATGCGCAGCTGCAGCATCACCGGCGTGTGGGTGGCTTCGGACAGCTCGAAGCCCTTCTTCACCGCCTCGACGATGGAGGGCAGGTTGGGGCGCGGATCGAGCAGCCAGATCTGCGACTTCATCGCGAATGCATGGCTGCGCTCCTGCATGATCGAGGAGCCTTCGCCGTAGTCCTCGCCCACGATGATCAGGGCGCCGCCGGTCACGCCGCCCGAGGCCAGGTTGGCCAGCGCGTCTGAGGCCACGTTGGTGCCCACCGTCGCCTTGAAGGTGACGGCGCCGCGCAGCGGATAGTTGACCGAGGCGGCCAGCGTGGCGGCGGCCGTGGCTTCGCTCGCGCTGTTCTCGAAGCGGATGCCCTGCTCGGCCAGGATGTCCTGCGCGTCGGCCAACACGTCCATCAGGTGCGAGATCGGCGCGCCCTGATAGCCGGCCACATAGGAAACACCCGATTCGAGCAGCGCCTTGGTGACTGCCAGAATGCCTTCACCCCGGAACACCTCGCCCTCGGCGAGCCGGAGCTTCTTGACTTCCTCGACGAACGATCGTTCAGCCATGGTTTGCTTCTTTCCCGTATCGGCATGGGTGCCGCTTCATCGCACGGCCTCTATAATGTTTACAAGTGAATGTATCCACAATCATGAATAACCCTAGACACGCAAGCTGCGTGCCCGCTTTCGCAGAGGGAACGCTTCATGGCCACTGCCGCTTCTAAGAAGGCCTTGCGCTTCGTCGACGACTACCTGCCGGCGTTGCTGGCGCAGGCCAGCCAGCTGATTTCGTCAGAGTTCCACGTGGTGGCGCGCCAGCACGGCTTTTCGGTGTCGGAGTGGCGGGTGATGGCGTCGCTGGCAGGCGGCGAGCCGATCAGCATCGGCCAGCTGGCGCAGATCACGGTGACCAAGCAGCCGACGGTCACGCGCCTGCTGGATCGCATGGAGTCCAAGGGCCAGGTCGAGCGCCTGCCCCACGACAGTGATCGGCGCGTCACGCTGGTGCGCATCACGCGCAAGGGCGCCAAGACGGTGGAGCGCCTGATGGAACTGGCGCTCGAGCACGAGCGCCGGGTGCTCGAGCCCTTCGGCCTGCTGCGGGCCGAGGAGTTGAAGACCACGCTGCGGCAGATGATCGAGCTGCACGCCGGTGCGGCGGGAGAGGCGGATGAGGCGGAAGAGGACTCGCAGGCGTAGCGGATTTGCCGCGCGCGACTGCGACTGGAAGCCACATCCTGAATCCGTCGCGTCCAGCGGCAACACCGCCGCCGCCAGACCCCTTTAGATTGGGGGGCGGATCCCGCGAACGTGCGCAACTGCGCCTGCAGTCATCCCGTCAAGTCGATTCGTCATCTGAGTCCCACTGGGCCAGATCTTCGACTGGTCGCGGCAGGCGACCTTCGAGCGCTTCTGCTATCCACGCCGGGTCGATGTGGTTGCAAGTTGGTTCAATGACCCATGAAAGGAAGTCCTTTGGACCGCCGTTCATACAAGGAGGGGGCGAAACCGGCTTGAAAACCGTGGGTAGCTGCTCTTCAAGGGATATGTAGTTCAGAACGAAGCCAAGTTCCTGAACCACCTGCCAAGCCAGTGAGTGGTCGAGATCGATGTTCAGTTTCACCCACCAATAGGCGTCCGGAGTTGAATCCGATGAAAGGACCTCGACGCCTGGCACTCGTGACAAGAAGGCGACCAGTTTGGGCAGCCCCGCCGCTATCGCCTCGCGCTTCACTGCCTCGATGGGTGGCGTGACCGACTCCAGCTTCTTGATGACGTGTGCGTGCAGGCTTCCCCCTGCATCAGACGCTTCACGCTCAAGTGCTTTGTGAAGCTTGCTTGGAAGTTCGAGATCCATTTTTGGTCTTGTCGATGAGTTTGTCGTAGGGCGACAACCTTAGTCAGATTGGAGCCCGCAGAAGCAGGTTGGCGAGAAAGAGAGAGAAATTGAAGCCTGATAAATAAAAGCATTGGTCTCCAGCACGAAGACGAATGTCAGGAGTCCTGGCGGGCAAGGCGCTTATGCGCACGCCAACGCCAGGGCCAGCCTCGCGCCCACCTCGGCGTTGTGCTTCACCAGCGCGATGTTGGTCGCCAGGCTGCGCCCGCCCGTCAGCGCCTTGATGCGGGCCAGCAGGAAAGGCGTGACGGCCTTGCCCGCGATGTCCTGCGCTGCCGCCTCGGCCAAGGCCTGCTCGGTGATCGCATCGATCTCCTCGCGCGGCAGTGCCGCGGCTTGGGGCACCGGCGTGCTCAGCACCACGCCGCCCGCGAGGCCCAGGGCCCACTTGGTGCGGATGAAGCGGGCCTGCGCCTGCGCATCGTCCAGCCGGTAGTCCGCGCGAAATCCGCTGTCGCGCGTGTAGAAGGCGGCGAAGTTGTCCTGCCCGCAGCTGAGCACCGGCACGCCGTGCGTCTCCAGGTATTCCAGCGTGAGTCCGATGTCCAGGATCGACTTGGCGCCGGCGCACACCACCGCCACCGAAGTCCGCGCCAGCTCCTGCAGGTCGGCCGAGATGTCGAAGCTCTGCGGCGCACCGCGGTGCACGCCGCCGATGCCGCCGGTGACGAAGACCTCGATGCCGGCCAGCGCCGCGCAGATCATGGTGCCTGCCACTGTGGTGGCACCGAGCTCGCCACTTGCGAGCACGGCCGGCAGGTCGCGCCGGCTGACCTTGTGCGCCTGGCCGGAGCGGCCGAGCAGTTCCAGTTCATCGTCCGAGAGGCCGATGCGGATGCGCCCGCCTATGAGTGCGACGGTCGCGGGCTCGGCGCCCAGTCCGCGGATCACGGCCTCCACCTCGCGCGCGGTGCTCACGTTCTCCGGATAGGGCATGCCGTGCGCGATGATGGTCGACTCAAGAGCCACCAGCGGCCGGCCTGCAGCGCGCGCGGCGGCCACGGGCGGGCTCAGCGCGAGCCAGGACTGGGCAAGCTGGGTGTCCATGTCGATGCTTTCTCGAGACGGGTCGATGCGGTGTGCAAGGATCTCAGATCCCGTCGCCGCGCACCAGCCTCAGGGCACCAGGACCGCCCTGCCCCGATGTCCGCGCTGCGCGATCCATTCGAGCGCCGCCGCGGCTTCGCCAAGCGCGAAGCGCTGGACCCGGAGCGTCAGCCTCCCGTCGGCCAGCCGCGCCAGCAGTTGGGGCACCGCGGCGCGGCCCGCCGCTTCGCGCCGGAACATGTTGAGCGGCAGCAGCGCCACGTCGCGCTGCAGGAAATGGGCGATGTTCAAGGGCAGCATGTTGCCGGCCGTGTAGCCGACCAGCACGGCGCGGCCGCCGGGCGTGACGCAGGGCAGCGCGGCTTCCAGCACCGGGCCGCCGACGGTATCGACCAGGAGGTCGATGCGCTGTTGCTGCCGCGCGGCTTCCTCGGCGCCCGTGAGCACGGCGGCACCAGCCTCGCGTGCCAGCTGCACCGTCATCGATCCCACAGCACCGGTCGCGCCGGTCACCAGAACGCGCTCGCCCCGCTGCAGCTTCGCAATCTCGTGCAATGCGACCCAGGCCGATGTGCACGGCGAGAAGAAGGCCGCGCCGAGTGCCACGTCGAGGCCTTCGGGCAACAGGCCCAACGCCTCGTCAGGCGCATCGATCAGCTCGCACCAGGTGCCGTTCTCATTCGTGCCCAGGCCGCTGCCGCGCAGCCACACGCGCTGGCCCGCAGGGTAGCTCCCGCTCGCGACCACCGTCCCTGCGGCCTCGACGCCGGGGATGTAGGGCAGCGGCGGATGCTTGAGAAAGGCGCCGCTCCAGACCGTCCGGTCGATATGGCCCACAGTGGCTGCGGCCATGCGCACGATCGTGCGGCCGGCACGCGGCTGCGGATCGGCCAGCTGCTCCAGCACCGGCGCCGCGCCGAAGGCTGGAACACGTACCGCCCTCACGGCAGCGCTTCAAGAAAGCCCACCACGGCGTTCGCGAAAGCCTCCGGCATCTGGTCGGGCAGCGGCACCATGCCGCCGTCGATGTCGACGATGCGCGCCTGGGGGATGTGCGCCTTCAGCTCATGCGCATGCGGCGCGGCGAAGGGATCGTCGGTCGCGCGGACGATCAGCGTCGGCTGCCGCACCTTCGCGATGCGCTCTTCCATCCGGTAGGCGGCCACGGCGCGGTGTCCCTCTTCCATCCGGCCGCTCACCTTGAGCGCGTCCAGCACGAAAGCCTCCAGCAGCTCGGGCCGTCCTGCCGGATAGAAGCCCTGGCGCTTCTGCCACAAGGCCGCGAGATGACTGCCGTCGTCGCTCATCGCCACCGCGTCGATGGGCGGGCGCTCGGCCCGCGCGCGGCGGAAGGCGACATCCGTGTATGGCGTCGACGACAGCACCAGCCCGTGCACGCGCCTTCCGAAGGTGCTCGCCAGTTCGACCGCGATCACACCGCCCGTGTGGTGGCCCACCACATGCGCGCGGGCGATGCCCAGCGCATCGAGCAGTTCGATCGCCACGCGCGCCCACTGCTCGATGCTGGCGGGCACGGCGCCATCGTCGGAATCGCCGAAGCCCGCGGTGTCCATCGCCACGGCTCGGAAGCGCCGGCCGATCAGCGGAAGGACGTGCCGGTATTCGGCCCAGCTGCGCGGCGACTGGTGAAGCAGCAGCACCGTCTCGCCGCGCGGATCGCCGCAGCTCGCGTAGTGGACCTGCCCGACGGACAGATCGGCGAAGGCGCGGCGGATGCTTGTCATGACTGCGTCCGCTCGGCCGGCGGCCGCCAGAGCCCGGCGTGCTTCAGCATGCCGAGGGTGCGCGCCAGCACATCGCGCCGGTAGGCAGCCAGGTCGCGGTCCGCGTAGTCGTAGAAGCCGCTGCCGCTCTTCAGGCCGAGGCGGCCCTCGTCCATCATGCGCTCGAGGATGGCCGGCGCGGCGTAGCGCGCGGGATCGATCGAGCCCGACATCTCCCGGCTCGCATGGTGCAGGATGTCGGCGCCGCCGAAGTCGATGAACTCCACCACGCCGAGCGCTGCAAAGCGAAGGCCGAGGCCGTAGCGCGTGGCCTTGTCGATCTCCTCGGCCGTGGCGGCGCCCTCCTCGACCATGCGGGCGGCCTCGTTCATCACGAGCGCCTGCAAGCGCGGGACGATATAGCCGGGGGTCGGGCCGCAGACCACGGGCAGCTTGCCGATCGATTCCATCAACGCCTTCGTGCGTGCCAGCACTGCGGGGTCGGTACCGGGGTGGCAGCTGAGCTCCACCACCGGGATCACGTAGGCCGGGTTGAGCCAATGCATGTTGAGGAAGCGCTCCGGCCTCCTCACCAGCGCGGCGATCTGGGTGACCAGGATGCTGCTGGTGGTGGAGGTGAGGATGGCGTCATCGCGGCAATGGCGGTTGAGCTGCTCGAAGGCCTCGCGCTTGGCATCCAGCGTTTCCGGCACGCCCTCGAAAATCAACTCGGCGCCTGCCAGCGCATGCGGCGCTTCGCCGGCGGGAACGAGCTCGACGCGCTCCGCGATCGCCAGCACCTGGGCCGTATCGATCACCCCCAGCTGCGCCAGCCCTGCGAGGCTGGCTTCGATTTCCGCCCGCACCTCGGCGCGCAGCTTCTGCCAGGCCTCTTCGGTGCGCACGCGCAGGTCGACGAGCGAGATACGGTGGCCCGCATACGCGAAGGCGATCGCGATTCCACGGCCCATGCGGCCCGCGCCGACGGCAGCGAAGCGCGGCGCTGCGGCCTCATTCGCCATCGTGCAGCCTTTTCTTCAGCTCGGCCTGGGTCAGCCCGGCCAGGCCCAGCGCCTCGAAGGTGCGCGGCCCCTTGCGCAAGTCGCGGCCCAGGAAGCCGCCGACGATGGCCAGCAGGCCATGCGCGATGGGCGCATCGACGCCCGCATGCCGCGCCGCCGAAGCCAGGAAGGCCAGGCCCAGCTCCGTGTCCTCGGTGATGTAGCGGTGGGCGTAGAGGTCGATGTTCTCGCGCCAGTCGCCCGACTTCACCAGCTGCTTGTGGGCGTCGCCGTACATCCACCGGTCGTTGTTGTAGTGGTCGGCCAGTGGATAGTGCGGCGCGCCCTGGCCGAAGGCCTCGCGCACTGCGATGCGCTCCTGGTCCAGCCGGTCGGTCACGTCGCGCACCGCGCGCTGCGTGCCCTCGTTGTGGATGTCCCAGCGCTCGAAGTGCTGCAAGGGCGCGGCATTCATCACCATCAACGGCGGATGGATGATCGGGCCCGCATTCATCAGCGCGCCCGAGAGCGCGTCGCCGCAGCCGTGCACGCTCGGATAGGCCTGGCGGATCACCTCCAGCGCCTCGCCTTCCTTGCGCGCCGGATACACGCCGGTCGGCAGGCGGATCGCGCGGATCGTGACGTTGACCTCGCGCTCGCCATGCTTGCGCGCGAGATAGGGCAGCGTGCCGGTCTCGGCCCAGGCCACGTCGGCGCGGTTGCCCGCCTGCTTCACGAGGCGCGCCATCACGAAACTGCCGAAGGTGCCGGGGGGCAGGAACACCACCTGGCCGTCGACGAGGTACGGTGCCATGGCGCGGGCGATGTCCTCCTGTGCGATGGCGGGCGTGGGAATCACGATGAGCGAGGCGCCGAGCAAGGCCTCGCCGATCTCGGCCGTGGCCAGCGCGATGGGCACGTCGCGTGCGCCGTGCGCATCCTTCAAGCGGATGGAGCCGGCCTGACGCACGGCTGCCAGTGCGTCGGCATCACGCCGCCACAGGCGCACCGAATGGCCGGCTTCGGACAGGTCTGCAGCGGCGGCATAGCAGCCATGGCCGCCGCCCAGGATCGCGATGTTCATAGAGCAAAAAGTGTTGTGGGCCACGGGCCGCCGGCATCCAGAGCGGCGGGCTCATAGGTACATTACTTTTCATCAATTCGACTGTCAACTATCATCTACCCCAAGTCAGCAGGCCGTCGAGCTCGGCCAGGGAATCGACAAAGCCGTCGGCATCGACCTCCCGCACCGGCTGGCCGTGGTTGTAGCCATAGCTCACAAGCACCACGGGACATCCGGCTGCGCGCGCGGCCTTCGCGTCGTTGCTCGAATCGCCGACCATGAGTGTGCGCGCCGGCGCGCTGCCCAGGGCCTCGCAGGTTTTCAGTAGTGGCAGCGGATCAGGCTTCTTGCGCTCGAAGGCCTCGCCGCCGAACAGATGCTCGAAGTAGCCGTCCAGGCCCTTGGCCGCCAGCAGTGGGCGCGCGAAGGCGATGGGCTTGTTGGTGAGGCAGGCCAGCCGCAGGCCGCGGGCGCGCAACGCGGCCAGGCCTTCGACAACGCCGGCGTAGATGGGCGCATGCTGGCCGTTGATGGCGAGGTAGTGGTGCACATAGCGAGGCCAGGCCGCATCGAAGAGCGGGGCATCGGCTTCGCGATCGTCGCGCACCTGGCGCAGCACGGAGCGGATCAGGTGCTCGGAGCCCTTGCCGATCATCTGTCCGATGGCCTCGGCGGTGATCGACGGCAGGGCGAGCTCCTCGAGCATGCGATTGAGCGCCACGACGAAATCGCCGAGCGTGTCGATCATCGTGCCATCGAGATCGACGATGGCTGCCTCGAGGCGCGAACGGCGCAGGGCCGCAAGATCGGGGGAATGCAAATAGATCTCCAAAATGGTGATTACTTCTGCCTGTGCAGTCATGCGGAACAAGAGGGCTGTCAAACTGTTCTCGATCCAGAGTCCTTCAGAGAGCCATCACAACCTGATGAATTGTCGCGTCGGGTAAGCCTCGCCGAGGTTGCAGCCCTAACCTGCCAGCCGCGATCGAGACAAGGGCTCTCCTCCACTGGCCCAGCGGCTTTCAGCGGCGAACGGAGTGGCTTCATTCTGATTGTGGTTCCATGTCACTGTCCACGATGATCGGGGCGCCGCATTCCCCCTCGCATTCCGCCTCGCATTTGCCAGTGCGCGGATTCGGCGCCCCCACCCTCCTGCACCGCGGCCCTCCTCACAGCGCTTCATCGCTGCGCTTCCCTTTCGCAATCACACGGGCGGGACGCACTGGTCTGGGTCGTGTTCTGCATGGCGGCGCTGCTGAACCGGGGAACTCGAAGCGCAGCTGGCGATTTCCGCACTGCCGCTCGTCGACGTAGTCACCGTGCTCAAGGGGACCGGCGAGGGACCTCCGAACGCCGATGCCATCGTGCAGGTTCGCGCACCCGGTGCCCGGACGGGGATCGCTGCCCAGGCGCACCCGCACGAGGACGGCTTCGAGCTGCGCTATCAGCTGCATGGCGAGATGAGGCTTGCCGATTCGAGCCCGCTGCGTGGCGGCGACCTGACACAGATGACGATCGCACTCGGCCGGAAGCTAGCCCGCGAGCTCGCCGACGAGGAGCCGGCACGCGTCTCCACCGATACCTTCACGAATGAGGCATTCACGCGCGCCATGCGCGCATCCAGGGAACAGCGCTACCAACTGGCGCAGGACTACCTGCAGGTGTGTGCCGCTTCTCAGCCGCTTCCGCTCGAGATGGAGATCGAGCACGTCGAGAGCCTGGCCGCGATCGAACACCCCGAAACCGCGTCGAAGGCCCAACGCCTGCTGGCGAGCGCGGCCGCGTCGGCCGACGTGACGACACAGGCGCGAGTGCTGCGCGCACTCGCCGCGTACCACCGCGCGCGCGAAAACAACGAGCTCGCCCGAGCGCTCATCCACCAGGCGCTGACGCTGCTTGAAACGAACGGCGACCACGCGCTGAAGGCGGCGGTGCTGCTGGAGCGCAGCGAATCGGCGATCGCGGACCGCGAGTTCGAGCTCGCGCAAAGCATCGGCCGGCGCGTTCTCGCCGCAGCGCAGGAAGGAAACCATGACAGGCTGACTGCGCAATGCCTGCGGCAGGAAGGCGTTATCGCGCACCTGCGCGGCCAGGCACAGCCAGCGCTCGATACCTTGCGTCGCTCGGCGCAGCTCAGCCGCACCCCGTACACCCAGCACGCAGACCTGGCGCGCACCCTCCACCAGATCGCGATCGTCCATCGCGATGCCGGGCGCATGCGCGATGCGGCCCTGGCCATCGTCGAAGCGGTGGCCTGCGCAAAGCTGGCCGGCGCGCCGGGAAGCCACGCGCTCACGCTCGCGTTTCAGCTCATGGTGCACAGCTACGCGGGAGACCAGGCTGTCGCGAACGCGGCGCAGGCCACGCTGGCATCCGCGTCGATGCAGCAGCCCCGCGCCGGCCGGTTTTCTGTCACAGCTGGCGGAAGCCTGGCTGTACTGGCGCAACGGGCGGATCGGCGACGCGCTGCAACGCATGGAGCAGGTGCGCAAGCTCGGGCGTGAGGCGCGGCACTTCTGGCTCAGCTTTGCAATTTCCATGAACACGGGCATGGCCATCGCCGGCGGGCGCTACGACCTGGCGCGCGACCTGATTGCCGAAATCGAGGCCACTCGGCGCTTCTTCGATGGCACTTGCCTGTACGGTAGCGCAGTCTTCTTCAAAGCCGCGCTGGCCCACGCCCGCGGCGACCGGCAACGGGCCTGGCGCATGCTCCGCGAAACCATGGCGGTCTCTTCGGTCGGCATCGTCCGCTCCAACGCCTGCCTGGCGGCCGCCTGGCTCGCCTGCGAGGATCGCGCGCTCCACGAAGTCCAGGGCTGGCTCGAACAGGTGCCCGCGTGGACCGCGGAGCATCCGAACGGCATCATGGCCCTGGCGCGCTACCGCTTCGAGCAGGGGGACTGGGCCGCGGCCGCGGAGCATCAGGCGCGCTATGTGGAACGCTGGCCGGTCGATGAAGTCACCTTGGACCAACGACGCCTTCTGCACGACTATCGCGAGGCGATGCGGACGGGACGAGCCTTCGCGATCCCGCGCCTGCCGCACCTGCTGACCTTGCGCTTCTGAGACTATGCCCGCCCGCAATGGCAGCAGCGGCGGCGGCCGTGAAGAGAGGCGAGGCTCAGGCTTCAGCCGTCAGCGTCTGCGCCGCGACGACTGCCTCCGTGCGGTTGCGCACGTTGAGCGCACGGAAAATTGCCGCCAGATGGATCTTCACCGTGCCCTCGCTGATGCCGAGCGCGCGCCCGATCAGCTTGTTGGGCTTGCCTTGCGACAGCAGCTGCAGCACTTCCACCTGGCGATCGGTGAGCACGGTGCGCAGGTGCTCGAGGGTCTGGGCGGCAGCGGCGGACGAGGCACGCTGCGCGGTCTCGCCGGCGCTGGGTGGCACGCCGGCCACCACGCCCGGCGGCACCGCCGACAACAGCATCGGCGGCACATAGACGCCGCCGGCCAGCACCAACCGCACGGCCGACAGCATGACCTCAGGCGAGTAGGCCTTGGGAATGAAGCCGAGCACGCCGCGCTCCAGCGCCGACCGCATGATGGCCGGGTCTTCGTAGCCCGAGAGCACGATGACCGGCACGGCCGGGTGGCGGCGCCGGATCTCGTCCACGTGGGCCTGGCCCTCGGCACCGGGCATGTTGAGATCGATCACGGCCAGGTCGATGTCGTCGGAGGCGCCGGCGAGCAGTTCGTCGACGCTCATCGCCAGAACGAACTCGATGCCCGGCTCGATCTCCGACAACTTGGCCTTGACCGCCTCGATGACGAGCCTGTGGTCGTCGGCGATCAGGATTTTCATGGCAGGGGCCCCAATAGATTAAGCGTGATGCACGCAGTCAATTCAACGAGTAGAACGAAAGATAACGGTGAACGCCAAGCCCTGCAAGCTTGCCGGCTCCACGAACGACATAGTCCCCAAGCGGTATGGCCGCTGCCCAGGGGCGTTGAAAGAATCGATCCAAGATCCACCGCTTCACCAGGGACATAGGCATGTGCCATCGAGACAGGCGCAAACCCAAGCCTCCCGTCGCCACGGAAGAATAGCGCGAGCGCTTCATGGCTCGGCTGTTCGACTGCTTCAGCACGCTCTTCTCGTTCGGCCTCGAGCTCGACGCGGCCATCGTGGCCGGCCGTGCCGCGCTCTCACCCGAAGCCGCGCAACGGCGCGCGCTCCAGCTGCTCGACGAGGCCCGTGCCGCGGCCCGCGAGCGGGGCAGCCCGCAGGCGCACGTCGAATCAGCCTCTTTCGCGGTGGTCGCCTGGCTCGACGAGGTGATCGCGCGCCATCCGACATGGACCGCCGGCGCGACGTCGCTGCAGGTGCGGCTCTTCAACTCCAACAACGCGCACAGCGAGTTCTTCCATCACTTGTCCGCACTGCAGCCGGATGATGGCGAAGTGCGCGAGATCTACTGGCATGCGCTGGTGCACGGCTTCAAGGGCCAGTACTACTTCGAGAGCGACGACGGCGGCGAGCTCGGCAAGCTCAAGGAGCTGCACGGGCGGCAGTTGCCCGTGCGCCCGCTGGCGCTCGACGCGCTGGCCGAGGACCGCATCACGCCGCAACCCTACGGCGTGCCCGATCCGCCTGGCCCGCGCGTGCCGGAGCGGCGCGAGCGCGCGCTGCTGCGCGCCGCGGGTGCGTTGGCGCTGCTCGTTCCGCTGGCCTACCTGCTGTGGGCCATGCTGGGCGGCGCACGCGAGCCGGCGCCCACGCTGGCCCAGCGCGTCGAGCAACGGCTGCAGGCCTTTGCCTGCGCCGACCTCGCGGTGGCAACCGGCGGCGACGGCACGGCGCGGGTGAGCGGCTTCGTCCCCACGGCGGAGGACATGGCGCGCGTGGAGCGCGAGGTGCGCGCCATGCCCGGGATGGGAGCTGCGAGCTTCGCGCTCCGGCTGCGCGTCTGGCCCCATTGCGAGGTGGTGGCCATCCTCAAGCCCTACCAGGCACGCAACAAGGAGAAGCGGCATCGGCTGAAGGTCGCCGCGCTCACCGCGCAGGAGGGGCGCGTGCGCGAGGGCGACACGGTGGTGGTGCGCGTCACCAACGCGGACCACGAGGGCTACCTGCGGGTCGACTACTTCACGGCCGACGGCGCCGTCATGCACCTGCACGCCAATCGCGGCCCGCAGCCCCTGCGCGCCGGCGAAGTCCTCGAGCTGGGCCGCGACATTCCCTCGAGCTGGCTGGTGAGCCCTCCCTTCGGGACGGTGCTGATCACCGCCTTGTCGTCGACCACGCCGCTGGCCGATCCGGCAGGCACGCCGCCTTTCGAGCTGGCCTCGGCTTACCTGCAGCGCCTGCGCGAAGCGCTGGCTTCCAGCGAGGCCGCGGGCCGGCCGGTCGCCGACTTCGTGTTCCTCGAAACCGTTTCGCGCTGAGATCGCGGCACCCGGCCCTCGCATGAACATGCTGTACCCGCTGCCCACTCACTACGGCGCCCTGCTGGCGCTGTGCATGGCCGGGCTGCTCGCGCTGTGGTGGTTCATGCTGGGCTCGCGCTACTTCGCGCGGCGGCGGCTGCTGCGCCGCCGTATCGAGGCACTGGCCACGCCTTCGGATACGCAACTGGCCGAGCCCTTCGCCGAGCCCCGCGCCACTGCCGCGCGTGCGCGCGAGCGGTTGCTGTGCTCGCCCGCGCTGCGCGCGCTGCATCAGCCGCTCTACGACCTGCCCTGGCTGCTGTTCATCGGAGACGAGGACGCCGGCCTCCCGGCGCTGCTGGCGTCGGCTCGCCCCGAGGCCGCGGTGCCTGCGCGGCAGGGCGAGGACGAGAGCGGGGACTTCTGGCGCTGGCACTTCCTGCCGACCCTCATCGCCATCGAGACCCGTGCCGCCGCGGTGCATGAGCCGGCCACGCCGCACGAGCGCGGCCTCTGGTACCGCGCCCTGCTGGCGCTCGCCGACCAGCGCGAGCGCCTGCCGCTCAACGGCATCGTGGTCTGCGTCAACGCGGCCCGCCTGCTCGGCGACGCGCAGCATGTGGCCGCGGATGCGTCGCGCCTGCGCCAGCGCATCGACGAGGCGGCCGAGCTGCTGCGCCTGCAGTTGCCCGTCTATCTGCTGGTGACCGGGCTGGAGCGGCTGGCGGGTTACGAGGCACTGCGCGAGGCCCTGCCCTCCGCGGTGCGCAACCAGGCCCTGGGCCATCGCCTGCCCGACACCGCCGCGGCCGTGGCGCGACTCGATGCGTTGTTCGAACCGCTCGTGCTGCGCCTGCATGCCTTGCGCATGGGCCTGCTGCGCAGCCAGCCGGAGCCGGCCCCACGCCATGCGATCCATGCCTTCGTCGAACAGGTACGCGCGCTGCAGCCCGGCCTGCGCACCTTCGCGCAGCGGCTCTTCGAAGCGCCGCGCAGTGGCCATGCGGGCGCACGCTGGCGCGGCCTCTACCTCGTCGCGGCGCCGGACGACAGCGACCAGTCCGCCTTCATCTCCGACCTGTTCCAGCGCTTCCTCCCCGCCGACCAACCGCTAGCGAGATAGCCGATTGCCTCGCGGCCGGCGAAGCCAGGCCCCTTCGTGGAACACCGCGGAACCGGCTTTGCCGGGCCGCTGGTGTTGCCCCCGGTGAGGGGGTGGGCGGCTACACGAAGTGAGCCAACCTGGGGGCGAGCTAGTTGTTCCGAATGCTTATCTGGCGCGCACCGAAGGTGGTGGTCAGCACCAGCGGCTTGCCCGGCTCGACCACGCGCACCTCGCGCCAGCGCGCGCGATCCAGGTCGCGGTAGGCGGCCATCACGCCGATCGCCTTGATGTCGGCAGCCAGCGTCATCTCCAGCTTCCTGCTGTCGCCCGGACGCAGCAGCAGCTCTTCGCGCTGCGCCATCTCCGCGCCCAACGTCGCCTGGTCCTTCTCGAACAGCGAGAAGAAGTCGGCCGACTCGAAGGCACCGCTGGTCTTGAGCGCATAGACGCGCACCGTGAGCGGCGAGGCCCGGCCGCGCGCATCGGGATTGGCATCGGCACCGGCCACCAGCGTCATCGCCACGCGCGTGGTGACCGGTGGGGGCGGCGGCTTGGCGCATCCGGACAGCAACAGGCCCGCGGCCAGCAGGCCCAGGCCCCAGCCCGAGAGCATGCGACGGCAATCCGCGTTGCGCAGGCGTCCATAGGACGAACGGCGTGTACCCAGCTCACTCATGCTATTCCCTTCGTTGCATTGACCCGCCCCGGGGCATCTTTGATTATCACCAGCGTCTGTCGACACATGAATCAGCCGGAGGGCCGGGGAGAAGGAAATCCTCATGCGACGGGCTCTGTCCATTCCAACAGGCAACATGCTGACACCCGAACTCGTCGATGCACTGCAGGCTCCCGTCAGCGAGGCATCGCCATGCGGCGACGATCTGGAATACGACCCCGCCTTTACCGCGCTCGATGCTGCCGCCCAGGGCAAGGCCGAGCAGCAGTTCGGCGACACGGTGATCCCAGCGGTTGAGCCCGACTGGCGCGCGGTCGCCGACCAGGCACAGGCGCTGCTCGCGCGAACCAAGGACGTGCGGCCTGCCGTGCTGCTGCTGCGAGCCGGCACACGGCTGCAGGGTGCATCCGGCTTCGGCCTGGGCCTGCAGTTGCTGAGCGGCTTGCTCGAGCGCCATTGGGACGGCATACATCCAAAGCTGGATGCCGACGACGACCACGATCCCACCATGCGCCTCAACGCGCTCGCGCCGCTGGCCGACGAAGGCATGGTGCTGCGCGACCTGTACGACGCGCAGGTCGGCATCGCGCGCGGCGTGGGCCCGATCCGCGTGCGCGACATCGCGATCGCGCACAACGCGCTGGCCGCCGTGGGTGGCGACGCGGCCTACTCGCAGGCGCAGATCCAGGGCGGGCTCGAAGCCATCCACGCCGAGACGCCCGACGTGCTGCATGCACTGATGGCCACGCCGGCGCAGGTCGCCCGCCTGCAGGCGCTGATCACCGAGCGCACCGGCCGCGCCGATGCCATCGATCTTTCTCGACTGCGCGCGATCGGTCAGGTGCTGCACAAGGCCTGCGCAGCGGTCGCCGGCGCGGCACTGTCCGCCGAGGCCGCGGCCGATGCCGGCGAACACTCCGCCGGCGCCACCGGCCATGCACCGGCGCAGCGTGCCGCGGTCTCCGGCGAACTCCGCACCCGCGAGGACGTGCTCCAGACCCTGGATCGCGTGATCCGCTATCTCGAGCAGGCCGAGCCCGGCAACCCGGCGCCGCTCCTGATCGCGCGCGCCAAGAAGCTGATCGGCGTGAGCTTCCTCGAGATCATGGCCGACCTCGCGCCGAATGCGCTCGACACCATCGAAGCCGTGACCGGCAAGCAGACCACCGAGTAAGGCCCCTGCCGCCGCGCTCGCCTTCCCATCCATCCCGCAAGGAGTTCTTCCATGTCCACCAAGAGCAGCCAGAAGTTCATCGCCCGCAACCGGGCGCCGCGCGTCCAGATCGAGTACGACGTGGAGCTCTACGGCGCGGAGAAGAAGATCCAGCTGCCCTTCGTGATGGGCGTGCTGGCCGATCTCTCGGGCAAGCCGGCGGACCCGCTCGCGCCGGTCACCGACCGCAAGTTCCTCGAGTTCGACGTCGACAACTTCGACGCCCGCATGAAGGCCATGAAGCCGCGCGCCGCCTTCTCGGTGCCGAACACGCTCACCGGCGAAGGCGAGCTCAAGGTCGACATCAGCTTCGAGAACATGGACGACTTCTCGCCCGCGGCGGTCGCTCGCAAGGTCGACGCGCTCAACAAGCTGCTCGAGGCCCGCACCCAGCTGTCGAACCTGGTCACCTACATGGACGGCAAGGGCGGCGCAGAAGACCTGCTGGCCAAGGTGCTGGAGGACCCGGCCCTGCTGCAGACGCTCGCCGGCAGCAAGAAGCCCGAAGAGGGCGCCCCGTCCGCCCCGTCCGCCGCCTCTGCCGCCTGACATCCGACGAACCGAATCACCAGGAGAAAGCAACATGGCCGAAGCACTCGAACAGGGGAGCGCACTGAAAGACGTCGCCTACGCCGGCAGCGACTTCGCGTCGCTCCTGCAAAAGGAATTCAAGCCGCGCAGCGACGAGGCGAAGAGTGCGGTCGAGGCGGCCGTGCTCACGCTGGCGCAGCAGGCGCTGGCGAACACGCAGGTCATCGGCAAGGACGTGACGAAGTCGATCCAGGCCATGATCGCCGCGATCGACCAGAAGCTCACCGAGCAGGTCAACAAGATCCTGCACCACGAGGACTTCCAGAAGCTCGAAAGCGCCTGGCGCGGCCTGCACTACATGGTGAACAACACCGAGACCGACGAGAACCTCAAGATCCGCGTGATGGACGTCTCCAAGAAGGAGCTGCACAAGACCCTCAAGAAATTCAAGGGCGCGGCCTGGGACCAGAGCCCGCTCTTCAAGAAGATCTACGAGCAGGAGTACGGCCAGTTCGGCGGCGAGCCCTTCGGGGCGATCGTGGGCGACTACCACTTCGACCAGAGCCCGCCCGATGTCGAGCTCCTGGGCGAGATGGCCAAGATCGCAGCCTCGGCCCACGCGCCCTTCATCACCGGCGCCAGCCCCAACCTGATGCAGATGGAGTCCTGGCAGGAGCTCGCCAACCCGCGCGACCTGACCAAGATCTTCTCCACGCCCGAATACGCCGGCTGGCGCAGCCTGCGCGAGTCGGACGACTCCAAGTACATCGGCCTGTGCATGCCGCGCTTTTTGGCCCGCACGCCCTACGGCGCCAAGACCAACCCGGTGGAGGACTTCGACTTCGAGGAAGACGTCGCCGGTGCCGACCACAGCAAGTACGCCTGGGCCAACGCGGCCTACGCCATGGCCACCAACATCAACCGCTCCTACAAGCTCTACGGCTGGGGCTCGCGCATCCGCGGCATCGAATCGGGCGGCGCGGTCGAGAACCTGCCGCTGCACACCTTCCCGAGCGACGACGGCGGCGTCGACCAGAAGTGCCCGACCGAGATCGCCATCAGCGACCGGCGCGAGGCCGAGCTGTCCAAGGCCGGCCTGCTCTCGCTGATCCACCGCAAGAACTCCGACTTCGCGGCCTTCATCGGCTCGCAGTCGCTCAACAAGCCGACCGAGTACGACGACCCCGACGCCACCGCCAACGCCAACTTGGCCGCACGCCTGCCCTACCTGTTCGCCTGCAATCGCTTCGCGCACTACCTCAAGTGCATCGTGCGCGACAAGGTCGGCAGCTTCAAGGAGCGCGACGAGATGCAGCGCTGGCTCAACAAGTGGATCACCAACTACGTGGATGGCGACCCGGTCAACTCTTCCGAGGAGACCAAGGCGCGCAAGCCGCTGGCCGCGGCCGAGGTGGTGGTGGAAGAGGTCGAGGGCAACCCCGGCTACTACACCTCCAAGTTCTTCCTGCGCCCGCACTACCAGCTCGAAGGGCTGACGGTGTCGTTGCGCCTGGTGTCCAAGCTGCCGTCCGTCAAGGGCGGCAAGTAGCACGTGCCGAAGCGCAACCTGCCTTGCAGTTGCCGATCAACCCCCCGCCCGCCGCAATCGGGCTTCCTGAAGGAGCATCGAGATGAGTTCTGACTATTTCGCCAAGATCACGAAGGCCGACGGCGAGTCGAAGAAGGAAGGCCACGCCAACGAGATCGAGGTGCTGAGCTGGAGCTGGGGCGTGTCGAACGCATCCAGCGCCGGCGTGGGCGGCGGCGCGGGCAAGGGCAAGGCCACGCCCTCCGACATCACCTTCATGCACAACTACGACAAGGCCTCGCCCGTACTGGCCAGCTTCTGCGCCAAGGGCACGCACATCGACGAGATCAAGCTCACCGCCCGAAAGTCCGGCGACGGCCAGGAGGACTACCTGATCATCACGATGAACGGTGCCTTCATCACCAGCACCCAGTTCAGCGGCTCCAGCGGCGGCGACATGGTCGAGAGCGTGTCCTGCGCCTTCAAGAAGATCAAGATCGAATACAAGCTCCAGGACGACAAGGGCAAGCTCAGCGCCGGGCCCGAGATGACCTGGGACCTCGAAGCCAACAAGGTCACCTGAAGGTCGATACCAGCCCGGCAAGTACAAGCGACGAGCCGGGCGGGCCGCCTCGCGGCGCTACGGCCGCGGCGGTTCGGCCAGCGGCCGCGTGACTTCGTCGTCCTCGCCGTCCCGGTGCAGCCAGAGCGCGACCGCCGTGTAGTTGTCGTGACCGGGTTTGGCGCGTGCCCGTATCTCGGCGTCGAGCTGCTCCACCCATCGGCTGGGGTCCTGCGAACCCTGCAGCGTCTCGCACAGACACGCGTCGCCCAGCGGCTCCCAGACGCCGTCGCTGCACAGCAGCAGCACATCGTCGACTGCGAGCGTCATGCGCTCGGACACCGTGATCTCCGGCAGCGACTCGAGCGAGCCCAGCGCCGACAGCAGCATGTTGCGCTTGGGATGCAGGCGCGCGGCTTCTTCGTCGATCATCCCGCCCGCCACCATCTGCTGGACCACGCTGTGGTCGATGGTGCGCGCCACCGGCACCCCGCCGCGGAACAGGTAGGCGCGGCTGTCGCCGCTGTGCGCCCAGACCACCGCGTTCTCGTGCAGGTCGATGGCGGCCAGCACCACCGTGGAGCGCATGGCGGCCAGCTTGCCGCCTTCGGCCTGGCGCGCGACCACGTCGCGGTTGGCCTGCTCCAGCAGGTGCCGCAGCCCCTCGGCATCCAGCCCCGGCGCCGCCGCGAAGCCGCTGAGCACGCTGCTGCGCACGATCGACGCGGCCACGTCGCCGCCGCCGTGGCCGCCCGCGCCGTCGGCCACCAGGCAGGCCAGGAAGCGGCCGTCGTTCCACTGGCCGAACACGTCCTCGTTGTAGCTGCGGCCGCCCTGCCTCGACAGGGTGACGATCTCGATCTCCATGGGGCCTCCCTCGTCCTCGTCCCTCTTGCTGATGCTCTTGCTATTGCCGGCCTTCGCCCGACTTCAGGCGCGCCATCTGTTCCTCGTAGGCCTGCACGAAGGCCTTGCCGAAGAGGGCATGGAAATCGTCCTCCGCCTCGCTCGCGATGCCCGCGTAGAGCGCGATGAACTGGTCCCACAGCTTGGCCTTCCGGTTGGAGGCGAACAGGCTGTCGAGTGCCGACTTCGCGGCGATCTTCTTCTCGAGCTCGCCGGGTTCGAAGCGCTCGATGAGCTGGGACAGCGCGGCGCGCATGCCGACCATCACGCCGAACTGGTGCGCGCGCAGGTCGTCGAAGGCATCGCGCATCGCCGCCTCGGCCGGCATGAAGCCGCGCACGCCGGGCCCCAGCAGATGCGCCAGCGCGACTTCGGCGGTGGGCGAAAACTTGAGCGGGTTGTTGGCCTGCGCCGCGATCATCGTCACCTCGGCGCGCAGCTCGCGCTTGAACTCCTGGCGCGTCAACAGCAGCTGCAGCGTACCTTCGGTGGCCGAGCGCAGCAGCACGCCGATGCGCTCCATCAGCCCCGGTGTCAGCATCTCGGGCGTCTGGTGCGTGCTGCCGAGCCCGCGCAGCAGGGCGGCCAGCAGTGCATCGGGCGAGGGAACGGTCGTCGGGGTCGAGGCGGACGCCGGAGCGGGCTGCGGCGCCGCGCGGACCGGCTCGCCCGTCATGTCGTCGAAGCGCGGCTCGGACGAAGGCGCGGCGGCCTGCACTTCGCGCGGCGGCACATAGCCGAACTGCCCGATCGGAAGATGATCCCCGCGCGGCGCCGCGGCCGCGGACGGCGTGCTCTGCAGCGCCGCGAACGGATCGGCCGCCCCGGCGGTGTTGGGCTGGCGCAGCGGGTCCGCCAGCGGCGACAGCGCAAGCGGATCGTCGCCGAGACCTGCGCCCGCGCCGCCACCGAACAACTGGTCGATGCCTGTCCCCTTGGCCGCCGGCGACCTCAGGCCCAGATCGGAGAAGTCGTCGTCGAGCAGGCTGCGCGCCGGCGCTGCAGCGACACCTGGAGCCGCCTCCGGCGCCAGAAGATCGGCGAAAGGATCTTCGGCCGAAGCAACCGGACGCCCGGCGCCCAGCGGGTCGCCGAGCGGAAGGCCCGGCACGGCCGGCACCGCACCCGGTGCCGGTGCGGCCGGCCCGAGCCCGGCGAGCAAGTCCGCAAAGGGATCGTCCTCCGCAGGCCGCGCACCGGCAGCCGGCATTGCGGCAGGGGCCGCTGCAGCGCCTGCGGACACCGCGGCGGGTGCCGCCTCCACCATCAGCTCGAAGCCGCCGATGACCAGGCGCATGCCCTGCGACAGCGCGGCCTCGTTGCCCGCGCCCAGCGGCCGTCCGTTGCACAGCATCGGATTGCTGCCGCGGTCGACGATGAAGTACTGCCCCTCGCGGCACAGCACCTGCGCATGCACGCGCGAGACGGTGCGGTCGGGATCGTCGAGCACCAGCGTGTTGGCCGGCGCGCGCCCGATGGTGCCGCCCTGTGCGTCGAATTGCGCGCTCAGCGTGCGGCCCGCATGCGCGCCCTGGTGGGTGAGAACCGATATGCGAATCACGATCGTGGCTCCGTCGAGTGAGGCGTCACGGCGCCAGCATCAACACCAGCGCCTGGCTGGGCACGATGCGTGCGCCCGGGCAGTTGGTGCTGTTCTGCAGCGACATGCTGGTGAGGCGCGTCGCCGGCATGCCCATGTAGAGCACGGTGAAGGCACCTGTGAGGTGCCGGCTCGGCCCCATCACCGTGCCCGAGGCCACACCGGTCGCCACGCCCGGGTTGTCGCCGTTGGTCATGGGAATGGTGGTCGCGAGGTTGTGCACCGGCATGCCCATGATCAGGATGTTCGGGCAGTTGGGCACCGCCATCGGCCCCATCGCGATGTTGGGATAGGGGATCGGGATCGGCGAGGGCGAGGGCGGCGCGGGCGTGAGGCACACGTCGGGAAAGCCCATGTCGGTGCCCATCATCTGGCAGTTGGCGAACATGGCGTCACCCGAAGTGGATCTGCCCGCCGCGGGTCTTGACCAGCTTGTCGCCGTTGATCAGCGCATGCTCGCCCGACAGCCGCAGCAGCTGGTCGGCGTCGATCTCCAGGTGCGTGGCCTGCACCCGGTCGATGCCCTGGGTCGTCCGCAGGTGATGCTTGCTGAAATGCGTGACACGGTCGAAGACGCTGTTCAGCGCCGCGCCCACCAGCTTGATCGCACCCGCCACCACGCGCAGCCGGCTGCCGCTGAACTCGGCATCGTCCGCGACCATCTCGGCGCGGGCGGCGCGCAGTTCGAAGCACGTGGTCTCGAAGCTGAGCGCCGGTGCCTCGACCTTGAGCGGCGCCTCGCTGCGCAGCAGGTGCGCCGTGCCCTCCTCGCGCTGCAGGACGGCCACCACCCAGAGCTCGTCCGGCGCCACCAGCAGGCAGGCGACCGTGTCGCCCGCCACCGGCTCCAGCAGGCAGCTCGCGGCACGCCGCCCGAGGGCTTCGAGCCCGCCGCTGCGGATGGCGAAGGACCGGCCCGTCACACCGGTCACCAGGCCCACGCAGGACTGCGCCGGTGTCGCGCCGCCCGGCAGGCCGCGCCGGGCCGGCTGCCCGGCGATGGATGAGGAATCGGTCATGGTCGCGTGCTCCTTGTCATTTCCTTGTTCCTTGTCATCGCCCGTCTGCCGTGCCGCCTCAGGCCGCCACGGGCTGCCAGTCCTCGGCCTGCGCCAGCGCAGGATCGGTCTCCAGCGCGCGGACGCGGTCGGGCAGCTGCGCATGCTCGGTGGCCGCGCGGTGCAGCACGGCGCGAAAGAGCGTGGCCTCGCGCGCGTCCGCCGCGCGCAGGTCGGCATGGCTGAAGTCCGCGTAGGTCAGTTCGGCGCCGCGCAGCACCGCACCGGGCAACTGCGCGCGCGCGAAATGGCATTGGTAGAGATCGGCACCGTCGAAGCGCGCGGCCGGGAAGATGCTGGCGGTAAAAAGCGCCTGGCGCAGCCGGGCACCCGCGAAGCTCACGCCCGTTCCGCGGGCCTCGCAGAACACGGCGCCGGGGGCCTGCACGCCGGTGAAGTCGGCGTTCTCCAGCATTGCCCCCTGGAAGTTGCACTGCGGCATCGTCACCTGCGCGAAGCGCGCGCCGCTCAGGTCGAGGTAGGAGAACTGGCAGCCGTCCAGCGCCAACCCCACGAAGGGCTTCTGTGCGAGCCCCGTCTTGTGGAAGATCACGCGGCGCAGGCTGGCGCGCTCCCAGCTCAGGCGTGCCAGGTCGCATTCCATCACCGAGGTGTGCAGCCAGCGGCTGTCGTCGGCGTTGACGTCGACCAGGCTGCTGCCGAGGAAGGCGGCCGATTCGAGCGAGCAGCCGGCCAGCCCCGCATGGTCGAGCCGGCAGGCGGAGAAGGTCGCCATGTCGAGCGCCGCGCCGGCAAGCTGCCCATGCGGGAGCCGGCAGTTGGTGAAGGTGGCGCCGTGCAGGTTGGCCTCGCGGAAATCCACATGATCGAGCTCGCACCGGTTGAAGACGGCGCGCCGCAGGTTGGCGCCGTTGAAGAGCGCGCCGCGCAGGTCGCACTGGTCGAACAGGGTCTCGCGCGCATCGGCGCCGCGGAAATCGGCCTGCTCCAGCTGCGTGCGCGTGAAGATGCCGCCGCCCACATAGCTCTTCGCGAAGGCGGCCTTGCGCAAGTCCTGGCCTTCGATCGGTTCGCCCAGCGCGGCGGCATAGGCCAGCAGTTGCGCCTTCATGGCGTGCCCTCCGCATGCTGCTGCGGCGCCAGCCGCGGCCAGGTGCGGGCCCGCTGCAGCAGCGCGCCCTCGAGGCGTGCGTCGCCGTCCAGCCGGATGCGCGACAGGTCGGCACCGAACAGGTTGGCGTTGCGCAGATCGGCGCCGCGCAGGTCGGCGCGCTGCAGGATCGCGTCCTTGAAGTCCACGCCCGCGAGCCGCGCCCGCACCAGCACCGCCTTGCGCAGCAGCGCGCCCTTGGCGCTCGCCAGCCGCGCATCGCAGTCGGCCAGTTGCGCCATGCCGAGGTTGGCTCCGTCGAGCCGGGCGCGCACCAGCCGCGCGCCCGCGAGATTGCATTCGCCGAGGTTGGCGCCCTGCAGGTCGGCGCCGGAGAAATCGGCTTGCGCCAGGACGGTGGCCTGCACGAAGCTCGCGCCCCTCAAGTGCGCGCCCGTGAAATCGGCGCGCTCGAGCCGGCAGCCGAGGAAGTTGCTGCCCGCCAGCTTCGCACCGCGGAAGTCCAGCCCCTGCAAGTCGCACTCGATGAAGTTGCACCCGGCAAGCTCGGCCTCGGCCAGCACCACGCCCTTCATGTCCAGCTTGTAGAAGAGCAGGCCCGGGCCCACCGCGCCGCTCCAGTCGGCCGCGCCCCAGCGCGTATCCATCAGCTCGGCGCCGGCCAGGCGGGCCTGGCGCAGCTGGGTCGACTCGAAGGCGCAGTACTGCAGGTTGGCGCCCGAGAACTCGGCGCGGTCGAAGACGGCGCCGCCCAATTGCGCGTGGCCCAGGTTGGCGGACTGGAAGACGGTCTCGATCGCGATGGCGCCGCGCAGGTCGGCATGGGCCAGCACGGCGGCGCGAAAGATCGCGCCCGACAGGTTGGCGCCCGCAAACCGGGCGCTTTCGAGCCAGGCGCCGGTGAAGTCGATGCCGCGGAGGTCGAGCCTGGAAAAGTCCGCGCCGGTGAAGTTGGCGGCCGGCAGCTGCTTCGTGCCGCGCGCGAGCAGCCATTCGATCTCGCGCCGGGCTTCAGCCGCACGCTCGCCCGCGAGCGGCGCCACCGGCGGCTGCATGTGGGCGTTCTTCAGGTAGTCGAGGTGGTGCGCCACTTCCTGCAGCAGGAGCTGCGGTGCCATGGTCGCCCGGTCGAAGATGCGATCGCCCAGCGCGAAGCCCTTCTCGATCTCGGCCAGCTGCGCGCGCGCCCGGTAGCTGGGCGGGCCGCGGTGCACCAGCCGCTCGGGGTCCAGCTGTTTCTCGCGCATGAAGGCCTGCGCGTTCTCCAGCTGCGTCACCGCGTCTTCGACGGCGGCCCACTGCTGCTGCTCCATCTCGGCCTCGAGCTTCTCGAGGTACGCCGGCAGCTCCGGCGCGCTCGGCAGCTTCTCGCGGGGCGCGAGGCGAACGCCGAGGGCGTCCGGGTCCTTGCCCTGCGCTCGCAGCTGGTCGCGCGCCATCTCGACGTCGATCTGCGCGCGCCGGTACTGCGCGTCCTCGCGCAGGCCGTCGGACTTCATCACTGCCTGCGCCTGCTCCTGGCTCGGATCGACGGTGTCCAGGCCCGCCGGGACCAGGTCCGCATCGTTGAGCGCCTGCACCGCGGCGCGCCGGCCATCGAGCCGCTTGCCGAGCACGTCCAGGTAGTGCTCGGGCGGGCGCGGCTCGTCGAGGCGCTCGACCGCGCCGAGCAGCTGGCGCACATCGGCGCCGTCGTCCTCGCCGGTCTCGGCCAGGCCCTGGTGGATCAGCACCATGCGCTCGGCGTGCGGGAAGAACCACACCGTCGTCAGCCGCATCGGGATCTCGCGCAGTCGCGTGTCGCCATTGATCCTGTAGTTGGCGAAGGCGCGCACCCGCAACGCGGGCAGCGTGCCCTCGATGTGGGGGCGCTCGGGATGCATGTGGTCGAGCGCGTAAGGCTCGTCGCCGCGCAAGGGTGCCTCCAGCCATTGGTCACTGGGCGCGAGGTTGAAGTAGCGCCAGTCGACGTCGGGCGGGAAGCCCGGCGCGTGCGCCTGGAGCCAGGCCTCGTCAAAGGTGCCGCGCAACGCGGCGCGCTGCGGATGCATGACGTCGAGCGGGCCGAAGCCGGCCGGCGTCACCGCCTGGTCCGGCCGTTGCAGCCGCGCCCCGGGCAGTTCCAGGTTCGGCAGCCAGTGCACGCCGCCTTCGGCGCTGCGGCCGCGGCCCTGCGGATTGGGCGCGAAGCCGGCACCGCCGTAGGCGTGCGTCCAGGCCAGCGGCATCCGCTCGAAGGGGCGCGGCCGGCTGGGCGCGCCAGTGTCCCAGTAGCGTTCGCCGAACACCAGCAGCGTCTTGTCGCGCGCGCCGAGGCGCGCGCGCACCGCCACCGCTTCCGGCCGGCCGGGTGCGGGCCAGGCATGGCCATGCACCAGGAACTCGGGGGTGAGCTTGGCGATGCCTTCGTCGATCAGCGGCACCGCCATCTCGGCGGTGAGGAAGTTCCACATCGACTGCTCGTTCCACAGCGTGCCGCGCGCCGCCTGCGCGAAAGGCACGTGCAGATAGCCCGAGACGCACAGGCCGAAGCGCTTGCGGTACTCCATCGGCCGTGCCGACAGGCCGAGCACCTGGGGCTTGATGACATGCATGGCTAGCCGCCTCCGGAGCCACCACCGGACCCCGGTGCCGGCGGCAGCTGGAAGGGCGCATCCGCGGCCGCGATGCCGTCGCCGCTGGTGGCCTGCGTGCTGGTGGGCGCCGGTCCGCTGGTGAGCGCGCCCACGTCGTTGCCGGTGGCGCCGCCCGATTGCGACAGACGGTTGAGGCGCGCCGCCAGGCCCGGATGCCCGGCATCGGCCGCGGCCTGCGCCGCATCGCGCAGCTCCTTGCGTGCGTCGCTGTACTGGCTCGACAGTTCGCCGAAACCCATGCCGGCGGAGAACACGCTGAGGCCCGCCAGCACGCCCAGCACCTCGGCCGCCACCGCCGCGTCGGCCGCCGCCAGCGGGGCGCCGCCGCCCGCGCCACCGCCGCCCGGCGAATAGACCTTCATCGTGACCAGCTCCAGGTGCGGGCCCACGGTGGCGCTGATCTTCGCCGCCGCCACCGCCTCCATCTGCACCGCCAGCGTCGTGCTGATCTGCGCGCCCATGAAGGTGTCCACCGCCAGGCCGAGGAAGGTGCTGCGCGCCAGGCCCATGTTGGTCTCGCTCGCGTGGCCGATGTAGCCGCTGGTGTTGGTGCCCAGCACCGTCGTGTTGTTCTCGATCGATGTCTGGTTGATCTTGCCGACCGCCAGGATCGAGGCGTCGGTGTTGCTCAGCAGCGAGAACTTGTTCGCCATGATCGTGTACGGGCCGTTCGGCGAGGTGTGGACCACCGAGTTGGCGCCCGTCACCTTGTGCTCGATGTGGCCGGCCTCGAAGGTCATCTTGGCGGCCTTGTACGACAGGTTGCCGGTGATGTTGACCGTCTGGTTGCCGCCGATGGTGCGGGACTCGTTGCCGGTGGTGTTCTCGGTGCGGGTCGCCTTGGTGTCGGTGTTGATCGCGCCCTTGACCACCAGCGTGTGCACGCCGTCGACCTGGGTGCTCTGGTTACCGACCACGTGGTTGTCCTGGTTGGTGCCGACCTTGAGCTTCTGTGCCAGGTCCACCACGTGCGACTCGTTGTTCTTGACGTGGATGCTGCGGTCGCGCGTGACCGCCAGCGTCTGGTCGCGCTGCACGATGCTGCTCTGGTCGCGCTGCACCACCAGGCTCTGGTCGCGCCCGACGGTGGCCGAGTCGTCCAGCTCCACGCTGCGCGCCATGTTGCGCTCGGCGTGGATCGACAGCACCTCCTCGCCCTTCTTGTCCTCGAACTGGATCTCGTTGTAGTTGTTGGCG
The DNA here is from genome assembly GCF_051400855.1 of Variovorax stachyos. Taxonomy (NCBI): domain Bacteria; kingdom Pseudomonadati; phylum Pseudomonadota; class Betaproteobacteria; order Burkholderiales; family Comamonadaceae; genus Variovorax; species Variovorax stachyos. The sequence continues at coordinate 43,994 of NZ_JBLFFN010000018.1, read as the reverse complement.
TTGCCGCCCGGCGTCGAGCGGCTGCGGAAACCGCTCTGCGTGGGCGACTTGTACGGGATCGGCTGCTCGTCGTTGTAGACCCGGCCGATGACGATCGGGCGGTCCGGATCGCCGTTGAGGAAGTCGACGATCACCTCCTGGCCGATGCGCGGGATGAAGTAGCCGCCCCAGCCCTTGCCGGCCCAGGGCTGCGACACCCGCACCCAGCAGGTCGACTTCTGGTCGCGCTGGCCGTAGCGGTCCCAGTGGAAGTGCACCTTGATGCGGCCGTGGTCGTCCACGTGCAGTTCCTCGCCCTCGGGACCGACCACGATCGCGGTCTGCGGCCCGGGCATGCGCACCCGCGGCGTCAGGCGCGGCGGCTTGAAGGGGATCTCCATCGGCAGCACCGTCAGCAGGAAGGCACTGGCGCCGCGCACGCCGTCGCGCAAGACCGGCGTGTCCTCGATCAGCTGCTGCAGCAGCTCGCGCGACTCGAGGTTGACGGCGTCGTCGGCCAGCGCCTGGCGCAGCAGCTCGGCCGGCAGCGCAGCGCCCTTGTAGCCCTCCAGGCCCTCGTAGCCCGGATGGGTGGCGACGAAGGTGCAGCCGGCGATGATGTATTCGCCGTTGCGCGTGCCGTCCGGGTCGCCCTCGAACTTGAAGGCCATCCCCGCCGCCACGTCAGGCCAGGTGGTCAGCGCCCAGTGGCGGTCGCGCCGCGCGCCGAGCTCGTCGGCGCGGATCTTGGCCGTGTTCTCGGCGTCGTCGGTGCTGAAGTAGCCGCCCGGGAACTCGAAGGCCTCGAGGTCGGCCAGCTCGTGGTTGTCGGAGGCGTCGATGTCCACGCCCAGCTTCTTGCGGATCGCCTTGAAGTCGCTGTCGCGCGCCGCGTGCTTGCCGGTCTCGAAGCGGCGCGCCGCGACCCAGCGGCTGATCTCGTTGAAGCGGCCCTCGCTGGCGCCGTCCTGCGCGAAGCGCAGCGTGTCCATGACCGGCAGCTTGGCGTGTGCCACGTCGCTGCTGTCGGCCAGGTGCATGGTGCCCGGCGCCTCGTGGGCGTCGAACCAGTAGTAGATGCCCTCGTCCTCCAGCAGGCGCGACAGGTAGTCGTAGTCGCTTTCCTGGTGCTGCACGCAGTAGCGGCGCGCGTTGTGCGTGCCGATCACGTTCTCGGACTTGAGCTTCTTGAAGCGCTTGATCGGGCTGTCCTCGAACACCGCGTCGAGCACCTCCAGCACCGGCTTGTCCTGCAGGATGCGCGAGTTCGTGCGCTTGCTCAGCAGCCAGAACCAGGAGCGCAGCTGGATGCGGTACTCGAAGTAGCGCCCCACCTGTCCGCAGCGCATGAAGCGCACCGCATGGCCCTGGCAGTGTCGCTCGTGCTTGCCGCCGTCGGCATCGAGGAATTCCATCACCACGTCGAAGGCGCGGCCCAGGATGTCCTTGGCATCGAGCTGCCGGTTCTTCGACAGCACCGTCAGTTCGTAGACCGAGGGCCGCGACAAGCCCTCGTGGCCGGCCACGCTCCAGAACATCAGCTCGCCGGCAACGGGCGAATCGCTCTTGATGGTGAACTGGGTGTCTTCGGCCATGGCTCTCCTTCTGCTTGCTAGTGCGCCGGGGACAGCGCCCCTTTCCTGCATGACACCACCCAGCCGTCCACGGGCTCGCCAGCCTCCGCGCGCAGCAGCACGCGCTCCAGGCTCTCGACCGCCAGGCCGGCGGCTGCGAGCACCTGGCGCAGGTAGCCCTCGCGGTGGCTGTAGCGGCCGTGGGCGTGGAGCCGGAAGCCGGCGCCCTCCTCGCCGGCCAGGGCCTCGACGGTGAAGACCAGCCAGCCCCCCGGCCGCAGGGCCTTCGCCGCGGCCTGGAAGCAGCGGCCCAGCTCGCCGAAATAGATCAGCACGTCGGCCGAGACGATGAGGTCGCAGGAGGCCGGCTCCGCGTCCTCGAGGAAGGCGGTGAGCTCGGCCTTCGTCAGCGTGTCGTAGACCTGCCGCAGCCGCGCCTTGTCGAGCATGCGTTGCGACAGGTCGACGCCGGCCAGGCGCCGCGCGTACGGTGCGATCAGCGGGCCGCACAGGCCGGTGCCGCAGCCGGCATCCAGCACGTCCAGCGCGCCCCGCGGCTCGCCCAGGTGCTGCGCCACGGCCTCGGCGACCTGCGCCGGCGCGCGGTAGTTCAGCCGCCCCAGCGTGCTGTCGAAAGTGTTGGCAAAGGCATTGAAAGTGCGCTCCACATAGGCGTCGGCCGCACGTTCCGGCACGGCCTCGCCCGAGCAGCCTGCGAGATGGTGCAGCGCCGTCGGGTCGCCGGGGTCCCGTTCCAGCCAGTCGCGATACACCTGCGCCGCCGCGTCCAACTGCCCGAGCCTGCGGTAGATCAGGCCCAGCAAGGGGCGCGCCAGCGTGAGCCCGGGGTTCAGGCGCAAGGCGTCGTTCAGGCATGCCAGTGCTTCGTCGTTGCGCGCCAGGCGCAGCAGCACGCGCCCGAGGTTGGCATGGATCTCGGCCCTGTCCGGGGCGAGCGCGAGGGCACGGCGCAGCGTCGCCTCCGCTTCCTTGAACCGCCCCCGTTCGTCCTGGAACACGCCGAGGTTGTTGTGGACGTCGGCGCGCTCCGGCGCCAGCCGCAGCGCCTGCTCGTAGGCCTCACCCGCCGCGTCCGCCTGCTCGTCCAGCAGCAGCACATTGCCGAGATTGCTGTACCAGCCGAACTGCTGGCCGTCCAGTGCGATGGCCGCGCGGATCAGCGTGATCGCCCGCACATGGTCGCCGCGCTGGTGCGCCGCCAAGCCCTTGAAATGCAGGGCCTCGGCATGGTCCGGCGCTGTTGCGAGAACGCGGTCGTAGCCTTGCTCCGCCTCGACGAACCTGCCGGCCTCGTGCAGCTCCCGGGCCCGGGCCCACTCCAGCGCCGGATCGAAGGCTTCGTCCGGCACCGCGGGCTGGACGATTGAATGTGAGAGGTTGCTCATCGGCGTTTGCTCCTTGTCATGTGCCGACGGTGAGTGGCCCGCACTCCCGATCAGTTCCACGACGAGGCCCATCTCTTCCTGGCATTCAGAACCCGTAGGCGAACTGCCCCTCGGCCACGCGCACCTGCACCCGCTCGATCGGCCTGCCTTCCATCATCCGGTTCAGGAACTCGCGGCTGATGTCGGGCAGCATCGTGTTGGTGAGGATCGCGTCGATCATCCGGCCGCCCGATTCGCTCTCGGTGCAGCGGCCGACGACCAGCTTCACCACGTCGTCGCCGTACTCGAAGGGGATCTGGTAGCGCGCCTCCACACGCTTCTTGATGCGCTTGAGCTGCAGCTCGACGATCTTCCCGAGCATCTCGTCCGACAGCGGGTAGTAGGGGATGGTCACCAGCCGCCCCAGCAGCGCGGGCGGGAAGATCTTCAACAGGGGCTCGCGCAGGGCCTTGGCCATGCCCTCGGGGCCGGGCATCAGCTCCGGGTCCTTGCACAGGCTGGCGATCAGGTCCGTGCCGGCATTGGTGGTCAGCAGGATCAGCGTGTTCTTGAAGTCGATGCTGCGGCCCTCGCCGTCTTCCATGAAGCCCTTGTCGAAGACCTGGAAGAACAGCTCGTGCACGTCGGGATGCGCCTTCTCGACCTCGTCGAGCAGCACCACGCTGTAGGGCCGGCGGCGCACGGCTTCGGTGAGCACCCCTCCCTCGCCGTAGCCCACGTAGCCGGGCGGCGCACCCTTGAGCGAGCTGACGGTGTGCGCCTCCTGGTACTCGCTCATGTTGATGACGATCATGTTCTGCTCGCCGCCGTACAGGGCCTCGGCCAGCGCGATCGCGGTCTCGGTCTTGCCCACGCCGGAGGTGCCGGCCAGCATGAAGACGCCGATCGGCTTGCCCGGGTTGTCCAGGCCGGCGCGTGCGGTCTGGATGCGCTTGGCGATCATCTCCATCGCGTGGTCCTGGCCGATCACGCGCTGGCCCAGCAGCGCGGGCAGCTTGAGCACGGTCTCGATCTCGTTGCGCTGCATGCGGCCGACGGGGATGCCGGTCCAGTCGGCGACGACCGACGACACGGCCTGCGAATCGACGGAGGGCAGGATCAGCGGGGATTCGCCCTGCACACTGCTGATGATGGTCTGCAGCTCGTGCAGCTCGGCCAGCAATGCGGTCCGATCCGGGGCGGCGCCCTCGGCCGCCGCCGCATCAATCGGCTTGTTGCCCTCGCGCAGCTTGCCGCGCAGTTCGAGCAAGCGATCGACCAGCCCCTTCTCTTCCTTCCAGCGCGCATCGAGCGTCTCGAGCTGCGCCTTCGCTTCCGCCAGCAGCGACTGCACCTGCGCCGAACGCTTGCCGACGTCGATGCCGATCGCCTCCTCGCGCCCGATGATCTCCTGCTCCACCGTCAGCGCCTCGATGCGCCGCTGGCAGTCCTCCACTTCCGGCGGGGTCGCATGCTGCGAGACGGCGACGCGCGCGCAGGCAGTGTCGAGCAGGCTCACCGCCTTGTCCGGCAACTGCCGCGCGGGGATGTAGCGGTGCGACAGCTTCACCGCCGCCTCGATGGCCTCGTCCAGCAGCTGCACGCGGTGGTGCTTCTCGAGCACGCTGGCCACGCCTCGCAGCATCAGGATGGCCTTGGCCTCGTCGGGCTCGGGCACCTGCACCACCTGGAAGCGCCGCGTCAGCGCCGGGTCCTTCTCGATGTACTTCTTGTACTCGGCCCAGGTGGTGGCGCCGATGGTGCGCAGGTTGCCGCGCGCCAGCGCGGGCTTCAGCAGGTTGGCCGCGTCGCCGGTGCCGGCCGCGCCGCCCGCGCCCACCAGCGTGTGGATCTCGTCGATGAACAGGATGATGGGCGTCGGCGAGGCCTGCACTTCGTCGATCACCTGCCGCAGGCGCTGCTCGAACTCGCCCTTCATGCTGGCACCGGCCTGCAGCAGGCCGATGTCCAGCGTGAGCAGCTTCACCTCCCTGAGCTGCGGCGGCACGTCGCCACGCGCGAGCCGCTGGGCAAAGCCTTCCACCACCGCGGTCTTGCCGACGCCCGCTTCGCCGGTGAGCAGCGGGTTGTTCTGGCGGCGCCGCATCAGGATGTCGACGATCTGGCGGATTTCCTCGTCCCGCCCGGTCACCGGATCCATCTCCCCTTTCCTCGCCTTCTCGGTGAGGTCGACAGCAAACTTCTTGAGCGCATCGCCCTTGCCCATGGCGGCCGGGGCGATCGCGCCGGTGTCCTCGCCGGGGGCACCGCTGCCGATGCCGGTGCCGTCCTGCGCGCGCATCTTCGATTCGGGCGAGGGGTCGCAGATCTTCGCGAAGTTGTCGGCCAGGTCCTCGACCTTGACCTTGTCGAACTGCCTCGACAGGCCCAGCAAGGGGTTGCGCAGGCTGGGCGTCTTGAGCATGCCCACCAGCAGGTAGCCGGTGCGCACCTGCGCCTCGCCGAACTGCAGCGTGGCATAGGTCCAGGCACGCTCGATGGCGTTCTCGATGTGCGGCGAGAAGTCGCTGATGGCGGTGGCGCCGCGCGGCAGGCGGTCGAGCGCGGCCGTCATGTCCTTGGCGATCACTGAAATATCCAGCCCGTAGTGCTGGACCACGCGGTGCAGGTCGGAGTCCTGCTGCTGCAGCAGCTGCGTGAACCAGTGCTCGAGTTCCACATACGGATTGCCCCGCATCTTGCAGAACACGGTGGCGCCTTCTATCGCCTTGTACGCAAGCGCATTGAGCTTGCCGAACAAGGCGGTGCGGCTGATTTCACTCATGGTGCTTCTCCATCCTCAGGACGAACGGCCCGGTTGTTCATTCAAGCGCGGCGCGCAGCAGCAGCGGCGCGTCGCCGTCGATGCGCACGTCGGCCGCGTCGCGCGCCCGACCGCGTGCGCCCAGCCACGACACCCAACCCAGGCGCGGCGCGTTGCCCGTGTGCGCACCCAGCCGCGTGGGCGGCACTCCCTCTTTCTCGAGGATCAGCTCGGCATCCCAGTACAGCTCGCCGCCCAGCAGCTGCTGCATCCAGCGCTGCAGCACCGGCCGCCCCGAGCCGATGGGCAGGAAATCGCGGTAGCGCTCCAGCGTGAGCGGCCCGATGTGCAGGCGCACGCGGTGCTGGCGGTCCCAGGCGCGCCGACCCAGCATCGCACCCATGCCCAGCGAACAGGCGGCCTCGCCGCGGCCAAGGCGGGTGAGCTCCTGCGCAGGCAGGGCCATCCAGTGGCCGACCCAGCGTTCCAGCCGGACCGGCACGCCGAAGTAGCTGGCGAGCACCGCCTCCACGCCTTCGGCGTTGTGCACGCGGCGCACCAGACGGCCCGCGAAATGCAGGCGCGCGTCGTCGTGGATCTCGTCGCGCTCCTGCCGCGCCGCGGTCCCGATGCCGACCAGCGCGCCGACCCGGCGGCGAAAGCCGTCTTCCTGCGGACGGTCCAGCCCGACCGCCGGCCGGGCCTGTGCCCAGGCGCGATAGAAGAAGAGCGCGAAGCGGTGCGAGAAGGTGTCGAGGAAGGCGAGCCAGGTCGGATCGCCGTGGTTGAGCACCCGCTCGCGGATGAAGTCGCTCAGATGCACCGGCAGCGGCCCGTTGGGCCCGAGGTAGCCGAAGAAATGTTGGCGCAGCCGCGGCGGCGAATGAGCGGTTGCAGCCTCGAAGCGGCTGAAGCTCGCGGGCGCGAAGGAAAGCGATGGCTCCTGCCCGACCCGCACCGGCTCCGCCCCCGGCAGCAGCGCGCGGCCCCAGCGCGGCGCAGTAACGGCCAGGCTTTCGAGCCGGCGCATGAGCGCGAAGTAGTCGTAGGCCCAGGGCTGATCCGCGCAGGCCTGCAGGCGCTGGGCCACGGTCTCGCCGCCGCGCGCGGCGTCGAACGTCAAAGGATCGGGCGTGCCCCGCACAGCGGCCTCCAGCGCATGATCTCGCCCCGGCCCGCGCTCGTCAGCACGGTCTCGACGAAATGATTGACCTCCACGTGCCGCGCCAGGTAGCGCGCCAGCACCGCGCCGAAGAGGAAGGCGCTGTGGCCATGGAATGCATTGCGGTCGACGTCCAGCGTGACTTCGAGCCCGCGGCCGAAGGCGATCGGCCCGGCCAGCGGCAGGCGGCGCGCCACCGGCTTCGCGCGTACCGAGAGCAGGCCGCGCACCTGGCTCTGCCGAACCTCGTCGGCATGCGTCGCATAGAGCATCAGCATCTCGCGCAGCGCGGCGGCGCCTTCCTGTGCGCTGCTGTCGGCCAGCGACAGATAGTTGAGCGCGAGGTGATCGATCACGCGCCAGCCCAGCCCCTGGCCCACCACCGGCGAGACCGGCCGCGAGGGCCCGCGCACCATGCGCACGCGCTGTGCCGGAAAGGCGTCGACGCAGTCGAAGTCGTTGTCGCGGCCAGCCGGCATCAGGAGCGGCAGGTCGCGGTTGGTGACCAGGGCGCTGACGGCCAGTTGCCGCAGCGAGCCGGCATAAGGGGCCTGCTGCGGATCGACGATCTGCATGTAGAGCTCGGAGCCGATGTGGCTGCTGCGATGCCCTTCCGTGCGCTGGCGCGTCGACATCATGCGCGGCTCGCGCGTGGTGGTGAAGTAGGCCGGGTGGCTGTGGCGGCTGCCGTGGAAGGCCGCGTAGAAGGGCAGGAAGACCTGCTCCGGCGGCGCACCCGCGCTGCCGGGCGCGCCGTGGCCCACCACCTCGGTGACGGTGTGCAGCTCGAAGTCCTGCGGCCGCGTGCGGTCCGGCACCAGGTGGAACTGGCTCACGCCTTCGCTGACCGGCACCCGGTCCAGCCGCTTGCCGAAGAGGTTGATGGCGGGCACGCAGTGCAGCTGCACGTTGTCGACGCCGACCAGCTTCTCCAATGCCGCATCGCCGCGCGAGAAAAGCACCACGACTTCGATCTCGGTCACCGCCATAGACGACAGCAGCGGCTGCAGCCCCGCGATGCGCGCGAACTGGAAGCGCTGCGGGAAGGCAAAGTATTCCTGCACCAGCCGATGGCCGGAGAAGCCGGTGGCGGTGACGGGCAGCAGCGCCTCGTCGTCCTCGAAGCCGATGGGCTGCAGCGCGCTCGCGGGCAGCGATCGCACCGCGCTGCCAGCCGCACCGGAAGCGCTGCCGCCCGCGGCCAGCGGCTGCACCAGCACGCCCAGCGGCTTGCCGAGCATGCATTCGTGCAGCTGCCAGGCCACGTCGTCGGCGCCGCCGAAATGCAGCACGAGCTCGTCCATCGGAATCTGGTCGAAGCGCAGGCCGGCGGTGGCAGCGAGCGCGATGCGCAGGCCGCCGCGGATCTCGCGCGATTGCGGATGCTGGGCCAGCGGCAGGTCCGGCGCGTAGCTGAAGTACTGCACGCGCCGCACCTCCACGGGCCAGAGCCGCAGCGCGCGCGAGGTGCGGAACTCGCAGTGCGTGTTCTGCCCCACCGCCGCACGCGCGCGCAGGCCGCTGCCGCGCGGCAGCGTGGGGCCGGTGGCGAGGCCGGCGTCGTCGGGATCGATGGCCATGGAGACCACCGCCATCGACGGCGTCGGCGCCATGAAGTTCGGATAGACGATGTCCAGCAGGTGCCCGGTGAAGCGCGGGTACTCGGCATCGAGCTTGAGGGCCACGCGCGCCGACAGGAAGGCGGTGGCCTCGATCAGCCGTTCGACATACGGATCGGCGACTTCCTGGCCCTCGATGCCAAGGCGGTTGGCGATCTTCGGAAAGGCCCGCGCGAACTCGGCCGAGCTCTCGCGGAAATAGCGCAGCTCCTGCTCGTACAGCGACAAGAGGCGCGGATCCATTTTCTTAGCGCTGCGGCCCCGGGTTGGACAGATCCTGGATCTCGATGCGTCCTTCTTCAAGGTCGATCCGGCTGCGCATCAGGAACTCCAGCGGCACGGGCTGGGCCCAGAGCATCCCGCGTACCTGCAGGCCGATCCGGTTGTGGGAGTCGAGTGCCGAGCCTTCCATGACGAGTTCAACTTCGAGTGTGCGAGCCAGGATGCGGGGCTCGAACTGCAGGATGGCGTTCTTCAGAGCCTGTTCCATGCTGACACGCTGCACCGATGAAGTGAACTGGCCGGACAGCATAGGCAATCCGTAGTTGAGCACCGAGCGTGCCGCGTGCGGGTAGCGCTTGTCGTCGTACGCGAGACCGTGGCCGGTGGCATTGAAGAGCCAGCCCAGGTCGCGCAGCACGGCCTGGCGCAGTGCCTGCCGCGTCAGCGTGCGCTTGTCGTCGCTCTCGCGCTGCTCGCCGGGCGCATGGTCCACGAGGCGGTCGAGCAGCGAGGGCTGCAGGCGCTCCTGGGCGGTGAGCTCAGGCATTCGCGGCGCCCTTTTGTTCCTCTTCTGGCGCTTCCTGCTGCGGCTCGAAGACGATCTCGCGCACATCGAGCAAGGCATGCTCGCCGGCATCGCTGCCGAGCATGCGCTGCCCGAGCCCGGCCCAGGCTTCGGCGCCAAGGTCGCGCCACTCGGTCTTGCGTGCGAGCTGCAGCGCGCCGTCGGCGCTCTTCTCGCTGCCCTCGTAGCGCACCGGCACCAGCGCGAGGCTCTCGCCGCCGTTCTCGAACTGCAGGTGCGCGGGCAGCCAGACGCAGTCGCGCAGGTCCTCCGGCGCCTCGAACCTGACCTGCGCCAGGCGCGCGAAGGGAATCCAGTAATAGCGGCCGTTGACGAAGGCCTCGAGCACCGGGCCCAGGCGCATGTCGGCATCGGCCAGCCACTCGAATCGCTGGCCGTCGAGCGTGCCGGCGGTGGCGGGCGCGGCATCGAAGGCGCGCCGGCGCAGGTCCTCGGCCAGCTCGGCTTCGCCGCGCCCGCGGCGCAGCAAGGACTCGATCAGCAGCGCCAGCCATTCGTCGGGCTGGCCGAACACCATGGGCGTGCGGGTGCCGGCGAAGACCTCCGCGCGCAGGCCCTCGCAGCGGATCGCCTCGCCGTAGACCTGCTTCATCGGCACGGCCAGCGCATCGAGCTCGGCCGCGACGCCGAGCTGGTTGAGCGCGCGTTCCCACTGCCCCAGCACGCACAGCAGCTGTGCGAGGAAGACGCGCAGCTTGCTGTCGGCCGGCCTGGCGCGCACCTCCTCGGTCAGGGCCTTGAGCGCGCCGGCGGCATCGGCGGCTTGCAGGTACTCGGCGGCATTGGTGGTGGTCATGCTTGTGGCCCTCGCTCTTTCTTTCTTCACTTCTTGAAGCTGCAGGTGCGCACCGCGCCGCGCAGGCCGCTGCCGCCTTGCGGCGCGGTGCGGATCTCGAGGTCGCGGTACTCGATCTGGAGGATCTCGCGCGGCCGCTTGGGACCGGGGCCGGTCAGGATGGTGTGGTTCAGCAGCCGTGCCTGGCCGAGCTCGATCTCGAGCTGCGCCTGCATGTCCCTGGCGGTGTCGCCGCCGGCATGGAAGACGGAGAGCACCACCTTCAGGTCGCTCACCTGGTCGCGCAGCAGGCTGGCAAGCGAGGCGCTGGCGGCGTCGCAGTCGCGCACCACGAAGATGGCGGCCGCGCGCAGCTGGCCCTTGGTGGAGCCCGGCGGCGAGAGCACGTCCATCTGGTAGCGGAAGCCGGCCACCTCCAGGCGCGGCTTGCCGTCTTCGAACTCGCGCTTCGCCTCGCCTTCGATCGGCTTGCCCTTGGCCTCGACCAGCATCCAGAAATCGTCGCCGTCTTCGCGGGGCACGAGGTCGAGCAGGCGCAGGGCCTCGTCGGGGTCCACTGCTCCATCCATTGTCCAACCCATGGCTTTCTCCTCAGGAACTTCGAACGTGGGGAAACAGCAAGGGGACTTTTCGGTACGTTGCTGTTGTGTTGAGTGCGGGGGCCGGGATTTCGCCCCGGCTCCAGCCCTTGATCAAGCGCAACGTCCCCATCAAAGGCCCGGTGCCCCCACCCCAACCCTCCCCCGGAGGGGGAGGGAGAGGGAGAGGGAGTGGCAGCGAGACAGCAGCACTCATGGCGCCTCCACCGATTCAGTCATCGACGCAGGCGTCCTCTTGCTGCACCAGGCATTGCGGCAGGTCCGCGCCCACCGCCGCGCCGCGCGTGCGAATCGACGAACTCGCCGCCGCCGCCACTGCAAGCCCGCGCGGCAGCAGGATCCAGAGCTGCCCCCGCTCCTTCATGCGCCGCGCCTGGTTGGCGGCGTGCTGGCCGTTGCCGAAGAAGTAGTCGGCCCGCACCGCGCCGCGGATCGCGCCGCCGGTGTCCTGCGCAATGGTGAGCCGCTGCATCGGTGCGCCGCTGTCCGGCGCCCGCGTGGAGACGAAGACGGGAAAGCCCAGCGGCGTGCTGCGCGGATCGACGGCGATCGAGCGCCCGGCCGACAGCGGCACGCCGAAGGCGCCGACCGGCCCGCCGGCGCCGCTGTCGGCTTCCTTGAAGAAGACGTAGCTCGGGTCCTTGATGCCCGAGCCGATCACCGGGCCGGCGGCGCGCCGCCCCGGCACCACCACCGCGCCGCTGGCCGCCGGCAGCGCCAGGGTGAAGCCGCGGGTGCGGATGGCCGGGGTGTCCGCCACCTCGTCGTCGCCGTCGTCCAGCTCGAGCTCGAGCGACAGGCCGCGCGTCTTCACCCGGCTGAGCGTCTTGCCCGATCTCGACTGCGCGAGCGTGGGCCGGAAGGGCTGGCCGTTCTGCTCGGCGTACGCGACGCGGACGATTTCGCCGCTGGGCAGGCGGATGCGGCCCGAGCCCTGGATCTGCATTTCATAGAGCGCGGTGGCGCTGCTCACGAAGGCCAGCACGCGGGCGTTGGGCGCGCCCTTGGTCTCGATCTCTTCGCGGGTGTAGTAGGGCAGCAGGCGGCGGCCCTCGATGCGCAGGCGCACCTTGCGGTCCAGCGTGTCGCGCGTGATGCCCGAAAGGTCCAGCGCATAGAGGCCCGGCGCGCCAATGTCGCGCGTCGACAGCCCCTGCTGCACCACCACGTTGCGGCCCTGCACGCGCGCGGCCACCGTGCCGGTGCCGGGCGGCAGCTTGCGCGCGTCGGCGAACAGCATGTCCTCGGGCTGACCGTAGACCGGGTAGATGTGGGGCGGCGCGTAGTTGCGGCTGCCGGCGATCTCGGGCTCGAAGTAGCCGGTGACCACGCCGTCGGGCCTGCGGTCGTCGTCGCGGATCTGGTAGGCCGAGAACTCGCGCTCGAAGAAGCTGCGGATGGCCGGGTTGCTCTTCGCGTCCACCACGAGCGCGCGCTGGCAGATCTGCCGCCACTCGGCACCGCGGCCGGTCAGCACCTTGCAGCTGCCGAGGAAGGCGGGCCAGGTCTCGGCGAAGTCGTCGCGGCCCCAGCCGGGCAGGGTCTCGTAGGTCACGGCGGTATAGGTCGCGAGCTGGGTCGAGAAGCTGCGCGCCTGGCCGGCCACGCTGGCATTGGCGCTGGACGGGCGCGAGGCCACCGGTTCCGGCGCGGCGGGCGCGAGCGCCGATGCCGGCGCGGCCACCGCCGGTGAAGTAGGCGCGCTCGGCGCGGTCGATGCGGTCGAGGCCGTCGATGCGGCATTGGGCGCCGGCATCGTGGCGCAGCCCGCGAAGAGGGCCGACGCGGCCGCGGCGAGCGCCAGGCGCATGGGTGCGAGAGGCTTCGGGCAAAGAGGCTGGGTGCTGCTCATGCGGATCTCCTGGTCTCTGAAGGATGGGGCGCGACGGCCCGTCGCCTTGAAGACGATTACTTCTCCGTGATCTTGAAAAAGGCCGTGCCATAGGCGTCGTTGCACGGCGTGCCGGGCGCACACACCGGCTTGCCCAGCAGCGGCGGCGGCCCGCTGCCGCGCGTGGCCTCGAGCGCCGCCAGTACCGGCAGCGGGAATTGCGGAAACACGCCCTCGCTCTGGATGCCCGAGCCGCTGAAGTCGCGCTCCTGCGCGCTGACCAGCACCGCGAACTGGTTGACGCCGGCCGGCCCGCCCGCGTTCATCGGCCAGGAGGCGCGCGGCAGCGCGAAGCTCTGGCCGGCGCCGATCTTGTTGTGCTTGTCGAGCAGGTTGGGGAACAGCAGGAACAGCTCGCCGCCGCTGGACAGCAGGTAGACGTAGACGTAGCCCTCGCGCTTGCTGCGCAGCTCGAAGCCCAGCTTGTCCTTGCCGATCGTGACCTCGCTCTTGCGCGCGCTAGCCGTCACTTCGAAGCCGGGCGCGGCGCCCTCGGCCAGCGACAGCAGCGACTCGGCCGGCGTGCGCGGCTGGGCGGATGGCGGCGGCGGTGCCGGCGGCGGCGGTGCGGGCGCCTGGGCAACGTCGGCGGGAGGCGATGGCGCGGCGACGATCGGCGGCTTGCCGTCGTCGATGCCGACAGCGCGGCCTTGCCACCACCACCAGCCGCCGGCTGCAGCCAGCACGACCACCGCGGCCACGCCGCCGAGGGCCGCGCCCTTGCCCTTGGGGGGTGCCGCGGGCGCAGGAGGCGGCGGCATCCGCGCGCGCCCCGACGAGGGCGATGGACCGGCTGGCGGCCGGATCAGCGTCGCACTGCCATCGAGCCCCAGCGCCTCGCGCAGCGCCGCCATGGACTGCGGCCGCGACTCCGGACGCACGCCCAGGCCGGCATCGATGGCGGCGAGCAGGCGGGATCCGTAGCGTTGGCGCAGCGCCTCGTTGCCAGACAGCGGCACGTAGCTGTCGGCCAGCAGCCGGGCCACCGAGGGCGGCGGCGCGCGCCCGCTCACGGCCACGTGCATCACGGCCGCGAGCGCATAGACGTCGGTCCACGCGCCCTGCGTCATGTCGGGCATCTCGGCGTACTGCTCGATGGGCGCGTAGCCGGGCTTGAGGATGACGGTGATGGCCTGCGTCTTGTCGGTGATCACCCGCCGCGCAGCGCCGAAGTCCAGCACCACCGGCCGGCCCGAGTCCTCGAGCAGGAGGATGTTGTCGGGCGCGATGTCGCGGTGATAGCAGTGGGCCGCATGCATCACCGCCAGCGCCTGCGTCACGCCATCCATGATGTGCAGCAGCCAGCCCTCGTCGGCGCCGCCCGGCATCGCGTGCAGGGCCTGGCGCAGGGTGTCGCCGCGGTAGAAGGGCATCACCATGTAGGCGGTGCCGCGCTCCTGCCAGAAGCGGTAGACCTTGAGCAGCGAGGGATGGTCGAACTGCGCCAGCAGGCGCGCCTCGTTGATGAAGCTGCGCATGCCGAGCTCGAAGGTCTCGCGGTGCCGCTCCGACAGGGGTGCAACGGTGCCGTCCCCCTGGCGGGTGGACAGCGAGCTGGGCAGGTACTCCTTGATCGCGACCACGCGCTCGAGCGTCGGGTCCCAGGCTTCGTAGACCACGCCGAAGCCGCCCTGGCCGACCACGCGCGTGACCTCGAACTCTGCGAGGTGGCTGCCGATGGGGAGCAGGCCGGGCTGGTCGGTGTTGCTCGGTGGCGTGCGCGAGGTCGGTGCGAGGGTTGGTGCCTGGGTGGACGGGATCGTCGGACTGCCAGTGGTGATGACGGTCGCGCCATCGTCCTGCTTTGGGCGGGCGGTGATGACCTGCGTGGGGTCGTCGGCGCCTGTTGACGGCAAGGTCCGCGTGTTGGGGTCCGGCTCGGTCATGGGGAAACCTCTTCCGGGGTTCTTTCGGACCTTGCGCTGGGTCCGAGGCAGGAGCCGGGAATTCGCCCCGGCGGGCGAGTCACTTTCTTTGTCTCGCCAAAGAAAGTAACCAAAGAAAGGCGACCCCACTGCGCGCGTCCCTCCGCTTCGCTACGGGCAACCTGCGGTGCTCGCTTTTCGCGGGGTCCGCGCAAACTCGCCTGCGGCTCAAACACGCGCGGCCCTTTATCCGCGAAAAGCTGCGCTCCTCGGCACGCGCAGAGGGGATTTGAACTCCAACGCGCCATGGCGCGTCCTTGAGTGGGGTGCAGGTTGGCGTGAGCTCCGGGTCCTCGCTCGCGCTGACACTCGCGCACACGCACACGCACACGCACACGCACACGCATGTGCTGGTGCTGGTGCTCGTGCTCGTGCTCGTGCTCGTGCTCGTGCTCGTGCTCGTGCTCGTGCTCGTGCTCATGCTCACGTCCGAGCGCACACGCATGCATCTGTTCCAGGCCTCGCGCAGCGAGGCCGTTGGTGGCCGAGCGAAGCAATGGCCCGACCGTCCCCCAATCCCCTCTGCGCGCGCCGAGGAGCGCAGCTTCAGGCGGAAAAAGGGCCGCGCGTGTTTGAGCGAAGCGAGTTTGCGCGGACCCCGCCTGAAGCGAGCACCGCAGGTTGCCCGCAGCGAAGCGGAGGGTCGCGCGCAGTGGGGTCGCCTTTCTTTGGTAACTTTCTTTGGCGAGACAAAGAAAGTGACTCGCCCGCCGGGGCGAAATCCCGGCTCCGCACTCAACAAAAACACAACGTACGAAATCACCCGAACAAGCGCCCTCACCCCAACGAGGGAGAGGGGAAGGGACCAACACAGCCGCCGTCATGACCCCGCCTCCTGCCGCCCACTCGTTTCCCCCCCAAACCCGAACAGCGCCTCGAACTGCTCATCCTGCGGCAACCCCTGACTCGTCATGCCCGGCCCATGCTCGCCCCCCGGATCGGTGAACCACAGCGAGTGCCCCACCTCCGGCAGCGCCAGCGGCGAACGCTCCCCCGCCGCCACCTCGGCTCCGTAATCGGCGAACAGCTCTTCAAGACGCGCATCGAATCGCGGCGCATCGAAGTCCTGCTCCAGCCCTTCGACCGCAGCCTGCGCAGCCAGGGTCCACCAGCGTTGCGTGCGCGCCAGCACCTCGCCTTCCAACGCCGTGCGCGAGGACACCAGCTCGGCCGCCAGCGTCAACGGGAAGTAGCGCCCGACGCCGTCGACCGAGGGCATCAGCACGCCGAGCCAGCCGGGGGTGCCGATCACGCCTTCGCCCAACACGAAGCACCACAGCGGCGCCTTGAGGTAGCGCTCGGTCCAGTCGGGATGCCGCGCGCGCAGCCTGGCGAAGCCGTTCTGCAGCCACCGGTCCCACGCATCGCGAAACACGGTCGGCATGCGCCGCTGCGCGAAGTCGCCCATGCCGGGTAGCTTGCCGAACCAGCCGGGCGCGGCCGTAGAGCCTTCCTCCTGAATCACAGCCCCTCCGGACAAGCGAACTCGCGCAACTCGCGCAGGCGGATCGGATGCTGCACGCTGTTGGTCGTGACCTCGAAGCGGGTCTTGCGCGCGCCGACCTGGAAGGTGATGAAGAACTTCTCGGGCGCGTCGCCGGCCTCCAGCTGCCCGTCGTCGAGCACGCGGAACAGGGCCCACGGCCCATCCACCGCCATGCCCGAGGGACCGCTGGCCGAGGGCGGGGCGACCTGCACCCGCACCTGGTTGCTGCCCTTGGGGCCGGGCCACTGCACGGCCATCGGCACCACCGGGCCGTGCGCGTACTTCACCAGCTGGCCGTCGACATCGAGGATGAACTGGGTGATGCCGGCATCCATCTCCACCGGCTTGAAGTCCAGCCGCATCGCGGGCGTGCGGCCGGCGGCGCGGAAGAAGATCTCCTTGATGCGCGCGGCGCGCTCGAACTGCGCGACGGCCTGCGCGGTGATCGCGCCCTGCTCCGCCACCGGCTTGTAGCGCCAGGGCCGGGTGCTGGTGTCGACCAGCGCGGCCAGCCGCTTCTGGAAGAACTCGTCCATCATCCCGCCGGGGCCGAACATCTGGCCGAAGTCCTCGGGCAGCACATCGCGCTTGCTGCCGTTGACGAAGGGGTAGCGCCCGGCAATCGCGCGGTGGCAGAACTCGGTGACCGGCCGCAGGTCCAGGCTCAGGCTGCCGCGCTCGGCCACGCGGGCCTGGGTGGCGCCGGACTGGCTCAGGTTCTCGACCATCGAGCGCACCGGCTCGGGCAGCCGGCCGGCATCGGACTTGAGCTTGCCCGCGACATCGCCGGGCGGCGGCGAAGTGCGGCTCTTGACCGCGGTGTCCACTGCGGTGAGATAGACGTAGACCTCGTTGAAGAGCTTGAGCGCGTCATCGATGGGCGCAGGCCCGCCGGGCGTGGGCGCGGTGACCATCCGGCGCAGCGGCTCGAAGCGGTCGTCCACGATGCTCTCGATGCGCTTGCCCGCGGCCACCGGCTTGTTGGGGTCGCCGCCGAACAGTTCCTCCAGGCCCTTGCGGGTGTTGCGCACGGTCTCGCTGGCCTTGGCGACGACGTCCTTGCCCTGCTGCTCGGCCGGCGTGAGCGTGGTCTCCTTGACGACCGCGCGCAGGAAGCTCGCGAGCGGCGAGCCGACGCCCGAGAGGATGCGCGCGTTCTCGATGTTCTTCTCGAGGCCGGTGGCGCGAACCAGGCGCACGTCGGCCAGCAGGGCCTCCCACACCTTCGCGTATTCCTCGAGGTAAAGCCGGCGCACGCGATCGGTCAGCGCGCCCAGCGCGGCGGCGTCGCGCAGCCGGTCGGCCGCGCCACGCTCCTGGCCCAGCACCCACGGGTCCTCGCTGGCCAGCAGGCCGGTGACCACGGTCACCTCGTTCTGGAAGCGCTTGTGGTAGCCGTCGTAGGTGAACATCCCCGGCACGCCGTCCGCGAGCGGCTTGCCGCTGGCACGCTCGAAGACCAGCGGGCCGGCGGGGCCGGCAGCCGCGGCGACGCTGAAGGGCGGGATGTCCTTGCCCAGGCGCTGGCGCTTGAGCCGGCTGAACACGCGCTGCTCCAGCGGGTAGCTGGCGAGCACGGCGCGCACGTTGCGCACCAGCGCCTCGTCCATCTTGAGCGGCGAGCGCGGCGGGCCCTGGGCGATGAGCACATCGAGCTGGTCCTCGAGCAGCTTGCGCTGGTCCTCGGGAATGCCACGGTCGAGGTTGCGCGCCCAGTCGAGCGTGATCCAGGCCTTCAAGGCTTCGGCGTCGAAGCGGTCGGGCTGGTGCAGCATCAGGTAGGTCTTGAGCGCCTCGTAGCTGAACTCGAGGTTGTCCTTCTGCGCGGTTCGCAGCTGGTCCTCGATGCGCTTGGCGAGCTGCGGCAGGAAGACCTCGTTGAGCGCGCGCTGGTGCGCCAGCATGGCGGCGGCGTCCAGCTTGTCGCCCTGGTAGAGGCCCAGGGTCATCGACAGGGGCTCGTCGCCCTCGCGGTTCTCGGGCACCTTCCAGATGTTGCGCAAACCCTGCAGCACGGGCGCGACCTCGACCAGGTTCGACACGCGCGCCGGCAGCGCGGCCAACTGCTGGCGCGCGGGTGCGATGCGCGCGTCGACCGCCTTCAGGTACTCGAGGTTGCGCCAGCCGCTCCAGCCCCAGCCCGCCAGCAATGCGAGCGTGACCAGCGCCATCGCCGCCAGCCCGGCCACGCGCAGCCCATGGCGGCGCCGCTCCAGCTTGACGTCGGCGCCGGCCAGGCGCTGTTCGGGGAAGACCACGTCGCGCAGCAGCGAGGTGAGGAAGTAGCTGCGCCCGCTGCTCTTCTGCGGCGGCAGCATCGCGCGCTCCAGCCCGAAGCTGCGCGAGAGCGCGCCCATCACGCGGTCGATGGGGCTGCCCTCCTGCGTGCCGCTGGTGAAGTAGACGCCGCGCACCCAGGGCGGCTGGCTGAAGCGCGAGCCGGTGAAGACCTGGTCGAGCAGGTCGGCGAGCAATGGTTCGATGGAACCGAACTGCGCCGGAAATCCGAAGATCGCGGCGCGCCGCGTGCCCTCGGTCTCGCGCTGCATGCGCTGGATCAGCGCATCGTTGACGCGCGCATGCAGCAGGCCGAACTCGCGATGGAAGGCGGTGGCGAGCCCCTTCTCGTCGACCACAGCGCCCTCCTCGGCCGGCAGCGTGAAGCCGAAGACCTGCGCGCGCTGCTCCTTGCCGAGGTCGGCGAAGTATTCACCGAAGCCGTAGAGCAGGTCGCTCTTGGTGACCAGCACATACACCGGCAGGCGCGTGGCGAGCTTGGCGTCGAGCTCCAGCAGGCGCGCGCGGATCGAGGCCGCGAGCGTGCTGCGCGCCTCGGCGTTCTGCGACAGCAGGTCCTGCACGCTGACGGTGAGGAACACGCCGTTGAGCGGGCGCCGCGGGCGCACCTTCTTCAGCAGGCCGAGGAAGCTCTCCCATGCGCCCTTGTCCTCGGCCTGGTGGCTGTCCTGGGTGGTGTAGCGGCCGGCGGTGTCGATCAGCACCGCGTCGTCGGTGAACCACCAGTCGCAGTTGCGCGTGCCGCCGATGCCGCGGATCGCGCCGGGGCCGAACTTCTCGGCCAGCGGGAAGGACAGGCCGGAGTTGACCAGCGCCGTGGTCTTGCCCGCCCCCGGCGCGCCGATGAAGACGTACCAGGGCAGGTCGTACAGGTAGCTGCCGCCCGAGAGCGAGAGCCAGTCGCGCCAGCCCGGCTTGCGGCCGGCGGCATGCAGGCGCATCTTCTTGAGCGTGGCGACGGCTTCGGTGAAGCGCGCGTCCAGCACCTTGCGCTCGCCGCCATCGTCGCCCGCGGCGGCCGGCGCGGCCTGCGACTTCGTCAGCCCGTCGGTGAGGTGCTGGCTGGCCTTGCGCACGCGCCAGCGGCGCCACGCCGCGCGCAGCAGCACCAGCAGCACGACGGCGCCGATCAGCACGGCGCGCGAGAGCTCGCTCTCCAGCGGGGCCAGCTCGCCGATGCGCACCAGCGGCCCGATCCACCAGACCAGCAGCGCGACGACGAGGAGCGCCAGCAGCGTCAGCAGCACGGGATGGAAGAGCCATCCGAAGAGCTTCTTGATCATCGCCTGGCCTCCGACAGCTCGGCGGCCACACGCTCGGGTGGGGAGAGCAACACGACCTCGACGCGGCGGTTGCGCGCACGATTCGCTGGCGTGTCATTGGCTGCGACCGGCTCGGCGTCCGCCTTGCCGTCGGAGCGCATGCGGGCCGGCTCGACCAGGGTGGAGAGCGCGCCCTTCACCGCATCGGCCCGCGCCGCCGACAGATGCCAGTTCGACGGATAGCGCATCGAACGGATCGGCTGGTTGTCGGAATGGCCGGTGATCAGCACCTCGCCCTTGACCTCGGCCAGCGCCTGGCCGATGCGGTGCAGCACGGGCAGCGTCTGCGCCATCGGCTCGGCGCTGCCGGAGCCGAAGAAGCTGTCGCCACGCAGCCGCACGGTGCTGCGATCGGCTTCGTCGGTGACGGTGACCAGGCCTTGCCTGATCTCGGCCTCGAGAAACTTCGCGAGCCGCGGCGACTTGGCCAGGATGGCCGGCGGCGCGATCTGCAGGTTGGGCACGCGCAGGCTGGAGACGGCCGAATAGGTGGCGTCGGAGCGCTGGTTCAGCGCGAGCCGGAAGCCGAACCAGGCCAGCGCCAGCAGCAGCGCGAAGCCCGCCGCGAACACCCACATCGGCAGCGACTCGCGCAGCCGCACCGTGCCCGCGCCCTGCCCGCGCCAGTGCGGCGAGAGCTCGGGCTCGACCGGCGGGCGTTCCTTGGCGATGAGCTCGGCCAGGCGCTGGCGCACGCTGTCGAGTTGGGCGCGGCCGTTCTCCACCACGCGGTAGCGGCCCTCGAAGCCCAGCGCGAGCACGCAATAGATCAGCTCCAGCAGCGGGCGATGGGTGGGCACGTCCTGCGCGAGCCGGGCCAGCAGCTGGAACACCTTCTCGCCGCCCCAGGTCTCGTTGTGGAACTGCACCAGCAGGCTCTGCTTGTTCCAGCCGGCCTGCGCCCCCCACGGCGTGTTGGCCACCGCTTCGTCGAGAGAAGTGCAGAGCACGTAGCGCGCGGCCATCACCGAGTCGTTGGAGACGCCGGCGCGGCGCACGGCGGCATCGAACTGGTTGACGGCTTCTGCAGTCGAGGCGCGCAGCGCCGGCACGTTGGGCGCGTGGACCATGTTGCGCAGCTGGCCCATCAGCACCAGCAGCTTGCCCGCGGCCGACACCACCGGATTGAGCAAACCCAGCTCGCCGAGCTCGACCGGCAGCGGCTCGACGTTGCCCGTGGGTGCGGGTGGCGGCACCGGCGCCGCACCGCCCGGTGCACGCGGCTTGGGCTTGATGACCGTGCGTTCCGACTCGAAGGCCGCGAAGGGGTCGGGGGTCGTCATGATCGAATCGCCCAGAAGGCGAGGTCCAGTCCGGGGAAGTCGCCGGCGATGTGCATCGCCATGCCGCCGGACTGCTCGAGCTGCCGCCACAGGTCGCTGTTGCGCGTCTCCAGCTCGAAGTAGTTGGCGCCCGCGTGGAAGGGGATCTGCCGCGGCGCCACCGGCAGCGGCATCAGGGTGACGCCCGGCAGCGCGAGGTTGACCAGGTCGCGGATGCGCTCCACCGGCCCGATCTTGACCTGCGTGGGGAAGCGCGCGCGCAGCGCCTCGCCGGGCATTTGCGCGTTGACCGCGAGCACGAAGGTGGCGTTGCGCTGCAGCTCCACGTCGGGGATCAGCGCCACGCGCACGCCGTGCTTGCGGTCGTGCAGCTCGATGCGGATGGCCGACTGCTCCAGCACCATCGAAAGGCTGCGGCGCAGGTCGTCCATCAGCGGCTTGAAGCTCGTCGCGAGCTCGTCGTGCACGTAGGGCGGAAAGCGGGCCACGCGGCGCGCATCGCGAAAGCTCGCGAGGTCGCCGGCCAGCGCCAACGCCTGCTCGAAGAAGCGCTGCGGGTGCAGCGTCGCGCTCTTCGCGAGATGCGCGAACACCGCCTCGTTGCGGTTGACGGTCTGCAGCAGCAGGAAGTCGGCGATCTCGGCCACGCCGCCGGTGCCGCCCTGCGTCATGCGCCCGGCCAGCGCCTCGCCGCGCTGGCGCAGCAGCCCCAGCAGCTCGTCGAGCCAGCCGCGGATGGCGGGATGGGCGGCCACGTCGAGCAGGGGCGGCAGCAGGGCGCGGTCGAGCTGCACCTGGTTGTCGGCGCGGCGCTCGACCACGCGGGCGACGTTGAGCGTGGTCCAGGCGTCGGTGGCGTCGCCCGCGCGCAGCAGGCGGGCATTGAGCGCGCCCAGCTGCAGCATGGCGGTGCGCTCGCCGGCGGTGTTGGAGTCGGGCACTTCGGTTTCGAGCACGCGGTGGCGCACCAGGTCCTCGTAGGCCTCGGCATCGGCCTCGCGCGCGCCAGCGCGGCGCAGCGGCAAGGCCAGCACCACCGCCTCGTCGCGCATCGTGGAAGGGATGTCGATGGGCTCGGGCAGCGGGTCGACCGCCGGCATGTCGAACACCGTGCCGTCGCCGAACACGCCCACGGCACGCACCAGCGCCAGCTTGCCCAGCGTGAGCGCGGCAGCGTCGATTTCGAGCTCGGCGAAGCCCCAGGCGTAGGGTGCGGTGGTCCGCAACAGCAGGTGCCGCGCATGGTCGGCATGGCGCTCGCTTTGCTGCAGGTGCTGGGGCTGCAGCAGCATCCCCTCGCTCCAAACCACTTTAGTTCGCCAGGTCATCCACGCTCCGTCGATGGCGGGCGATCCCGCCGGTAGGAAACATCTAGTTTCCGGCGCGAGCGGTGCGCGGCAAATCTGGCTAACGGCCTAGCCGGGGCATGCGGGATAGTGCGAAGGGGCTAGGGGGCTGGGCGTGCGACGGCCCGGTGCACGCAACTTCTTCAGCGCGCAGCGCCGGCGCCCGTGGAGAAGTTGAAGGTCTTCTCGAACGGCACGCCATCGTTGGTGCCGGCGACGTTCACCGTATAGCTGGTGTTCGGCGTGAGCGAGGCGTCGGGAATCAGCACCGCCTGATGGGACGCCAGCACCGCGTTCGGGTCGCTGGCCTTCGTCAGCGGCGGGCGCAGCGCGACAGGTGTGCGGCCCGACAGCGTGATCATCGAGGCCGAGGAGATCGTGAGCGTCTGTCCGCTTCGCACGGCGACCACCACGCCGGGCCCGAGCGGGCTGGCCCGCAGGTCGCGGCCGGGCACCGGGTTGGGCGTCTCGTTGGTGATCTCGTAGAAGACACCGGTCGTCCCTTCGCAGGGATAGGTGAGCACCTGGTCGCTCGCGGGCTCCTGGCGGCCGGCCGTGCGCGTGAAGCCGAGGTTGAACTGCTGCACCGTGCGCGGGCCCCTGCTGGCGGTGGTGCCGAGCTGGTCGCTGCCGCGCAGTGCGATGCCGACGTCGCGATAGCCGCCCAACATGCCGAGCTGGTGATAAGGCAGCGCGAGCAGCGCCCGAACGCCGAAGACGCCCGTGCCGACGATCGAGCCCGTATAGAACAGGCTCGAGATCTCTTCGCCCACGCCGCCGGCCACATAGCCTGCAGCCGAAACCCGGTCGAGGGGAGTGACGCCGGTGAACCCGGGCGTGCCCGCCACCTCGGTGTGGCTCAGCTGGGTGTTCAGGATCTGCCAGTCCGCGTGGGCCTGCGCGGCCGTATCGAGCTGGGCGTTCTGCGCCACCAGGCCGAATCCGCAGCGCCCGCGCTCGGCGTTCAGCAGCTCGAAGGCTTGGCGGCCTTCCGAGCCCGCGCCATAGGTGTCGGGCGGGACGGACGCGACCAGCGTCGAGGGTTGCGCGCCGTCGCTGGGCGTGGCCGTGGTCGCCGGCGGCGGGGCGGCGGGCGCGCCGGTGGTGCTGGCGGGCGTCGAGTTGAGCACCGGCACCGCGCCCCCGCCTCCGCCGCCTCCACCACAGGCGGCGAGGGCTGCGTAGGACAAGGCCGCAAGCGCACGGCCAATCATGTTGTAGGAAGGGGGGAGGAACCGCCGGCACGTCATAGGGACATCACCTCACGCGCGGGCCTCCTGCCCTGTCAGCGCGCGGCCATCGTTCGTGTAAGGGCGGCGCCACGGCGCCTTTGGGCGGCACGGGCCGCCTTCCTACAACGGCGCGCCGTTCGGCTCGCAGAATGCGGGGCCTGGGCTCCACAGGAGAAAAGCCATGCTTCAGAAATCCCCGATGTATGCCTACATCCCCGCGAAGGACCTCGAGCGCGCGCGCCGCTTCTACGAACAGAAACTGGGGTTCCAACCCAAGATGGAGATCGGCGGTGGCGTGGTCTACGACTGCGCCGGCGGCACCAGCTGCTTTCTGTACCCGACGCCCAACGCGGGCACCTCGCAGGCCAGCCAGGCCTTCTGGCAGGTCGCGGACATCGAGAGCGAAGTGGCCGAGCTGAAGAAGCGCGGGGTGGTGTTCGAGGACTACGGGATGCCAGGGCAGGATGCCAACGGGATCCTGAACGAAGGCGGGGCCAAGGCGGCCTGGTTCAAGGATTCGGAGGGGAACATCATGGCGGTGATACAGGGGGTGTGAGGGATAGAGCCAGAGCTGCAATCCTGCGTCTTGACGGCAGGAAACGATTCGCTCGGCTGACGCGAGACAGCAGCCTTCGTGGTGCCAGCCGCAGGCGAGGCGTCACCATCGACGCCACGGCCAGCGCCCGGTTGCAGAATTCAGCCTCAGGCCGCGCATCAATCCGTTAACGCATGTGCTGCATGGTCGAAGCGGTAGTTCACGTCGCCGAAAAGCCGCAATTCACCCGCGTCCCTAGTAACGCAACCTAGGTGTCCAGCCAGCTCACTTCAAAAGTGGCTGAGTGAAGACCCGGTACAGGCCAGCGCTTGCCTTCAAACTGACTAGCAAGGGCCAAATACGCTTAGGTTCGCCTGAATGCCGGGTGGCGGCGAAACGCATCCTCGCGAAGCAGGGAGGCGGCGGTGGAGATGTCACGCATGAGGTCGGCGAAATGAAGGTTGACCCCGGAGCGCATCGGATGGCAATCCAATTCGACTCTCCCTGCGTGATAGTCCAGGTCCCACGCGTGCCAGATTGCCTCCGCCTCTACAACATCGGCCAGAAGCGTGACACCGATGGGCGCGAGGTCAAAAATTCCACGTCCCGGCGTCGAACTGCTTTCACGAAGCCAAAAGTAATGCGGGGCGCCTCCGAAATCTGCCACTCCTTCTTCCGGCAGTTCGACCTCTCCGTCATAGTCAAAGTAGCTATAAACGCGCTCGGCCATCACAGTTTTTCCTACTTTCATAAATGTCGGCTAGTGGCCCGACTGTAGCCGTCCGATCAGATGGAGGAAGTACGCGTTGTTTCCCAGGGCATGACTTTGTTTCGGCTTCGGCGGGCGCTCAAGGACTATGGGCGCCAGTACGAGACCCTCAAGAATCCGCGGGCACCGCCGATATTGAAACCATGCCGAAGAGAAAATTCCTGGTTCTTTACGCGATCCTCACATCGTTGGGTGGGTGTGCGGTGGAAAAGTACGAGCTGCCCGCCGGCACACCCTATGCGGAGGTCAAGAGCCGGCTGCAGAGTGGGGCCAGCCGCCATGACAGCATCAGAATAGCAGTGGGCGAAGCGGGCTGTGGCACGCCATCGGCGAAGCTTGCTATCAAGGTCAGGCACTCGGGCCCCATTCCAAAAACTTCTGTAAGGATCGCCGCAAATCGGCCGGTGGCGTTCTACTACACCGACGGGCGCTCAGCGGGATCGCTGGGACATGCCGTTTGCAGCCAAACCCACCTCGTCGTCTTGGACGAGGGCCAAACGTATACCCTCCATGGCGGAGCCAAGTTCGAGCCCGGCAAGTCTTTCCCGACGGCTTGCACGTTCTCGATCCGCAATGATAGGACCGGGGAAGAGCCTCGGCGAGCTCACAATCTATGCGCAAAGAGTGGGCAGGTATTGCTGCCGGAATAGCTGCATCGAGGAGCGCTCCTAGTTGCGAGCATCCTGCTGCTCAACGAAAAGCGGCTTGCAGGAGCTTGCTGAGCTGTATAGAAGTTCTACTCTTGGCTGTTGCGGCTATGGAGCCGGGTCCTTCCAGTTTGGTCTTAGCCCTTCGGTGGCCTCCTTGCGAACTTGCGCGAGAGAAGAGTCCGAACCTATCTCCGCTTCGATTTCGCCGATACAGCCCCAACAGTCCTCGCCGCAATCCACCGACAGTGGGTCCACGTCTCGACCTAACTCGCGACCGCAAATCCGACAGTTCATGCGATGAATCGTGCCATAAGGTTGAGCGACTGCTCCTGGCCTGCTGGCGCCGGTCATCCTCAAGAACCCATTCGGGATACTTCTCCAGCATCTCTTCGTAGGTCATCAGCTTCTTCTTCGACATCAGGGCCCTAACGCCCTGGGTGCCGCTGAGGTGCGAGCCTCGCGGGTGATGTCGTTCTTGGCCCCCAGCGAGACGAGCCCGCCCGACAAGCTGCTGCCGATGCTGGTGCTGGTCTCGTACTCGCCGCTGCCCGGTTGGTGGTGCTCTCGAGGAAGCCCTTGTCGGTCCATTGCATCGAGTAGCTGCCGGAGCTTTGCTGCTGGCCCGATTCGATGTGGATGTCGCGCCCCGCAGTAACGCCGAGCAAGCCGTTGCCGGCGTCCACTGTGGCTTGGCGTGCGTTGACGTCGCGGCCCGCGTTCTCAGCAGCGTCGTGCCGTTGGTGGTGAGGTGCTGCGCCGAGCTCGTGGTGTCCTTGTCCTTGTCCTTGTCCTTGTCCTTGTCCTTGTCCTTGGCCTTGGCCTTGTCCTTGGCCTTCTGGTAGCCGAGGGCCCTGAGTGGTTCCGATCTGGCTGTGCTTCGTGGTTTGAGTGCCGAGGTGGTGATGTGGTCGTCGGTCACGACTCACCCAAATGCCTGACGACACGGCTCATGCCCGCAAGCTCACACCGGTCCGCGTCACTGCCCGTTCTCCGAGCTCGTCTGCGATGGGCCATTCAACCAAGCACGGTAGCGGGAGTCGATCAGTGGCGCGACGATTCGATAGGTATTCCAACTATCGGCCATGCAGTACTCCGATCGCCCGCCCACTTGGCAGATTCGCTCATAGGTGCCGAGATATCCGTCCTTGCCGTTGTAGTACGCCTCAGCAAATCGTTGCCCATCTGCGTTTAGATCGTGCTCGGACAACTTCCCATCCAGGAATCGCCAGACAAATTGACCGGGGGTTATCGCTTTGCTACGCAAGGACTCGAGTTCCTCCCCGAAGTCCTCCTTGAGTTCGTCACTAACTAGGCCATTGAGCACAGCCCAAGCGAAGAACATCCCGATGTGCGTTGCTCCTGCCTCAGGCGGAAGTTCTTCAGGAAAGCCCGTGCCGCCATAGTGCCAACTTGCGTCGTCGATCTTCATGATGAAGTCGCGCCTGAAGCACGAAGTTTCGCCAACGCCTTTTCAAGCGGCTTAATGTTGGTAGGGTCGGAGTCAATGCTTCTATCCAGCAGACCGAGCCAGTTCAGGTAGCCAGTCCGATAGTGCTCGAGTCCTTCCGGAGTCACATCGAGCAGATGCACTCTGAAGTTGTCGGGAATGTCGGGTGCTTGATCACAAAGAACACGTTTCAAAAGGCCGTGATCTTGCAGAAATCGAACGTAGATGCCGAGCACCCTTTTCTTTTTCTGACGTGCTCGCTCCGTAAGCTCAGGAGTTTCTTCGCGGCCGTAGGTGTTCGTATCCTCGAGGACCCATTCGGGATACTTCTCCAGCATCTCTTCGTAGGTCATCAGCTTCTTCTTCGACATCAAGGTCTCTTGACGATTCGCGATGAGGGGTGGCCGATATGCACGGCCAAGGAGGCGGTCTGGTATGTCAACGATGTGCTCGTCGCAGCTTTCATTCGGCGAGAGGTCTCGCGCCGCTTCGAGCGCGCCATCATTGGTTTCCAAGCTCCGCCGGGTTCGCCCAGCCATGATGGTGAACTCAAGATTGCGCCTTCGGTTTCAGGACAACTGTCCAGGCACTCCGGGTGTCCCGCCGATACGATGGTGAGGAGGCATTACGCATAGCCGTCGAACTCCCACTCCGCCAGCAATCGAAGCTTGGACGCGACCTCCGCCCAGTCTCGGCCTTCGACGGAACTTACGGCCCGTTTTACGAAGCCTTCCAGTTCATTGAAGTTGTATGAGTTGATGATCAACTTGGCACGCGACCATTGAGCGCCCCATTTACGCACCTCCTCTTCTAGCCACCTCGGCGTGCACACGAGCACCTGAAAGAGGTCAGAGCTCTTTTCACCGACAGGGCCAATCTCCATCTCCATCCAGAATGCGAAGAAATTGTCGATTTCTGGAACATAGATGCGCATGTCGAAGTCGCTGCACATCACACTTTTTAGCTCGGCACGAATCGTCATGGCTACTTCACAATGCTTGGTCCGTTGCTTGTCCAGGTCGTTTCTATGGAAGCTCCGCCCCGAAAAGTTGGGCTGCACGCCGTGGTCGCGTAGGCACTCGATTTTGAGCAGGTTGCCGGTACTGCCTCAATCGATCCGCACTGACTTAGTCTGGTATTTCAACAATGCGCTCGTCGCAACTTTCATCGGCGAGAAAGTCTCGCCAAGCTTCAAGTGCACGACGATAGACTTCCAGGCTCACTCTGCCGCCGGGCTCGCCATCCATGACGGTATAAATGAACTCAACTCCTCCAGAGTCTGCAACGAGATCCCAAGCATTGCCTTCCACTCGGAAATGAGAGACCACGTTCTTAGCGACGTCGTCCAATCTCTTGAGTACTTTGTCGCACAGCTCAGGAGTCCGTAGCTCCATTTGAATTTGAGAGAGCATGTATAGGCGCTCATCGGGTGAACTCGGATCCCAGCCGACAACTTCACCCTGTGAATTCAGCAGCCTGATGTATGCGTGCGAAGGAGGTCCTTTACCTTGGCGTCTCAGCCTCTCGTATGAAGGAGTGCTGGGCCAAACTTCTAGAAGACGACAATACTGGAGAAGCATTCGGGTAAATCTCATCTGATTGGCCAAGCGCGCCACTGTGTAACAGACCCAGTGGGTGGAACGAACTGTACCTTTACCCCACTGGGAGTAGTCGCAAAAAATCCAGTAGGAGCACCCGATGGGCGCTGTTTAAAGGCGTCTGCCAACTCGAAACCAAGCCTGGCCTTCCGACCAACTCTGGGGGAAAAAAGTAGAAGGCTTGCTCTTGTCAACCCACTGACCCGCAGGATTTTGCACCTGCACCGTTCCCTCATAAATTCCGTTCGCATCCGGCGGCTTCGTAGCTGCTAGCCCGTGAAACACCCTCCCCGCTTGGTGGTGGTCTCGGCATCGAGCGTGTCGCCGCTCCTGGCGCCCAGCCCGTGGCCCACGTCGTGCAAGCCCAGGGGACCGAAGTCGCCGCCGCGCTGCCGCTGCTCGCCGTGGACTTCGCTGCGATTGACGGCCCCGGCGATGTTCACCGTGCCGCCTTCATGGCGATGTCCTTGGCCGCGGAGACCTGTACGCCCTGCAGGTTCACCGCACCGCCGCGCAGCACGACGCCGCCCTGGCTGCTGCTGATGGTGCTGAGGACGGCGGTGTCGGAGCCGATGTCGATGCCGGTGCCCGAGGCCTTGTTCTGCATGAACGCCGGGTCGAAGATCGGGCTGGAACGCTTCCTGTCGAAGTCGCCGCTGGCGCTGCTCGTGCTGCGGCCCTCGACGATGGTGAGCTGGTTGCCCGCCGACAACATCACGCCCTGCGTGCCGCTCACATGGGCGCCCTCGATGACGAGGTTGTTGCCCGCACCCATGGCGACGACCCCGCCAGAGAAGCTGCTGCCGATGCTGGTGCTGTTGTCGAACTGGCCGCTGACCTGGGTGGTGGTGCTCTTGAGCAAGCCCTTGTCGGTCCAGCTGGCCGTGTAGGCGCCGGATCTGCGCGCCTCGCCGGATTCGATGTGGATGTCGCGCCCGGCCTGCACGCTGAGCAGGCCCTGCCCCGCATCCACCGTCGCCTGGCGGGCATTCACGTCGCGCCCGGCGTTCAGCAGCGTGGTGCCGTTGGTCGCAATGGTGCTGCCGAGCTCGCTGGACATGGACAGGACGCTGGCCATGTCGTTGCCCATGGCCATCATGGTGGTGGACTCGCGCACGGTGCCCAGGTTGATGTCGTTCCTGGCAGCGATGGCGGTGTAGCCGCCGGCGCCCTGGTTGGAGATCACGGCGCCGAGCAGGTTGACGTCGCGCCCGGCGCTGGCGACCAGGGTGCCGCCCGGGTTGGTGACGTAGAGGCCGGCGACGCGGTCGACACCCGTGCTGCCGATCAGGCCTCCCGTGGTCTGGTGGTGGTCTGGGTGGTGGTCTGGATGTTGATGTCGCGGCCCGCGGTGATCGACAACGCGTCTCGCGCGTCGATGGTGCCCCCGATGTTGTTCAGGTCCGTCCGGGCTTGCAGGCCGACGCTGCCGCCGGTGATGCGGCCCCCGAGGTTGCCGATGGTGTCCGCATCGATGGTGACCAGCGCGCGACCTGCAATGGTGCCGGCGTTGACGAGGTCGCCCGAGCTCTTGATGACGGCGGCATCTGCACTGAGCAGTGCCCCCGACCCATCGATGTCCCCCGGCCGCACGCGCACGTACACCTGCGGCACCAGCACGCGCTGGGTGCTGCCATCGGGCAAGGTCACGGTCTGCTCGACCAGCCAGACGATGTCGCTGGTCAGTTGCGCCATCTGCTCGGCGCTCAGGGCCACGCCGGGGCTCAGGCCGTAGGCCTGCGCAAAGGTGGCGCCCGCGCTCATGAGGGCCGCGTACTGCTCCTCGTCGTTCTGGAAGCCATCGAGGTAGCGGTAGCCGGTGAGCTGCGCGATCTGCTCGCGGATGAGCTTCTGCTCGTAGAAGCCGTCGCCCAGGCGCTTCTGCACGATGTCGGCGTCGAGGCCGAGCTTGTCCAGCAGGTAGTCGCTGTTGAGCCAGCTGCGGTAGTTGGCAAAGCGCGGATCGGTCTCGACCAGGTAGCGGCTGCCGGGGTCGGCGCGGGTGCTGAAGAGGCTGGCGGGGGGGACGGTGGTGCCAATGGATGCTGGTGGTGACGCTGGTGCTCTGGCATACGTTGCAGCTGAGATTGACGCTGACGCGGTAGCAGATTGCGACGCTGCCGCTGTGCCTCTAGCTGTGCCTCTAAGCTGTCGCGGGCCTGCTTGCCGCTCGTGGTGAGCCGATTGCGCCCATCGCGAGTCCACAGGAAGTCAGTTGGGGTCAGTCCTTAAGAATTCCCATGAGGTGAAAGTTCCGTGTCCAATGGACGACGGACAAAATTAAGCATTGCTTGATCGGATGCACCGTAACTCAAATAATTTTGACGAGCCTCGACAAGGGACACCCGGTTTGCCCCGCCTGCGTATTCAGGGTCTCGACTCTGGATCGGATCGTCCTCCCATCCGCAAACAGGACAGATTTCAAAGGAGCCGTCCGGAGGGGAACCAAGAGTAAACAAGTTGCAGCAATGACATTGGAATCTGGTCACGGCGCCCCCTTAATTTGCTGAAGCCAGTATTGAATGCCGTCAATCGGTCGAAACATCGACTTCGGCACTCCCCCACTTGAAAAACTCACTGTGCTCATCGCCATCTCGCGCTTCTAAATCAACTTCATCACGTGCATGTCGTGGCGCAATTCATTCGCTTCCTCCTTTGGAATATCCGCCAACAAGATATCAAGCCCAGGATGCACAAGAAGCTGATTAATCACACTAAGATGGTACGCTGCCTGGCCTGGGTACCAACCGCCAAGGAGCATGATCGCAATGCTTTCAAGCATCAACACTTCAACTGGCAATCGATAACCCCAATCCGTCGTTGCTTCAGAGACTATATCCTGATGCGACCACTGGCGTGCAACCCCTTTTCCTTGCACAAATGCAAATAGAGGTAACTCACCTCACGTTTGATTTCTTCATAAGTTGATCGCTGATAGCTCATGGCTTTTTTGTCTAACATTTACTGCCAATTACCTGGCTTTAGCTCAGCACATTCAACAACTTCAGGTCCGAACCGAACTCCTCTCGACTGGCTATCGAGACGAATGACAAAAGACTCTCCAACCCATCACCCTCCAGTAGATTGGCAATTTTGCTTCGATGAAACTCTTCCGCTCCGCCGCGCCCCGCAGCCAGTACTAGCGCAACAACTTCAATCATCAATCTCTCTGTTGGATGAGTAAATGCATGTCGATACTCCTCGTATGCGAACGCAAACTCGTGCTCTCCAGGACTCCATTGCCGGCTTGCCAATATCTTTGACCGGCAATATTGATAGCAAACTTCCAGCATATCGGTCTTAATTTTGAAATACGAGAATTCTTCCTTCATTGCCATTGAACCCTCTCTGAATTCGAACAATATTCCCTGCAGATAGTCGACCGTTGATCTACTATCAGATGGTGCTGCGACGATGAACAGGGAATCCTTCTACCTAGATTTCTTCATAAAATTCCACGCGAAATTAAGCTTTTCAAGAGCGCCAACTGGACTAGCCTCGAATCGGTGCATCATCCATAATGCCACCCTAGTCCCATAGCCGTTCTTGAGCCATTTGCCTTCTACATGGGAAAAAAGAATCTTATCTTCCAGCGAAAAGTAGTCGTCGGTCAATGCATTCCCTGCCAGCCTAGTTTGGCAAAATAAATATCCGACGCGGCCTGCCGTCAAGGATTTTGACTCACCTTGCACGAGCCTTTCATACTCTTCTACACCTGCCTGATAAGAACCACTGAGCCCCGCCAGGATCATTAAATCACCCAGCACGGCCTCATCAAAATTTTTGGACGAATGTGTCTGCCTGCTGTAATTTAAGAAGCTCTCAAATGCGCGAACAAGATCAGCTCGAACAAGTTGATCATCTTCGCCTTTCAACCAAGATGCCACTGCACGGCCACGGAAAAGAAGCATCAAATGAAAACTTGGCGACTCTCCAAACCACTTCTCCTCATGCTTGTCGATGGCCTCATTAATCCATTCAATCAAGCTCGGAAGCGCAGAATGAAATTTTGGCACCGCAAGAAGATATCCGTAAATGAAATTGTCTAATCGACTGGTTGCCACATTTCCCACGGGCAAACCGTCTTTGCGGCAAAATGTAGTATAAAAATCAACCATTGCAGGCGAGTATGCCGTTCGCAATTCAGTTGCTCGATCAAACATATACACACCTCATTCCCTATCCGTGCACACGCATCAGAAAGTCCTTTAGTTTGGCCACGCCTACGTCGCTCGATAGGGTTTCCAGCGGCCGCATGCCCAAGGTCGAAAGATGGCCGCTATGCAACCAATTGATAGAGTTATCACCGAAACCGCCGTAGATTCCGATTGCCAGCTCTATGTCTCCTACTTCGACTAATAGTTGTCGGGTGAACTCATTGTCCTTCCACAGGTCGCGGAGTACATCGATGAAAGCCTTCCATTGATCTGATGTCATCTTGCTCCCGCCAAGCGCGCCGGCTCAAGCGCATTAAAGCAAAAAGTTAGCGCCGATTGGTGGCTGTGCCGACGGTGAAAGTATGATTGTGTGAGATCTTCTAAAGTTACGCCAAGCGCCTGCTGTACTGCCGCCTAGTCAGGTCTAGTACGTTATTTTCTGTTATACAACGTTGCGGCGCTAAGTGGGCCGTAGCTTTGAACCTCTGCTGCTGCTGCCGCAGGCGCTGCACGGCATAAAGATGCCCATTCCGACTGGTGAGTAGCGATGCATCTATTGCTTCAACGATTTTGCAGCATCAGGGAAGTACTTTTCGCAAAACTCTTTAAGTCCATCAAATGAATCGAGAGCACAAATCTCCTTTCCAAGATCAAATCTTACAATTACCCCTGCAGCAATTAATATTTTCAGTCTAGCGAGAACAGAAATCAACCACTGCATAGAGCTCGCCGCACCGTATTGTTCAGCTTCTTTCATTCTTTCAAAAAGCTCACAATCAATTTGGCCGGACTGAATTTGTCTTTCAAATTCAATCATTTCGTTTGACCATCTGGTGCAATGACCATCTGATGCAAAAAGCAATCATAAATGTATCCGTTTTTCCTGTGATATTCGGACTCGCGGCCGAACCCAGTCAATCCACCACCGCGCGAAAGAACAGCGCCGGTCGGCTTTGTATTCAAATCGGCTAGCAGCGACGAGTTTAAAATTGGCCGCCCAGGCGCAGCGACTCCGATGCCTTCTAAACAACTTGGTGGAAAAACAGGGGCTCAGGCAACAATTGAAATTTCAACCTTTGACCAAGACGGTAAAACCATTTTCAAATCGAAGAAATCATCAAAATAAATCAACCCGATTTTTGCGAGACGCGCAGAAAGCACGTCTAGCGCATCTTGACCAAATATTGGGCTAAACATCAGCAATTCGGCATTCTGATCGGACGGGCCATTGCCCTCCATTGCTTCGAGCAAGATCTCCATAGATACGCCTCGCTCTTCCAGCGAAGCCCGGCGAATCACAATTCCATGTTCACCAGAAAATTTCACCGTATTCATTGACCCCTCGGCAAGGTTATTCCATTGGGAACATTGATTCTAACATTGTAAATTGGCGTACTTTGCATGGGCTGGTACATCTGACTCCATTGGGAATTACCCGCTGTTTTAAGTGCATCAAACGGAACGGCAAAATCAATACGCACAGGACCTGTTCCACCCGGCTTCGCAGCGCCAGGAGCAGTCACGTAGACCGTAGTTGTGCCGGCGCCGTGAAGTGGTGTCCCCACACCGGCCGGTATGGCAGTGCCTTGATTGTTCATCCACTGACTAGCCTCTTCAACGGACACCCATCTTGATACTGTGACGTATCCAGAAGGAACTGAGCCAGTTGAAGCTCCGGAACCTAGCGGCGTAACGGTGGAGAAGCCTGGAGGGGCAGGCGGCGGTGTGTATTTAACTGATGGAGCAGAAATTCCGTCTGCCGCGGAGGTCGAATCTCGCAAGACTGGTTCAATAGTAGTTCGACCATTGACAATCTTGACGGCAGTGGCACCAGCTACGACGGAAGCTCCGAACGTTGCGACATCCACTAACGTCTGCCGATTTACAACCTGCTGGCGTTCATCGTAAGTTTTTTTCTCGCTCGTAGTTGGCTGATCGGGTCTCAAATTTATCTGAAGCGTCTCCCAGTAGAAGTCTCGATACTCCGCGTCATTACTGTACTCAGAATATGTTAATGGACTTCTAAAATCAGATGGGGTCGCCGAGAAAAGAGGTTGCGAGCGCCCCGTCGAATCGACAAATGTGTCTCCGGCGTTGCGATTGATGAACTCCTTGGCAGACACGTAAGAGTTGTACTCCTCGCTTGCATAATTTCCCAGGTTATTGGAGTTGGTGGTTTGACTATATATGTCGGCATTTCCTTCGCCTGCTAACGTAAGCCACCTAGCTGCCTCCGCAACGGACACGGCGCGCCCTAGCTTTTCCGTCAGCACGGCTGCAAAACTGGATGCCTTACCTTTAATCCAAGTGATTTCCTTTGGATGCAGCTGCCGGTTGTTGATGTCGACGCTATAGGCACTCGCTGCCCCAGCGCCGCCTCCCACTGTTGCCCCGATCGCCGCCGCCGTCACGGCGCCCAGGGCCTGCGCCACCGGCGTAGGCAAGCCCATCCCATCGATGGCCTCACCGATGCGCGGCATCAATCCAGCGCTGGCTCCCGCCCCAAGCGCACCGGCAACCCCGCCACTCAACCCCCCTGCCGCCGTGTGCAGCGCCACGCGGTACTCGCCGCCTTCTGCCCATTTCGCCGCTTCGGCCGGACTGGAGTCCCTCAACTCGCTGTACTTCTTGTCCGCATAGGTCCCAATTTCTCTCGCCGCGTTCCTGTTGAACTCCTGCGTGACCTGCGCCTGCGCCTGCACATCGCGCACGATCGTCAGCGTGTTCCAGTCCCTCACCAGCGTGCCGGCACTGGCGTTGTCGCCGGTCCGCACCGACTGGTCTCCCGCGACGCCGCTGATGCCGCTGCGCGTGGTGCTGTTCTGTTCGTCGCCCGAGTCACTGCCCACGCCGGCACTGCCGGTCGGCGGGACCGCCGCTTGTCTTGGCTTGGGATCCCACGACGGATTCCCGTCCGTTGCCGAGGTGTAGCCCAGGCTCACCCCACCGCTGACCGCATAGCTGCTCCCGTTCGACCTGCTCACGTTCTGCAGGTCGCTCATCGTCAGCGCCCCGCCGGTCCGGAAGCTGTTCTTGCCCGCGTCGATCGCCGCCTGCGTGCTCTCGATGACGGCCCCCGTCAGATGGGTGTCGCCCCGCACGTTCACATCGAAGCCCCCGTCACCCGCCTTGATGCCAGCCTGCGTGTTCGGGCTGATGAACACCCCATTGGCCTTGGCACCGGCAGCGCTGCCGCCCACGGTGGCCACGGCCCCGTAGCAGATCGGCGGGATGCACAGGCTCACGTTCAGGCCACCGCTCGATTGGCGGCTCTGGCCCACGCTCACGTCCTGCAGGCTCTCGATGCTCAGGTTGCCGCCCACGTCGGCGGTGACTCGGTGGCCATCGACCACGGCACCGCGCAGCGTCAGGTCGCCGCCGCTCGCGATGTTCACGGCCTGGCCGCCGCTCACCTGCGTGGCGTTGAAGCGGGTGTCGTTCTGGTTGTTGCTGCCCCTGCCCTGGCTCACGCCCAGCTGGATGCTGAAGCCGGTCTGCGCCCCTAGACCGAAGGTCACGCCGACGTTGGCGCCGCTGCTGCTGTTCTGGCCCACGGTGACGCTGGTGTCCCTGCTGGCCTCCAGGGTGATGTCGTTGTCCGCGGCGAGGTTGGCGGTGTTGCCCGCGGCGATGGTGGAACCGACCACGTGGATGTTGGAGCCCTGCCCGGCGCCGGTGGCGATGATGTTGACGTTGTTGGCACCGACGACGCCGGAGCCCACGGCCTGGCTGCTGGTGGTGACGCTGGTGCTCTGGCTCTCGTTGCGGCTGAGGTTGACGCTGACGCCGTAGCTGAGTTGGCCGCCGCTGGCCACGGCCTGGGCGCCGTCGTAGGCCTGCTTGCCGCTCATGGCGAGGTTGGCGGCACCCAGCGCCTGCATGCGGCTGTCGCTGGTCTCGCCCATGGCCTGCACGGTGCTGACGGCGCCGCGCACGCTGTCGGTGCTCAGGCCAGCGACGTTGGCGCTGCCGCCCAGCACCGTACTGGAGCTGCGGCCGAGCGTGATGGACTTCTCGGTGTCGAAGGCCTCGTTGATGACGACGTTCTTCGCGAGGATGTTGACGTCGCCCCCGGCGAGCGGGCCCGCCTGGCCCAGGGCCATGACGCTGCTGGCGGTCTGGCGGTATTCGTTGCCTGCCACCAGGGTCACGTTGCCTGCGAGGCTGGCGACCTGACTGGACTGCTGGGTCGTGCGGAAGGTGGCGGTGGACTCCGCGTTCTTGACGTTGCCGACCGCGGGGTTGTACCAAGTGCCCACGGAACCGCTCTTGCCCGTCGCCTCGTGCCGCACTTCGGTGCTGGTGTTCTGCGCGCTCTCGATCGTGAGGTTGCGACCGGCGATCATGGTGATGTCGCCATCGGTCACGACGGTGGCGGCCTTCAGGGTGGTGTCCCGGCCGCTCACCGTCTGCAGGCTGCCGGCAGAGACGGTGGTGCCGATGGCGTCGTTGCGGGTGATGGCCTCGGCGCCGGTGCCGAAGCTGCCGCCCTTGATCAAGGCGCCGCCCCAGATCACACCGCCTGGCATGCCGGTGGCCACCATTCCCGCGCCGATGGCTTTGCCGACGCCGGTGGCACTGGTCCGGGTCTGGCTCGCGTGCGCTTCCTGGGTGGTCTGGGTGGCGGTGCTGAAGTTGATGTCGCGGCCGGCCGAGAGGCTCATGGCCTCATCGGCGCGCAGCTGCGCGGCCTGGGCATGGATGTCGTTGCCCGCCACCAGGGCGACGGTGTTGCCGCTCAGGCTGCTGGAGAGCACTTCGGTGCTGTTGCTGCTGTCGAAGGTGCTGCTGCTGGTCTTCTTGAGCAGGCTGCTCGAGGAGCTGACAGTCGCGACGGCGAGGTTGGAGGTGGCCTGGCCCGCCGTGAGGTTGATGTCGTTCCTGGCAGTGGCGACCAGCGCTCCGTCCGTGCTGGCGACCGCGCCGGCGCGGATGTTGAGGTCGTTGCCGGCGGCCAGGCGCACATTGCCCGTGCCCTGGATGACCGAGCCGATCTCGCGGCTCTCCGAGCCCACCGCCGCCATGCCCTGGCCGAAGACGGCGGAGCGGCTGGATTCGGTGACGGTCCCCATGTTGATGTTGCGCCCGGCGCCGACCGAGACCGAGCCGCCGCTGCTCAACGCTGCGCCGAGGAGGTTGACGTCACGGCCGGCCGAAGCGATGAGGACGCCGTCGGGATTGCTCACGTAGACGCCAGCGACGCGGTCGATGCGGGTGGCCCCGTTCAGGCCATCCCCGGTCGACTGCGTGGTGCTCTGGAGATTGATGTCGCGACCGGCCGTCAGGACGGCTGCGTTGTCCGCGGTGATGCTGGCGCCGATGTTGTTGATGTCGTTCTTCGCGTTGATGCCGACGCTGCCGCCGACGATGCGTCCGCCGGCCAGGTTGTTCACGTTCTCGGCACTGAGCGACACCATCGTGCGTCCCGCGATGGTGCCGGTGTTGACGAGGTCCCCCGAGCTCTTGATGACGGTCGCATCTGCACTGAGCAGTGCCCCCGACCCATCGATGTCCCCCGGCCGCACGCGCACGTACACCTGCGGCACCAGCACGCGCTGGGTGCTGCCATCGGGCAAGGTCACGGTCTGCTCGACCAGCCAGACGATGTCGCTGGTCAGTTGCGCCATCTGCTCGGCGCTCAGGGCCACGCCGGGGCTCAGGCCGTAGGCCTGCGCAAAGGTGGCGCCCGCGCTCATGAGGGCCGCGTACTGCTCCTCGTCGTTCTGGAAGCCATCGAGGTAGCGGTAGCCGGTGAGCTGCGCGATCTGCTCGCGGATGAGCTTCTGCTCGTAGAAGCCGTCGCCCAGGCGCTTCTGCACGATGTCGGCGTCGAGGCCGAGCTTGTCCAGCAGGTAGTCGCTGTTGAGCCAGCTGCGGTAGTTGGCAAAGCGCGGATCGGTCTCGACCAGGTAGCGGCTGCCGGGGTCGGCGCGGGTGCTGAAGAGGCTGGCGGTGGGCACGCTGGCATTGGGCGTGCTGGTGCGCACGACCATCGCAATGGTGCGGCTCGCGCCGGCCTGGGCGTTCGATGCGGTGCTGCCGCCGGCACCGCCCGGGCTGCCCACGGCGTTCGGATCGCTGCCCGTGGGCGTGGACGCGGTGCCATCGGGCCCGCTGGCGCCGCTCGCGCTGCCGGCGCTGCTGCCCGCGGTCTTGGCGACTGCGCCGACGTTGGCAGGCACCTCGACGACGGTGCCCGGGCGCGCGCTGCCGCTCACGCCCCCTGCAGCACCGGCATTGGCAGCGACGTTGGCGCTGCTGCCCGCGGCCCCGGGCGCGCTGCCGCCGGTGGCGTTGGTGTTGGCCTCGTACCTGTAGGCACCGAGCTTGAGGCTCGTGGGCGCAACGGTGAGCGGCACCAGCGGGCCGACCTCGCCCTTGTGGTTGATCACGAAGGCGGTGCCGGTCGTGGTGCGCGTGCCGCTCAGTTGCTCCGACTGGTAGTCGGTGGCGCTGAGCGTGCCGCCGGCCAGGACC
Source organism: Variovorax stachyos (assembly GCF_051400855.1). NCBI lineage: Bacteria > Pseudomonadati > Pseudomonadota > Betaproteobacteria > Burkholderiales > Comamonadaceae > Variovorax > Variovorax stachyos. The sequence goes on along the minus strand of NZ_JBLFFN010000018.1, from coordinate 4,892 downwards.
TGGCTGTCCTGGTTCAGCAGGCGCCCGTTGACCGTCATGTTCCCGCCGGCCACCAGCCGCGCGGGGGCGAGGTTGGTGGCGGTCTCCTCGGTGACGGTGAGGTAGTTCGTCCAGACGCCGTAGCCGCCCATGCCGACCAGTTCCTCCGTGCCATCGGGCTTGCGCAGGTACACCATGCCGTTGGCGGGATCGAGGCGGACCTGCTCGAAGGGGTGGAAGGTGATGCCGTCCAGGGGCACCATCGCGGCCACCTGGACCACGGTGCTCTGGGTGGTCGTGGGCGTGCCCTTCTGGATGTGCACGTCGCGGTTGTTGACCTGCGCCATCGACACGGTCATGTTGCCCAGCGATTCGATGTCCGCGCTCAGGTTGTCGAGCGTGGCGCCCTGGCCGGTGGCGTAGCGGTTCGCGTCCAGCGCACCGCCGATGAACATGTCGCCGGCGCTGAAGATGAGCGAGCGCTCGCGGTTGTTGATCGTGCCGGCGCCGATGTCGAGCGAGTCACGCGCGGCGATGCTGGCCGAGCTGGTGATGCCGTTGACCGTCTCGGCGTGGTTGTTGAGCACGCCCGCGCCGATCGAAATCGAATCGCCGTAGATGCGGCCGGTGCCGATGTTGTGGAGCGTGCCCGCGTTGATCTGCGTGCTGCCCTTGCTGTCGATCAGCCCGCGATTGGCGAAGGTGCCGCTCGCGCTGACGATGGTGGTGCTGCCGGACATCTCCGCACCGGCGGAGTTCTCGATGTTGTGGCCGCCGATGTTGAGCGTCTGCCCGGCCAGCAGCTTGCCGTGGTTGGCGAAGTTGCCGGTGGTGGTGTAGCTGAGAGTGCCGTTGGCCGCGATCTCGGCGTTGTTCACGATGTCCTGGTTCAGCGCGATGCTCAGGTCCTGGCCCGAGAGGGCCTGGCCGTCGGCGCTGAAGGTGCCGGCATCGATCTGCAGGCTCTTGTTGGCGACCAGCTTGCCGCTGCTGTTGACCAGGCCCAGGGTCTTGGCGGCCGGATTGGCGGCGTTCGGGTCGGTGATGCGCAGGGCGTTGCCGGCGGAGATCAGGCCGAAGCTGTTGTCGATGCCGCCGCCGCTGGTGATGGTGGCGTCGACGTCGGCACGGATGGCGCCTGCGTTGTTGACCAGCATGCCGGCGGCGATGACGACGTTCCTGCCCTCGATGCCCTGGTCGGTACCCAGGGTCGCGGCGTTCGCGAGGCTGCCGGTGTCGAGGGTCGTGGTGGCCGATGAGCGGATCAGCGCGCCGGTGTTGTCGATGGCGCCGGCGGCGATGCGCAGGTCGCCCAGCGCCAAGGTCCGGCCGCCGCGGTTGTCGTAGCCGGCGCCGTTGGCGTCGATGCTGACGCTGTCCTGGCCGAGCACGAGGCCGCCGCCGGCGTTGATCACGGTGCTGGTGCTGGCGAGCAGCGCGGCCTTCGCGCCGATGAAGCCGGCGGTGTTGTCCAGGGTGCCGCTGGCGAGCGTCAGCGTGCCGCCGCTGGCGATGCCGCCCTGGCCGTTGCCGTAGCTGGCGGCGTAGGTGTTGGTGAGCTGCTGGCCATGCGTATCGATGACCATCGCGGCGCCGGACTGGATCAGGCCGGCGTGGTTGTTCAAGGCGCCCGATTGCAGGTTGGCCGTGCTGGTGGCGGCGATGGTGCCTTGGGCGTTGGTGAGCGCCTGGCCGCGTGTGTCGATGCTCAGGCTGTCGCCGAAGATCTTGCCACTGCTGTTGTCGAGGCCCGCGTTGCTCAGGGTCGCGGCGCCGCCAGCCTGGAGGCGGCCACCGGCGTTGGTGGTCGCGCCGAGGGTGCCGATGTTCAGCTTGCCGGTGACGGCGGCGACGGTGCCGCCGCTGTTGTCGAGCGTGCCGGCGTTCAGCGTCGTGCTGCCGTTGGCGGCCAGGGTGCCGGCGCGGTTGCTGGCAGGGCCGGTGACCGCGGCATTCAGATCGCCCACGGCGGTGATGCGTCCGCCGTCGTTGTTCAAGCTGCCGGCATTGAGCCACGCGGTGCCGCCGGCACCGATCTCGCCATGGCTGCTGTTGTCGAGCATGCCGCCGATGGCGAGGCCGAGGTTGGCGGTCTCGGCGGCGCGGATCGTGCCGCCTTTGTTGGCGAGGCTGCCGGCGGCAACGGTGGTGTCGCCGTTGCTGGCCAGCGTGCCGGCGTTGTTGTTCACGGCGCCCACCACGGTGATGCGCGTGGCCGCTGTTCCGGCCTGCACGATCTTGCCGCCCTGGTTGCTCAGGGCGCCTGCATCGATGGTGATCTGCCTGGCGTGGGTGCTGCCGCCGTCCTGGCCGAAGCCGCCGGCCACGTTCACGGCCAGCGCGCCGTTGCCGACGATCTCGCCTTGCGCGCCGCTGTAGCTGCTGCCGGCGATGCGCAGGGTGCCGTTGCCGGCGTGCTCGATCTTGCCGGCGGTGTTGACGATGCCGCCTGCGGCGTCGAGGGTCAGGTCCTGCGCATTGGTGGCGATGCGCCCGCCGCTGTTGTCGATGGCGCCGGAGGTCGCGATGGTGGTGGTGCCGCTGCCGGTCTGGACCATGTCGCCGCCGGCAGTGTTGGCGAGGTTCGAGACGCTCAGGTTCAACTGGCCGGCGTTGAGCTTGCCGCCCTTGTTGACGAGCGTCTGGGCGCCTTGGCTGTTGGCGACGACACGCAGCGTGCCAGCCGTCGCCACCGCGGCGCCGCTGGTGACGACATTGCCCTGGGTGGCACTGAGCGCGATGTTGGCGGCACCGTTGGTGCTGCCGGACAGGTCGATGCTTGCGCCCTGCAGCACGGCGTCTTCCGCGGCGAGGTGCGTGCCCCGGGCCACCAGGGCCCCGGCGGTCGTCACGCGCAGCTGGCCCGCGGTGCCGAGCTTGCCGTCGGCCTGGATGCCTGCGCCGAGAACGCCTGTGCTGCCCTCCTGCACGCTGCCTGCCGTCAGGGTGGTGTGGCGCCCGGCGGTGATGCTGCCATCGTTGGCCAGGAGGCCGGTGACGTCGATGCTGGTGTCGTTGCCGCCGCGCAGGGTGCCGCTGTTCGCCAAGCTGGCGGCCTGGATGTTCAGGTCGGTCGCGGCGCTGACCTGACCCTGCGCATTGGTCAAGGCGCCGGTCACATTCAAACGTGTGCCGGCTTGCACCGACTGGATCGTGCCCTGCGTGTTGTCCAGTGCGCCTGCATCAAGCGTGACGCCTTGGTTGGCAGCCAGCGTGCCTGCTTTGTTGTTCACCGCGCCGAGGATGTTCGCCGTCACGCTGCCCAGGCCGGAAACGGTGCCCGCGTTGTTGTCCAGGCTGCCGGCGACCAGGCCGGTGTTGCCGTTGGCAGCGATGGTGCCGCCGGCGTTGCTGGTCGACCCGATCGTCGTGCTGGAGAGGTCGGGCGGAGGTGATGCGCCCGGCGTCGTTGACCAGGCTGCCGGCCTGAAGCGTGAGCTTGCCGCCGGCGCTGAGCTCGCCTTGCCGGCTGTTGTCCAGCAGGCCGGCCACGGTCAACGAAAGATCGGAAGTTCCGGCGGCGCGGAGGGCGCCGCCCTGGTTGTTCAGGCTGCCCGCGGCGATGGTGATGGCGCCATTGCTCGCGATGGTGCCGCTGTTGTCGATCGCGCCCGAGCTCGCGATGGTCGTTGCGCCGCTGCCGGTCTGCACGATCTCGCCGCCTTGGGTGTTGGCGATGTTCGAGGCGCTCAGGTTCAGTTGGCCGGCGTTGAGGTTGCCGCCCTGGTTGACGAGCGTCTGGCTGGCTTGGCTGTCGGCCGTCACGCGCAGCGTGCCCGAGGTGGTGATCGTCGCCGCGCTGGTGATGACGTTGCCCTGCGTGGCCGTCAGCGCGATGCGGGTGGCGCTGGTGGTACCGGAGGACAGGTCGATGCTCGCGCCCTGCAGCGTGACATCGCCGGCGGCGAGCGTCGTGCCGTTGGCCACCAGCGCGCCCGTGGTGGTCACGCGCAGGTCGCCCGCGCTGCCGAGCTTGCCGTCGGCCAGGGTGCCGGCAGCGAGCACGCTGGTGCTGCTGCCTTGCAGATGGCCCGCCGTGATGGTCGTGTGCCGCCCGGACGTGATGCTGCCGTCGTTGACGAGGGCGCCCGTGACCTCGATGGTGCTGTCGTTGTTGCCGCGCAGGCTGCCGCTGCTGCTCAGGCTGCCCGCCTGAATGGCGAGATCCGTCGCCCCGCCGATGGAACCCTGTGCATTGAGCAACTGCTGTGCCACCGTGAGCCGCGTGCCGGCCGTGGCCGACTGGATGCTGCCCTGGCTGTTGTTCAGCGACTGCGCGCCGATTGCGACACCTTGGTTGGCGACAAGCAGGCCGGCGGTGTTGTCGATGGCGCCGTTGGCGTTGGCCGTCAGTGCGCCGGTCGCGGAGGCGCTGCCGCGCGTGTTGTCCAGCGACCCGCCGGCGCTCAAGCTCGCATCGGCGTTGCTCTCCAGCTTGCCGTCCGTGTTGATCAGGTCGCCCGTGCTGGCGATCTGCAGGCTGCCTGCGCGCAGCGTGCCGCCGGTGTTGTCGAAGCGATCGACGTTGGCGCTGAAGCCCTGGGCCACGTTCACGCTGCCGCCCACGTTGCTGAAGCTCGGCCCGCTGACGGCCAGGCTCGTCGTGGTGAGGGAGCCGCCGTTGTTGTCGACCTGCGGGGTCTGCAGCTGGATGGGGCCGCCCGCGTACATTCGGCCCGCATCGTTGAGGACGCTGCCGGCAGCGGTGATGGTCCCTGGCGTGGGCACGTAGCTTGGTGATGCGATCGTTGCACCGCCGGTGCCGCTGCCGGGGGCGGTGCCGGTGCCGGTGCCGGTGTCCGGCGTCGTCGGATTCGAGGTCCCGGTATCGCCGCTGCCTGTTCCCGTGCCCGGCTGCACAGGCGTCTGTGGCACCGGCTCGGCGCCGATCACGCCACCGCCCGTGTTGCTCA